>CAZEZJ010000395.1:0-3007 GCA_964516695.1 uncultured Blastocatellaceae bacterium
ATCAAAACTCCGGTCGCGGGCCAGCATGAGTGTGCCGCCCGCAAACGTTGACAAGGGCTGCTAAATGCCGTATTTGTAAGTGTTTTGATTGTCGCTTGAGATGCGGCACAGGTGCTTCGGCGGTTTACTGCCGAGCGCGGTTTAACCAGAGGTTTGAATGGATTTCACGACAAAAGAGCTATTGAAGCGTTACGCGCGGCTGGCGCTCGGCCAGCCGTTTTCGCCTATTCTGTTGAACATTTTAGTCACGTCTGTCTGCGACATGCGTTGCACACATTGTTTCTTTACAGACGAATTGGACGACCGCCCGCGCAAAAAACTGCAAATGAAAACTCACGAGATTGAAAAAATCTCGGAGACGCTCGGGGGCAATCTGGGAGTTTTGATTCTGGCGGGCGGCGAGCCGTTTACGCGCAAAGACTTGCCGGAGATTGCCCGCGCCTTCTACCAGAACAACAAGCTCGAATCAATCTACATCATGTCAAACGGGCAGATTCAAAAGCGTATCTTCCCGGACGTGACGCGCATTCTTGAGGAGTGTCCGAATCTCAACGTGACGGTTGCGCTCGGCATTGACGGCCTCAAAGACCAGCATGAAAAGATTAGACAAAAGCCCGGCTCCTGGGACATAGCGATTGACACCGCACGGCAGTTGCAGTCCATCAAAAAAGCTTACCCGCGTCTCGACGTGCAGACCTGCACCTGCTTCATGCACTCGAACCAGGACACCATCTTCGAGTGGTACGACTTTCTGAAGTATGACCTCAAGCCCGACAAAGTTAACTTCAACTATATTCGTCCCCCCTCAGCCGACGCCACAGAGCTTGAGATAGACCATTCGCGCTACGCGCGTCTCGCCCAGATGATTGACGACGACTCGCGCCACGCCGCGCTGAAGAACAACTACGGCGGCGACGCTGGCTTCTTCAAAGCCGCCATAGACATTTACATGCACGGCCTCATCGCCAAAACCCAAGAGACGCAGCAAGCGCAGATGACCTGCTATGCGGGCACGGCGGGCGGCGTCATTTATGATGAAGGCACCGTCTCCTCCTGCGAAAATTTAGCGCCCATCGGCAACCTGCGCGAATACGATTGGAACTTTCAGAAGCTTTGGCGTTCGCCCGCCATGCAGGCGCGCCGCAAGAAGGCGTCGGAAGGCTGTTTCTGTACGCATGAATCGAACAGTTATTATCCGAGCTTGCCTTTCAACCCGAAGCACTTGATTCAAATCAAGAAGCTTGAGCGCGAGTTGAAAAAGGCACGCAAAGAGATTGACCGCCAAGCGCCGCAAACTGATGGAATGGCGATTAAAGCCTAACCGAATTTCGCTTTGCAGTTGACGGCGAAGGCGACGGCTGTTAACTGCAAAGTGAAAAGTAAAAACGGGAAACTGCCGCTTATGTTTCGAGCAAGGGTTCCAAAAATTCTCATCATTTCATCGGACACGGGCGGCGGGCATCGCTCGGCGGCGGCGGCGATTGTGGCTGGCGTGCAGAAATTCTTTAACGGCCAATCCTACGCCGTGCGCGTCGTCAAGGCCATTGAAGAATCGCATGAGATTACGGCCAAACTCGTTCGGCTCTACAACTGGGTGCTGCGCCATAAGCAACACTGGATGAAGTATCTCTACTGGGCCGTCAACCGCTTTCGACCGGAAACGAGAGAGTTCTTTTACGCGCGCACCGTCGGCTTCGTGCGCGACCTCTTCGAGCGCTGGTGCCCGCACGTCGTCGTCAGCGTTCACCCTTTGACGCAACACGCGATTGCTCGCGTCCTCAAGGAACTCAAACTGGCCGACAGAATCCCTCTCATTACGGTCGTCACAGACCCTTGTTACGGATTCTGGAAGGGCTGGGCCTGCGATGATGTCAAGTTGTATCTGGTCGCAAGCGACGAGGCGCGACAGCAGTTGATTGACTACGGTGTGGAGCCGGAAAGAATCAAAATCTCTGGAATGCCGGTGCACCCGAAGTTTGCTTATGCGAGCGAGCAGGCGGCGCAGGCCGCACGCGATGCGCTGGGCCTCGACCCGCAAAAATTCACGGTCTTCGTCAACGCTGGCTGGGCCGGCGGCGGCAACATTCCAATCATCTTTCGCGAACTCGTGCGCGGTAAGCTCGATATTCAGGCCATCTTTCTTGCCGGACGTAATGAAGAGTTGAAGGCTGAGGCCGAGCAGCTTGCCTTAGCTGCCCAGTTTCCCATTAAGGTCATAGGCTATACAGACCAGATTGAAAAACTGATGTGCGCGGCCAACGTGATGATTTCAAAGCTTGGCGGTTTGACGACCTTTGAAGCGCTGGCGTGCCGCGTGCCAATCATCGCTGATGCGACGACGCCGCCGATGCCGCAAGAGGCTGGTGCGGCGGACCTGATTGAAAAGCGCGGCGCGGGCGTGCTCCTCCAACAAGCGACAGACATCGTGCCGGTGATTCGCCGTATGGTTGAGGATACAAAGCACTATGCGGCCATGCGTGCCGCCACGATTACACTCGTGATGCCAAACGCGACCAAGCACATTGTGGACGAGATAACAGCGCTGCTCCCAGCCTCTTTGTTGGCTAACGAGGAGCCTTTGTTGGTCGAAGCGCGTCCGCTGTGAAAAGCTGGTTTGTTGACGCGCGGCATCAATTCGCGATTTAATCTCGTTTACGACAACGATTAAGATTTTCTAATTTCGCCCGCTTCGTTAGTCGAAGCGGTTTTTTTTGGAGTGGAACTGGTGAGCCTTTTGCTTGAGGGGAAGCGTGCGTTTATAACGGGCGGCACGCGCGGAATCGGCGCGGCGCTCTGCGATGTTTTTGCCCGCGAGGGCGCGGATGTGGCTTTCAATTATCACTCGCGCGATGATTTGGCGGAAACTACGAGTGAGAAAATCAAAGCTCACGGCAGGCGAGCGCGCTCCTACAAAATACCTGTGACAGACCGCGTGGGCTTGAAAAAGTTAACGCGCGAACTGGTCGAGTTATGGGGCGGCGTGGATATTCTGGTCAACAACGCGGCG
>CAZEZJ010000395.1:3017-4990 GCA_964516695.1 uncultured Blastocatellaceae bacterium
ACCACCACCGACCGCGCCTGGGATGAAGTCATCAACACCAACGTCAACGGATTATTCGCCGTCACGAAACCGATTTACAAACAGATGATTCGCCAGCGCCAGGGGACGATTCTGAACATCACCTCCATCGGCGCGATTCGCGCGCTCCCAACCTCGGTTCACTACGCCACTTCGAAAGCCGCCGTCATAGGGTTTACCAAATGCCTGTCGCGCGAGGCCGCGACTTTTAACGTGACCGTCAACGCCATCGCCGCCGGAATCTTCGACACCGATTTGGCCCACACGCTGCCCGAGCGCCTGCTCCAGATGCACGATTTTTGGGTCTCGCGCGGGCGGCTCGGGCGGCCCGAAGAGTTGGCCGAATATGCGGCCTTCATGGTCAGCGACCGCAACAGCTTTATGAACGGCGAGGTCGTCATCGTGGATGGCGGCGCGGTCACTTAAACTCCGCTCATTACACCTTTCAACGCGAGATAGGCGAGACCAAATCTTCGCTTTCCGGCCAGATTGAAGAAAACGCGCAAGCCTCATTGTCGCTGATGGAACTGAAATCGAATTTCATAGTTAATTGTTGAAATGATAGAGTTTAGGGTTGACAGCGGAACTGGCGAGGCGTATTATCGCGGCGTTTCAGTTTCTACTACATCCGAAAGTTTTTGCAAGGGAGGCGATTGATGGCTAGTCCTGAATTGATTGAGAATTTGAACCGCGCTTTGAGTCTTGAACTGGCGGCAGTGATACAGTATATGCAGCACAGTTTTCTCGTGACAGGGGCTGAGCGTGAAGTTTATCGCTCCTACTTTCGCAAGCAGAGCGAAGAATCGCATGACCATGCCAACACGATAGGCGATAAGGTCGTCGCTTTGGGCGGTGTGCCGACGGTCGAGCCGGGGATGATTCGCCAGTCAACGGAGTTAGCCGAAATGCTGAAGCAGGATTTGGCGCTGGAGCGCGAAGCGATGGCCGCATACTTGGCTGCCTGGGAATCCTGCAAGGATGAGGATAGGCCGACGCGCTTTCAGTTGGAAGAGCGAATTTATCAGGAACAACTCCACATCGACGAACTGGAAAAACTGACTTCCGAGCGCAAGGCCAATGTCACGAAAGAGAAGATTACGCTCCGGCAGGTCGGGTAAAGTAAAAGTTTGGTTCCTTAGAAAGCCGAAAGGCCATCAGCAGGGAAGTGCCCGCTGATGGCCTTTTTGATTCTGAGTTGGTAATTGCTAGGCGATAGTCGGTAGTTGAATGACTTGCGCCGGCTCGTGAAGCTGGCCGGATTCGGCGCGCTGGCGATTGATGCGATGGCGCGCGACCGTTAAAGCGCGATGCACATCGTCTAGTTGCTCGGCGTCCAAGCGGATGGTCTTCTGGGTGCACCAGCCGAGTCCTTCCGTCCACGTTGAATGACGCAGCACAACGCGGTCAACTCCCTCACACTGCTCCATCAAGACTTCGACTCTTTCATCCTCACCAGGGGACTGTACTACCTGAACCGCTGTGCTCTGACCTTTATTCACTGCTGACACCTCGGGGAACGATTAAGATGCTGGTTTTCTTTTCGTCCTACGAGAGGACGAAATTGAAAACCAATTTCAATTAGGATTATGCCCGTTGATGCCATTTCCTGTCAAGCAGATTCTTTGTCTGGGGCCGAAATTTTTTCTAAGGCCGCGAGTTTGGCTTCGAGGATGCGGAGCGTGCGCTGCATTTCACCGAGACGGCGGAAGGCTGCTGTGGCGCGCAGCCATTCGCGATTATCAAAGGCGGGGATGCCGGAGATAATTTTGCCCGGCTCGACGTTATGGCTCGTGGCGCTTTTGGCCGTTAGCACAACGTCGTCGCCAATGGTCAGATGTCCTGCGACTCCGGCCTGACCTGCGAGGATGACGCGCTGGCCGATGTGCGAACTTCCCGCTAGACCGACCTGCGCGCAAAGCAGCGTGTCTTCGCCGACTGTGCAGGAATGTCCGATT
>CAZEZJ010000396.1:0-4986 GCA_964516695.1 uncultured Blastocatellaceae bacterium
ACTCCCCTGCGCCGCAAACCGGAACACCCGCGCCTCAACTCGCGCAGGAGACCGTGCAGCCGGACGTGACCCAAACGGCGAGGCCGATGCCCTCGCCGCGCGTTGTCAAGATATTGACTCCCCCGGCCACGCGTGCCGAGCGTCCCGCTCCTCCCACGACGAGTGCCGCACAACCCACAATCGAACCGGCAGAGGCCGAGCCGACCCAGCAGCAGCCTCCCATTGAAGCGCAGCAGCCCGCCGCGCCCATCAGCGAGACGATTGAGACCATCGAGCAGCCGAGCGCGCAGCCAACGGCAGCCGTTGCGCCGACAGTGCCGGAGCCGCAAGCGCCGCTGACGACACCCGCCCCATCGAGGCAGGTCAGAGTGCTCAGACCGACGACGGAAGCGCTCAGCGAGGGCGTTGTGCCTGGTCGTCGTGCGCCTGTGCCCGTCGCTCCGCAGCCAAGCCCGCGCGAGCGCTTCGAGCGACAGGAACGTGCGCGCGGCGGCGCAGCGACAGAGCAGCAGCGGACGGAGGCGCGCACGGACAGCGCGCGCGCGCCGCGTCCCGCTTACCCGCGCGTTGACCGCGGCGGCACGCCCGGCGAGACCGCCACGCCGCAGACCGTCTATACACCGCCACCGAGCGACCGCAAGAAGGGACGCTCGCGCGGCGGCAATGTGCGCGGCGGGCATAAGCACGACGACCGTGGACGCTTTGAGGATCGCGATTTCATTCGCCCGCCGAAGGCTCTCTCTTTGGAAGACCGCATCGCGGGCCGACTCGAAGTGGCGACGGCGACGGGCGGCGAACTCAAGCCCGTTCGCGTCGTCGAAGGCTCGACCGTGAAGGAGTTTGCCGAAAAGCTCGGCATCAAGCCGAAGGATATCGTCACGCTCCTCTTGCAACGCGGAGTCTTCGCGACCATCAACCAGCCTTTGAACGACGACGTGGCGATTGACCTCGGCAAGCGTTTCGGCTTCGACGTTTCCTTCGTTGATTTTGAGGAGATGGTGGCCGAAGAAGAATTCGAGGACATCATCAACGTCGGCATCGGAGACTACGTGGAAGAGTCGCGTGCGCCCGTAGTCACCGTCATGGGCCACGTTGACCACGGCAAGACTTCCCTGCTCGACGGCATTCGCACCACGGATGTCGCGGCCGGCGAAGCTGGCGGCATCACGCAGCACATCGGCGCATATAGCGTGCAGGTGGCGAACCCGGATAATCCGGCTGAGATGCGCCGCGTCGTCTTCCTAGACACGCCCGGCCACGAAGCCTTCACGATGATGCGCGCTCGCGGCGCAAAGGCGACGGACGTGGTTGTTCTCGTCGTCGCCGCAGACGACGGCGTGATGCCGCAGACCATCGAAGCCATCGAGCATTCGCGCGCAGCGGGTGTGCCCATCATCGTCGCCATCAATAAGATTGATAGGCCCGACGCCAATCCTGACCGCGTTAAGCAAGAACTTGCCAATCAAGGCTTGCAGCCCGTCGAATGGGGCGGCGAGACGGAAATGGTGTTGGTCTCAGCGAAGAAGCGCGAGAATCTGGACACGCTGCTGGAAACCATCCTGCTCACAACCGATATTCTTGAGTTGAAAGCCAGCCCGTCGCGCTTGGCCTCCGGCGTCGTGCTCGAAGCTAAGCTCGACCGCGGGCGCGGCGCGGTGGCGACCGTGCTCGTGCAGCAAGGAACCTTGCGCGTCGGCGACCCGTTCATCGTCGGGCAGATTTTCGGTAAGGTGCGCGCGATGTTTGACGACCGTGGACAAGCGATTACGGAAGCTGGCCCGGCCACGCCCGTCGAAGTGTTGGGCTTGCAGGGCGTGCCGCAGGCGGGCGAATCGTTCCAAGTCGTCGCGGACATCACGCGGGCGCAGCAGATTTCGCATCACCGCCAAATGCTGACTCGCCAGAACACGCTGCTGCAAACCACGAAGCGCGGCATTGAAGCTCTCGGACAGACGGAGATTAAGGAGTTGCTCGTCGTCATCAAGGCAGACGTGCAGGGTTCGGTTGAAGTCTTGAAGAGCACCTTGCAGAAGCTTTCGACCAATCAGGTGAAGGTGAAGGTTATCCGCTCGGGCGTCGGCGCGATTACGGAGTCCGACGTGTTGCTGGCTTCGGCCACACAGGCCGGTGCGTCGCAGACGGCGGTCGTCATCATCGGTTTTAACGTGCGGCCAGAGGTGCGCGCCGCCGAGTTAGCCAAGCAGGAAGCCGTTGACATTCGCCTGCACTCGATTATCTACAAGGTCGAGGAGGAGATTCGCGCGGCGATGATAGGCATGTTGGAGGCGGTCGAGAAGGAGCGCATCTTGGGCAAGGCGGAAGTGCGCGAAGTCTTCCGCGTGCCGAAGGCCGGGGTCATCGCCGGCTGCATGGTCATTGACGGAACGGTGCGCCGCAACGCGCGCGCGCGCCTGATTCGTGACAGCGTTGTTGCTTGGGAAGGCGGCATCAGCAGCCTGCGCCGCTTCAAGGACGACGCCTCGGAAGTCCGCGAGGGCTTCGAGTGCGGCATCGGCCTCGAAAACTTCAACGACATCAAGGTGGGCGACCAGATTGAGGCGTACATCGTCGAGAAGGTCGCGGCAACAGAACTTTAGTGATAAGTGATAGGTGATAGGTGATAAGTAAAAGCTTTTCTCCTATCACTTATCACTTATTACTTATCACTGTTTTACGATGAGAAGGCCGGAAAGAGTCGCTGATATGCTGCGCGAAGAGATTGCGCAGATCGTCGGCTATGAATTGGAAGACCCGCGTTTGACGTTGGTCACGGTGACGGACGTTCGCGTTTCGGATAATCTGCGCGACGCGCGCGTTTATGTGACGGTGACGGGCGACGAGGCTGAGCACCAGGCGGCAATGGCCGCGCTTCGCCACGCCGCGCCCTACGTCCGCAAGCAACTGGGCTTTGCGCTCAGCCTGCGCCACACGCCCGAGATACACTTCGTCCGTGACACGGTTGAAGAGCAGGGCCAGCGCGTTGACCAACTGCTGGAAGAGATCAGGCACGAGCGGGACGAACACGTTCAGATTCAAGAGTCGCCTGACGAAGAAAGGATAAGTGATGAGTGATGGATGACGAGTGATGAGTAAGAACCTCTTTCTTTTACTCATCACTCGTCATTCATCACTCATCGCTGCTTTTAACACAATGCTTAGTCAAGTTGTCGAGTTGATTGAATCCAAGCGACGCTTTGCCATTACCTCACACATTCGCCCCGACGGCGACGGTTTAGGCTCGTCGCTCGGCCTCTATTGGGTTTTGCGTGCGCTGGACAAAGAAGCCGAAGTTATCATCCACGACCCTGTGCCGCACTCTTATCTGAAATTGCCTGGTGCCAGCGAAGTGCGCGTCACGCAGACCATTGACCGCCCCTACGATGCCGTCTTCGTCATCGAATGCTCGGACATCACGCGTCCCGGCATCAAGGACTTAGACAAACAGTTTGTCGTCAACATTGACCACCACTCGACGAGCGCCATGTTCGGCACCATCAACTGGATTGATGCGACCGCCTCGGCTGTCGGGGAGATGATTTACAACCTGTGCAAAGCGACCGGCGTGCGCGTGACGAAAGAGATAGCCGAATGCGTCTACACCGCGCTGATTACAGACACGGGTTCGTTTCACTACTCGAACACGACGGAGCGCACCTTCAAGGTGGCATCCGAGTTAGTGCGTGCCGGAGTCAAGCCTGCGAAGATAGCGCAGGCCGTCTTCTCTAGTTATCCCTGGGCCAAGATTGAGTTATTGGGCAAGGTGCTCGCCACCGTGCGGCGCGACGAAACGGGGCGCATCGCTTGGATGCGTCAGACCCTAGAGATGCAAAACGGCGCTGGCGCAACCGAAGAAGATGGCGACGGCTTCGTCAATTACCCGCTGACCGTCGCGGAGGTGGAGGCAGTCGCACTCTTGAAAGAGACTGCGCCCGGAGTTTACCGCACCAGCCTGCGCTCGAAGGGCGACATCAACGTCGCACGCGTCGCAGAGAAATTCGGCGGCGGCGGCCATCGCAACGCCGCGGGCTGCACACTCACAGGCGATTGGGACGAAGCCGAGCGCATTATCGTCTCCTTATTAAAGGAGGCGGTCGAGCATCGCAGCAACGGTCACCGCGACAGCGTCAAAGCGGCCCTCGCCCAACACGATTCCCGTGCGGAAACGGCAGCGTAAAGCAGAATTCATAACTTAAAGCAGGAGCCGGAATTCTAAAAGCCAAAGGAAACTAAAATCAGAAGCAGCGGGTTTAATGTCCGCTGCTTCTGGTTTCTGAATTCCCAACTCTGAATTCTGTAGTTGAGTGATGCCTGTCAAAGAGAAAAAGTATAAATGGCGGCGCGCGGATTATCAGGAGCAGACGCGCGGGCTGCTGATGGTTCACACGGGCGAGGGCAAGGGAAAGACGACCTGCGCGCTCGGCCTGATGATGCGCGCGGCGGGGCGCGGGCTTAATTGCTGCATGATTCAGTTTATGAAGTCGCGCAATGACCGCTACGGCGAACACGAATCGGCGGAGAAGCTTGGCATTGAAGTGCATACGATGGGCGACGGGTTTACGTGGGACACGAAGAACCCGGAGCAGGACCGTGAGACGGCGCGAAAGAGTTGGACGCTGTGTGTCGAGAAGATGCAAAGCGGCGACTACGACCTGCTGGTCTTCGATGAACTCGTTTACGTTCTCAGCTACGGGATGCTGGAAACGAGCGAGGTGCTGGAGGAAATTGCACGCATCCGTGCCGACGCGCGGGCCGCGCTCATTGCAGCAGCAGACCTTGTGACGGTATTGCGCGAGGTCAAGCATCCATTCGAGGAAGGCATCCGCGCTCAGCAGGGCATAGAATTTTAGGCATGAGGGGCGGCGCTGATGGATGAAGGCAAGGATGAAAGCGAGGCTTGTCCGGCTCGGACAAGTCTCCTTTTTTCATCTCTCATCCTTCATACCTCATCCCTTCTTGTGTTACTCTCTGCCAAGTTCTAGTCCTATC
>CAZEZJ010000397.1:0-4983 GCA_964516695.1 uncultured Blastocatellaceae bacterium
CGGAGTTGCAGGATTTGGTCGGCTTCGCGCTCAGGCGCGAGGGCTATGAGGTCACGCAGGCCAGCGATGCTTTCGCAGGGCTGGAAGCCATCGAGCGCCAGTCCTTTGACTTGGCGCTGCTAGACGTGATGATGCCGAAGATGGACGGCCTGATGATGCTCTCGCGGCTGCGCGAGCAGAACATTGATTTGCCCGTCATCATTATGACGGCGCTCACGACACCTGAGACCGCCATCAATGCCTTGCGCGAGCAAGCCTGCGATGTTCTCGTCAAGCCCTTCGATTTAGAACAACTGACCGAGGCCATCACAGCGGCCTTCAAGCTCAGCCCGCGCGAGATACACATCGAAGTGCTCTCGGCGCAACCCGAATGGATTGAACTGCGCGTGCCCTGCGACCGCGCGGCCATCGACCCGCTCGAACGCTTGATGGCCCAACTGAAAACAGACCTGCCCAAGAAGACGCGCGAGAGCGTCAGCTACGCCTTTCGCGAGATGCTGCGCAACGCCATCGAATACGGCGGCAAGAATGACCCGCGCCAATTCGTCGAAGTCGGCTACCTGCATTCGCCCCGCATCATCATGTATCGCATTAAAGACCCCGGCGAAGGCTTCAGCATCGAATCGCTCTATAGGCCAAGCGGACCTATCGCCGCCTTTCTCAACCCCGAGGGCGACCCCATCAAACACGAGCGCGTTCGCGAAGACCAGGGCATTCGCCCCGGCGGCTTCGGCATCCTCATCGCCCGCGAGATGGTTGACGAAATGATTTACAACGAGAAGCACAACGAAGTGCTGCTGATTAAGTATCTCGACGGCTCTGAACAAAAATGATGAAGGTTAAGCGGTCGTGCTCGCTGCGGCTTTGGTGCAGTGAAATATCTCTCCGGCGGCGTCAGTGATGCCCATCCGCGTTATCTCTTCCTCGTCGAGAAACTCCGAGGGCATGATGACGCTTGTTTCAAATCCCGCCGCCTTTAGTCTCTCAATATAGTCTCTGCCATACACCCTGACGTGGTCAGCCTCCCCGAAAAGCCTTAAACGCTCCATCGGGTCAACCACTGTCGAATCTTCAAACGTCGAGTCTCCGACAATTGGCACTATCAGTATCGCCCAGCCGCCAGTTCTCAACACTCTATACAACTCGCTGAGCGCTCGCCTGTCGTCAGCTACGTGCTCAAGGACGTGGCTGCAATAGATAACGTCAAAAGACTCTTCGGGGAATTGAATATCCGTGATGTCGAGTTTGACCATCGCTGCATCATCGTTTAAGTCTGCCGTCAGATAGCCTTGTGCAAAGCGGCTTTTCAATCGTTCGCTAAAACAAGGCTCGGGCGCGAGGTGAAGAATATCCTTCTGCCGCTCGTCAAAGAGGTCTGTTCGACGCATAAA
Source organism: uncultured Blastocatellaceae bacterium (assembly GCA_964516695.1). Classification (GTDB taxonomy): domain Bacteria; phylum Acidobacteriota; class Blastocatellia; order Pyrinomonadales; family Pyrinomonadaceae; genus DASVTR01. The sequence continues at coordinate 1,392 of CAZEZJ010000397.1, forward strand.
ATAGAGCCAGACCAGCCTGTGCCTCTCAAGCGCGCCGCACGCGGGGCATCGAGCGTCCGCTCTCGGCACCACGCCAAACGCCTCAAACTCGCTCGAAGCTGTCTCGCACACAGGGCAATAGCGCTCCATCGTCTCGTCAGACATTCTCTTTAACTCCAAGTCTCTCGCGCGTTTAAGGATTCACTCTGGCATTCAAGCATCACGGGGAAGACGCTCTCGAATGTACAACGATGGGCCGTGCGTCATCAAAGGCATCGCACGAGAGGGCTGCTCGGCGGATGTCGCTCGCGGCCGTTTATAGCGTCAAAGCCGCCGCGCGCAGAGCATGGAAAATTCACCGCGCCGCGAATGCAAGGGTAGTGATTCAGTCTTCAAACTTTTCCCGCGTTATTGATTAAGCGCTTGTGGAAGCGCTCGCCAGCGCCGGACTAAACGGCGCGAAGGCGATGGAGAGAGAATAATAACGGCGCTTGTAAAGGCCATCAGGGAGAATGAGGAGCGAAGAAAATGTTATCCGGTCAGATGACAGGGCATTCATTAAATATCATATTTCGACAGACGGCAGGCAGGCAGACAATTCACGGCAGAAGGCGGCGCGCTTTAGGCGTGCTTTTTAGTTTTGGCCTCGCGCTTTGCTTAACAATTTCCGCGTTGGCCGCGCCCGCGGACCTCGACACGACCTTCGGCACGGGCGGCAAGGTTTTCACCAACACGTTTAACAGCAGCGAAGAAGGGCGCGCCGTCGTCATCCAACCCGACGGCAAGATTGTCGTCGCCGGTTATTACAACGTTGACGGAACCCCTGATTTCATGGTCGCGCGCTACAACGCGGACGGCTCGCCCGATACCTCGTTTGACACAGATGGGAGAAGGATTACACCCATCTTCAGCGGCAACAATATCGCGTTTGCGGTCGCGCTTCAGCCAGACGGCAAGATTGTCGTCGCGGGCTTGGCTTCTACCGGCACAAACTCAGACTTCGCCGTAGTGCGCTACAACACGGATGGCTCGCTCGATACCTCTTTCGATACGGACGGGATTGTGACGACCCCTATCTTGAGCAGTAACGACATTGCGTTTGCGGTCGCCGTTCAGCCCGACGGGAAAATCGTCGTGGCAGGCTCCGCCACCATCGGCAACAGCACGGATTTCGCGCTGGCTCGCTACAACCAAAACGGCTCGCTTGATACGACGTTCGACACAGACGGCAAACTGACCACGCCCTTTTTCAACAGCTACGAAGAGGCGTATGCAATCGCGCTTCAGGCGGACGGTAAAATCGTCGCCGTCGGTTATACGAACCTCAGCCTGAGCGTTGATTACGCGGTGGCCCGTTACAATCCAGACGGCTCGCTCGATACCTCTTTCGACGCGGATGGCAAGGTGAATACGCAGATTTTAACCAGTAATCAAGCTACTGCGGTCGCCATCCAGCCCGACGGCAAGCTCGTCATCGCAGGCTCGGCTTTCCATAACGGCAGCTACAGTTTTGGGCTGGTGCGATACACCACAAATGGCTCGCTCGATAATTCATTCGACACGGACGGCAAAGTCACCACCCCGATTCTCGGGCGTAACGACGCGGCGCGTGCGGTTGCCGTCCAGCCTGACGGTAAGATTGTCGCCGTAGGCTTCGCGGGCGCAACCACCGAGTCAGGCACAGATTTTGACTTCGCGCTCGTGCGTTATAACCAGAATGGCTCGCTCGACAATTCGTTTGATACGGACGGCAAAGCTCTGACGCATTTCTCCGATGATTTCGACATTGCATACGGAGTCGCCCTCCAACCCGACGGTCGCGTTATCGCCGCCGGATACACGGAGATCAACGGAGTCAGAAACTTTGCGCTCGCGCGCTACGTGGGCGATGCGAGACCGAACCGCACAGTCAATTTCGATGCCGACAGCAAGACTGACATCTCTGTCTGGAATCCGGCTGGCGGATTCTGGTATGCCACGAACAGCAGCAACAACACGCCGCGCACACCCGTCCAGTGGGGCAGCGGCAGCCTCAATGACCTGATTGTGCCCGGCGATTACGACGGAGATAAAAAGACGGACATCGCCGTTTGGCGCTCTACGGAAGGCAATTGGTACATCATTCAAAGCTCCAACGGCACGACTCAAGTTGTCGGTTGGGGGCAGGGCGGCGATTATCCCGCCCCGGGCGACTACGACTCGGATGGTAAGACCGACACAGCCATCTTCCGCCCCAGCGAGGGCACTTGGTACATACGCAATAGCCGCGATAATTCCGTCACCGTCAAAGGCTGGGGCATGAATGGCGACCAGCCTGTCGCGGCGGACTATGACGGCGACGGCCAGACGGACATCGCCGTCTTCCGCGCATCGGAAGGCAACTGGTACGTCGTCACCAGCCGCGACCGCTTTGTGCGCCTCATCAACTGGGGCACGGCGGGCGATAAACCCGTCGCGGCTGACTACGACGGCGATGGACGGACGGACCTTGCCGTCTATCGTCCGGCTGAAGGCGCTTGGTATGTGCGCCCGTGGGCCAGCAGCGTTTACACAAAGAGTTGGGGCAACGCGACCGACACGCCTGTTCCGGCGGACTACGATGGCGACGGGCGCGCAGACATCAGTGTCTATCGTCCGTCGGAGTTGAACTGGTACATCATTCAGAGCGCGACGAACACCGCGCAGCGGGAAAATCTGGGGCAGCCGGGCTTGCCTGTGCCCTCCCTTCATCCAGCGCAGTAAAGCGGCGCGCACGCGTCCAGGCATCTTCGGGCATCAACAAGGCCGGAAGACATCAGTGAAAGAGAAGACGGCTGCGAGTGTATGAAGCGCTCGCAGCCGTCTTCGTTTGTTGGTGGCTCAAGAGAAGGCTGAAGGCCGCTCTTTATTTTGTCTGTGAGGAGTGATTGAGCGGGGAATATTTTTGCGCGTTATAGAGTAAGCGCAATCGAAGCGCGGCGGTCGCACCCGGTGAGAAGGCGCGACGACGATTAACAGGGGATGATAACGGCGCACCTAAGCGCCACAGGACAGAATGAGGAGAGAAGAGAAAATGTTACCCGGTCAGATGATAGGCAATCTTTTCAATATCATATTTCGACAGACGACTGGCAGGCGCACAGGCGGCGGCAACGCGCGGCGCGTGTCCGCGACGTTGTTTAGCTTTGGCCTCGCGTTGTCTTTGACGATTTCCGCGATGGCCGCGCCCGCAGACCTTGATGAATCGCTGGGTGGCGGCGGCTATGTCGTCACACCGATTGGCAACTTCGGCGACACTCTGCGCGCCACCGCCATTCAACTCGACGGCAAAATCGTCGCCGCCGGCTACGCACTCGTCGGCAACAACGACGACTTCGCAGTAGTTCGCTACAACAAAGACGGCTCGCTTGACGAGACTTTCGGCGGCGGCGACGGCATCGTCACCACCCCTATTTTGAGCAGCACCGACCAGGCGTTTGCGGTTGCTATTCAAGCTGACGGCAAGATTGTCGTCGGCGGTCAAGCCTTCAACGGCTCGAACATGGACTTTGCGCTCGTGCGTTACAACACGGACGGCACGCTTGACACGACCTTCGACGGCGACGGCAAGCGCACGCTCGCCATCGGCGGCGCT
>CAZEZJ010000398.1:0-4983 GCA_964516695.1 uncultured Blastocatellaceae bacterium
GGCAACAACATCCCACGCCTCTCCCAAGCGCCCGCACCCTTGATTCAGCGAGCCGAGGCTCCCGCCAATGCGCTCGCCGCGCCCAACCTCGCGCCGATGCAGCCGCTCCCCACGCGCGTCACGGCGTCGGACGAGTATGAACAATACGAGGCCACGCAGGCGGCCATCCAGCGTTTCCAAGCACGCGCTCCCTACTTCCTGCACAACCACAGGCCGAGCACCGGGCGCGGCTTATTCGATGCCATGTATTATCCGCCCTACTTCTACATCACCGTGAAGGTCAGATTCAACTTCGCCAACTCTAGCCTCGACGACTGGAAAGATACCAAGCCGGAACCCAAGCCCGCAGACGTGAAATGGACTGATGAACAGAAGGAAACGTGGAGGCGGCAGTTCCTGAGAGATGTGTCCGCGAAGTGGACTAATGAGAAGAGCCAGCTCTTCTGCATCAAGCCCGGATGGGAAAGCCTGTTGGCGCAGGTGGTGGTTCGGTTCGTTGATGTTAATGAGAACGCTCCGCCAGGTCTGGAGCTTGAGAAGGGCGATGTTAAGGCTCACTACGATTTGCTCATCACCAAGATTCCGCCGGGGGAAAAGAAACCGTCGCATACCATCTCTCCCGGCGCGCCCGGCCGGGAGGGCACCGCAAACCTCAACAGCGAGGGTCTTAATTTGAGACTCAATGAGGCAGGTTATTGGCAGCGGTCAGCGGTTCACGAATCGGGGCACATGCTCGGTCTTGGCGATACGTATGTTGACCCGGATTCCCCCACCGCTACAGTTCCGCACGGAAAGCTCGCACAGAAAGAGTTGGGCACGGTGATTCCCATCGAGGACAACGGGCGACTCATGTCGCGCGGCGACGCCATTGAGCGCTCGGATGCTGTGACGTTTCTCGAAGCCCTCCGAAAGACCACGCGGATGACCGAGTGGTCTCTCACGCCGAAGGCTCCGGCCCGTGTCCCTGACGCGCCCGGGCGCATCAATGACGGCATCACCCCACGCGAAACGGTCGTCTGAGACGATGCTCTTTTTGCGGTCAAGGCAGGATGTCGCGGCTGAAGCGAATCCGGTTGCTGGATTCACAGTGACAGGTAGTGAAGGATGTTGAATGGCGATAGTAGGTGGGCAGCATCACGACGCCATGCACCCCGACGCCCCTGAAGCGCGCCGCTCATGCACGTTGCGCAGGGGCGCGGATGATGCATGGTGTTAGGCAGCACTACGACGGACGCTTCGTGCGGATGCAGGCGTCGAGAATTTGCTTGCTTAGTTAATGACTGTCTAGCTTATCATTCAGTTGTGAAGAACCATGTCAAAGGTTGCCACATTCTCTGATGCCGTCATCGAAGCGATACAAAACGCAAAGATTCTCGGCGTTCGCGCCGGAGCAGAGCACCGCTACACGGGTGTCTGGGTCGTGGTCGTTGATAGTAGAGTCTTTGTGCGCTCGTGGAACGACAAGCCTACGGGCTGGTTCCGCGCCTTCAGGAAGCAACCGAGTGGGACGCTTCAGGTCGGGAATCTCGAAATTCCTGTTCAAGCTAAGCTAGTCCGCAGCGCACGCCTTCGGGATGCGGTCACGGCGGCGTTTGGCGAGAAGTACAACACGAAGGCATCCCTAAAGTGGGTCGAAGGATTCGCTGAACCGGCGCGAGCACTGACGACACTCGAGTTCGTGCCTAGCTGAGCACCGGCAATAAACGTCAACTGATCGAGTTTATCGGTGCAGGCTTGAAGCGATGTGCCGCCGAACAAGTCATTCAACCAGACCGGAGCGAGCGTGCTCTTTCATCGTTAACTTGAACGTCCGCCGCTGCGGCTGTGCACATTTATTCAGAAAGGCTGCATATGTGTATCCGTGGTTTCCCTCGCGAGGGAAACCACGGATACAGACAACGCCGCTGCCGGCTAAGTTTAGTGAGTGCGGAAGGAGCCTGTGACGGTGCGGCGCGGAGGTTCCCGCCTGAGCAGTTGGTTGACCTCCGTGGTTCGCAATTCGCCCTCGCGGTCAGTTGCCCCTCGCGCGAGACTGTAGGCCCGCAGCTTCAAAGATTGCGGCCTCGCTTGCAATATCTCGTTATCAGGCACCTTGATGCCCCTTTGCTCCAGGGCATAGACCAAGGCTCTGTCACGCTCTATCTCCAGATTCTCACGCTCGCGCTCAACATCCTCTCCAAACTTGTTTGTCACCTGAAGTTCCAGAATACGCTGGTCAAGTTTCTCAAAACGCGGTTGAAACTCGGCCAGCACCCGCTCTTCAATCTCAAACGCCTGCTGTCGCCTCACTTCATCAAGGAAGAGAAAGCGTCGTCTGCAAGGACAGCGAACCGCATTGAGTTGACCGAGCAGAAAGTTCTTGCGGTCGGGCAGGAAGAAATCAAGGAGCGCAGGAGAGATTTCCTGCCCCTGTCCTGCGCCGAAGGCGGCGGGGTTGGCGGCCAGTTCGGGCCGCACAGTAGTGGGCACATCCACGTGGACGAAGCCCGCCGAGACAACCGCCGGCCAGTGGTCAATGCTCGCTACGGGGCTGCCGGGAGGCGTCAGCACCAAGCCGATGCTGTTGGCTGCTTGGAGGTTGAAGGTGGTCGGCTGATGGCAGCCTGCACAACTCTGCGTGAGCGCGCGATTAGCCATCTGGTCTGCCGTCAGACTGCCCGACCCAAGGGCGATGCGAAAACCCGGATTGGCAGCGCCGTTCATCTGCGTGCGGTAGTTATCAACGAAACCGGGAGCGACCAGAGACATGCTCTGTCCGGCATCGTTAGCGAGGTCAACCCCATAGCTGATGCCCATCAGGTTGCCGCTCGACAGTTGAGGCATTTGCAGCACGGTGTCTGCCCGAAAGTCGAGAGCCGTTGCGGTGGCAACGTCGGCGTTCCAGAGCGTGCCGTGCGGATTGACGCGCACCATGGTCGGCACGATGGCGAATTTGCAGGGCGAAACGCCGCAATCAATGACGGTCTTAAACTCCTTCAACAGCCACGGCTGAATCGGGCCGGTGAGAAACTGGTTCGTACGAATCTGGCCGCTGCCGGATGAACCGTAGCTCGACGTGACGCCGCTCGCGTCGTAGTGGCTCACATGCACGACGGGACGGAATCCGGGAAGGCCGTTATAGTAAAACTCTTCGAGCTTCTGCGCGCGGACGGCAGCACTATTCTCCGCCGAGAGCGACCGCCAGAATTGGGCCACCGGCAAGCATCCTTCCCGGCAACCCGGTCGCGGATTGGGCAGCACCGCTTCAAAGATGATGAAGTTTTTCGCGAAGAGGATGCCGCTCTTGCCGTAGACGATGCGGAATTCGCCGCAGTTGCGCCAGCCCTGATGCGCTAGGTCAAGGCGGTTGACGAGCGCAATCGGTTTATATGTGCCCATGCGCGCGTCAAGCGTTGCGTCTGTTCCGATGGCTTCCACGCCTTCGCCGCGCGGGCAGTTAATCGGAAATCCGTTGAGCGTTCCGGTGCAGTGTGGGCTAGCGGGCACCACGCCCGGCGGAGAGTTCTGTGTATCCCAGAATTGACGAAAGATGCTTACAGCCGTCGTACCCGGAACCGTCGGCGCAACCTGCGCCGCAATCTGGCCGAGGGTGCGCTTCAACGAAAAATCACGAGCGTCCAGTGTCGGGCGGTCGTGAACGAAGAGCGAGCGGTGTGGGTCAATCGCTCCGGGCGGCGTCGGTAATGGAATCAGGCAAAAATCAAAAAAAGGAAACGTCAGCTTCGTCGCGCGAAATCTAGGCAGAAACTCCAACTGCTCAAGAATCTCATGGCGGGCTAGTTCCTGACGGTCGAGTACCTGCTTTCGCTGTGCGAGACGCTGTATCGAAATGTCCGTTTGTGTCGCTCGCGTCTGCCCGTCAGCGGGTTTGTTTCCGATGGCCCAGACGAATATGAAAAGCAACGCTGTGATGGCCAATGCGGTTATGCGTATTCTGCTCATGGTGTTCTCCTTGAGTCTTGCAGTGGCGTTTGTTCACTCAGATTGGCCTGCGGTGAGCAAACGACGAGAGAAGCGGTGCTGTCCTCCACTTGTCCACGAATTTAACGATAAAAGCCTGTGGCTATGTGGAAGCAGCGAGAAATGGAGAGCGGCTTGAAAAATTCGCCGTAGGGCATAAAGACTTAGCTCACACAACGAAGCGCGGGTTATTTTCACCGTCGAACAAATCAACGACCGGCAGTGATTGAGTAGTGGGCCAAGGTCAAAGCGGACGCGGCCTGTTCCTCAATTGAGTTGCCGGAGCTAATCGCCCTCCATCGTTCCATCTATATGTTTGTGCGATTTAGAGGCAACACATTTCGTCTCCTTAAGACTGCGATGTGATAGGCGAAGAATGCAGTCTTGAGTTTCAACATGACTCACTACCGACGATTGAAAATCAGATGCCTTAGTTTTCGGCGCTCATTCGTCGGCGCAGTTTGAAGGTCAGGCTCACCAGCGAGCCTCTGATGAGCAGACAGCGAGGAGTCGTAGCCTGTGACAAACAGCAAGCCTCATACCACTGACCGGCAGCACACCTCCCCTCTCTTTTGCGCCCAAAGAGAGGCTTTGGCCGCTACAATAATGGTGAAGTGTCTACAAGAGAGGACAGACCCGTGCAACAGGTGAGAACTTCTGTTGACGCTCACTCCATTCGCAGCGTCGAAAACAACTCGCTATCGATTTTGTATCCGACAGCCGAGCGACACAAAGTTGGAGATGGCGAAGATTATCCGAACCCGGCGAATACAGACGACAGCTTGGGCCGAGCGTATCTGAGCAACGGCGATAAAGAACTGTCCGTGAAGAATTATCACAGGTCGCTTGAGTCAAACCCAGATAACACGAACGCACTCGAAATGCTGAGAACGCTGAGAGAGCAGTAGCAGGCGAGAGGAATTGCTAAAAGAGTAGTATTCGGGTCAGTATTACCTGCCCTGCCAGGCGCGGGCTAACAATTCATTCAAAGCGGACGCCTCTGGTAGCATTCATGGTTTTCCG
>CAZEZJ010000399.1:0-4973 GCA_964516695.1 uncultured Blastocatellaceae bacterium
TACAACGAAGCTCAACGAGCACATCGACAAGCCCTCATTGCTTTCCAAAAATTAGGAAGCGACGAGAATATCGCAGTCGCTTTGCATCAGTTGGGAATGCTTGCACACCATCAAGGTGAGATAGAAGAGGCTCGACGGCTCTACGACGAGAGCTTGGAGATCGAAAAAAAAATCAATAATCAAAGCGGCATAGCTAGCATCTTGCATCAGTTGGGAATGCTTGCACACCATCAAGGTGAGATAGAAGAAGCTCGGCGGTTCTACAATGAGAGCTTAGAGATTAAAAAGAAATTCGGTAATCAAAACGATATGGCCAACACTTTGCATAACTTGGGAATGATTTCTCAAACTCAAGGTGAGATAGAAGAAGCTCGACGACTCTACGACGAGAGCTTGGAGATTATTAAAAAATTTGGTGATCAGCGTGGCGTCGCAAGTAACCTAGGACAGTTAGGACTGCTTGCAGCGCAGGAAGGCAACAGGGAAGAGGCTGTGAGGTTGATGCGTGAAGCGCTCGTTATCTTTGAGAAATTGAAGTCGCCGGATGCGGAGAAGACGCGGCGGCTTTTGGAGATATTGGAGGAGGAATCTTCGTGATGCTTTTCGTGTGACAGCTATCTCTTGCGGGGAATAGCGAGCAGGCGGCGGATGGTGTCGAGGAGGTCGACGAGGTTGTTGGGTTTTCGGAGGAAGGCGGTGGCTCCGGCGAGGTGGGCTTCTTCGGCGCAATCTTTTAGGGAGATGAGAATGATGGGTGTGTGCTGAAGGTGTGGGAGTTGGCGGGCGCGGCGTACAAGGTCGAGGCCGGTTAGGCCGTGTAGTTCGTTGTCGAAGAGGAGGAGATTGTAGTGCTTGCGAATTTCGATGAGACCTAGTGCGATGCCGACATCGGAGCAGGGTTCAACGTGCCAGCCCGCCATCTCAAGTACATCCTTGACGGTTTGCAGTAGGAGGCGGTTGTCTTCGACGTAGAGGATGGCGGGGATGGACATGGGTTTGTGAGTCTCCTCGATAAGAGTGATGTAAAAGAGGCGTGCGCTCTGGTATGATGCGCGCGCTTTAATGTTTGAAAACTAGGCAACGGCTAATGCGCGGCTCAATCCCAAGAGTGGAATAAATGAGCATCGCCGTCTGTTATGAGAGGTTCATACTTACGGCGATTCCGTTACGCAGTTACATTTTATCTGTTGTTGCAGATAGAAGCAAGTTTGTTTGCGTCATCGGTGCGCTGTCAGGAGGCGATTCCTGATGGGGCACGCGCGTCCGAGGCCAGCACGCTTAGCCGAGAAACTCCTACAAATTCGGGTTGCTCTCGGTCTTTCCCAGACTCAGATGCACAAAATTTTGGGAGCAGAAGATGATATTCCGTATAACAGAATCTCAGACTATGAAGTAGACCGAAATGAGCCGCCGCTGATGATTCTCCTGCAATACGCGCGTGTGGCCGGTGTGCATGTGGAGGCTTTGATTGATGACGAGTTGGACTTGCCGGAAAGATTGCCCGGCACGGTGAAGCAGGAGGAAATCAGGCGGCACTATAAGTCGCGGCGAAGGGCGAGGCGGTGAATGACGTGGCTTTCCGCAAGGGTGTAAAATAAGAGCGTGGTTCGCAATGTTAGTTGATGAAAAAGGATTGGAAGTCTGATGACACAAGAAGCAATGCAGCAGAAGGACGAGGGGAAGCCTCGGGTGCGTGTCGAGACGGACTCGATGGGGGAGATTAAGGTTGAGGCGGATAAGTATTGGGGGGCGCAGACGGAGCGGTCGTTGTTGCATTTTAATATTGGCGATGACCGTATGCCGCGCGAGATGATTCGTGCGCTGGGGGTGTTGAAGAAGGCTGCGGCGCTGGTGAATCAGGATTTGGGAAAACTCAGCGCGGAGAAGGCGGAGCTTATCAAGCGTGCGGCGGATGAGGTGATAGCGGGTGATTTGGATGCACACTTCCCGCTGAAAATCTGGCAGACGGGCAGCGGGACGCAGACGAATATGAACGCGAACGAGGTCATCTCGAATCGTGCGATTGAGATGGCGGGCGGCGTGATGGGGAGCAAGCGTCCCGTTCATCCGAATGATGATGTGAATATGTCGCAGTCGTCGAATGATACGTTCCCGACGGCGATGTATATCGCGGCGGCGGAGCGGATGAAGGCGTTGATTGATGAGGTGGGGAAAGTGCAGGCGGCGATTGAGGCGAAGGCTAGGGAGTATGCGGATGTCGTCAAGATTGGGCGGACGCATTTGCAGGACGCCACGCCTTTGACGGTCGGGCAGGAGATGTCGGGTTGGGCGAGTTTGCTTGAGCGCGACGTGGAGAGATTGAAACTCGTGATGCCGGGGCTGCTCGATTTGGCTATCGGCGGTACGGCGGTCGGCACGGGGCTAAACGCGCATCCAGAGTTTTCGGAGCGCGCGGCGGCGAAGATAGCGGAGTTGACGGGGTTAGAATTCAAGGCGCACCCGAACAAGTTTGCGGCGCTCTCCGCGCACGACGAGATTGTGTTTGCCAGCGGCGCGCTCAAGACGCTCGCCGCCTCGCTGATGAAGATTGCCAACGATATTCGCTGGCTCGCCTCTGGGCCGCGCTGCGGCTTCGGTGAACTCGTGCTGCCGGAAAACGAACCCGGCTCTTCGATTATGCCGGGCAAGGTCAACCCCACGCAAAGTGAAGCGATGACGATGGTGGCCGTGCAGGTCTTCGGCAACGACGCGGCCATCGGCTTCGCGGGTTCGCAGGGCAACTTCGAGCTAAACGTCTTCAAGCCCGTGATGATTCACAACCTGCTGCACTCCATTCGTCTCATCAACGACGCGTGCCACGGCTTCGTTGATTACTGCATCAACGGCATCGAACTCAACCGCGCGCAGATTGACGAGCACTTGCGAAATTCGTTGATGCTCGTCACGGCGCTTAATCCTCACATCGGCTACGACAAGGCCGCGCAGGTGGCGAAGAACGCACACAAGCAGGGCACGAGCCTGCGCGAGTCCGCCATCCAGCTTGGCTATCTGACGGGTGAAGAGTTTGACAGTTATGTGAAGCCGGAAGAGATGACACACCCTTAGAAAAGCAGGAAGCAGGAGCAGTAGGCAGACGGCGGGGAACAGAAAAAGCTTGGAGGCGCTAGCTTCTTTCGAGTAGAAGCTAGCGCCTCCAAGCTTTTGTCCGACCGGCTTAAAGTTTCAAGGATTATCAATTCGCGTCGCGTTGATAATGTTGCCGTTGTTGTTCTGGCCGGCAAAGACTTCGTAATAGCGGACTGTGCCTGTGCCGCCGTTGGCGAGGCCCGCGCCGAAATTGCCGCTCAGATTGGTGTGGAAGACAGAGCCGGAGCTGGAGTCGCTAAAGGCGATGCCATGTCCGGGGGTGGGGTCGCAACTCGCGCCTGGGCACGTCACCGCTCCCGACCGGCGGTAACCGGTGGCCGTGACGCTAGAGTTGGTGATGAAGACGTTGGAGCTATTCAGCGCGAGGATGCCGAAGAAGACAGTGTTTTCGACGCGGCAATTATCTATCGTCACTTGCGAACTGCCGAGTACCTGGATGCCGATGGCGAAGTTACGCACCGTGAGGTTGCGAAGCACCACGCGGCTGTTCGCCGGCATACTGACCACGATGCCGGTGCCCTGGAGGCGCGTGTTGTTGCCCCCAGCCGGGTCGCCCTGAAAGAAAGCGTTGAGCTGCGCATCAACGCCGGGCGCGGCCTGGATAGTCACGTTGCCCTGATTGGCGCTGATGATATTGGCAGGCTCGAAAAAACGGCCTGACTTGACGATGGTGATGGAGCCGTTGAAATTCATGCCAGTGCCGGCGGCTGCCCCTGTGCCGGGGCCGAGCGCCGCGCCGATTGTTCCGAAGATGCGGTCCGCCCCGTCCGTGTCTTCGGCTGTGCCGATGCGCCCGTCGCCGTCAAAGTCGCCGCATGTGCCCTTCTCGACAATCGTCGTCCCCGGCACGGGGCTTTCGCAGTTGCCCTCGACCAAGACCGCGACCTGCGCCCGGACGTTGATGTTGCCGTAACAGACGGCGGCCAGTAAGAACGCCAGCAATTGGATGGGGAAAAGCGACGAACGCCTGCCGCGGCAGAAATTCAGTGTGCGATGATAAACTCTCAAAAGGTTTCTCCTACTTAGATAATAGAGGCCGATGTGGCGCGCTCGCTCGCAAGCGCCGCCGAGCCTCTATGCGTTGTTGACCCTGGGTACTTTCCGGCTCGCGAGCCGCCGGCGGTGAGGTGAGCAATTCAGCGTGCTAGTGACAGGACAATGCGCCGCGAAGGCGACTTGCCCTGCAACTTATGAGCCGCTTTGATAGCGCGGCTAGAGTGGGAGTTGAATGATTATTTTCAATCAATCTTATATAACGTATTGGCCCACGTGCCAAGCTTTATTTTCGCCCGCCGCAGCCGCAACGCAACGAAAAGAAGAAAGTGACAGGAGGAGCAAAGTTCAGTGGGCCGGTTCGGTCAGAGCCGTGCCGCGAGCTATCTGCTTGCGCATCGTTTCTCGAAGTTAGTATGATGCGCACTTCGCGCCGCAGCCAGCCGTCACTGCCCGAGTTCGCCGGGCGGCCCCGGGCGCGGGCGAGCAGCAGGATGGACGATTTTAGCTGATGATTAATTACTGACCCGGAGATTTCGATTGGCAGACCCGAACGACCGCGTCGAGGAGAACGCTCTCGGCGAGTACTACGTGGACACGCAGTGTATAGACTGCGATGTCTGCCGCGATACCGCGCCGGACAATTTCACACGCTCGGACGCGAACGGTTACTCGTACGTCTTCAAGCAACCCACGAACGACGAAGAGCGCGAACTCTGCGAAGAGGCCCTCGCCGCCTGTCCCGTCGAAGCTATCGGTAACGATGGATAACACTGTAGTCCTAAAGTCCAATGGCAAAAGTCAAAAAACCTTCTCTTGACTTTTGCCATTGGACTTTGAGCTTTAGACCTCGATTTTAATGAGTCCGTCTT
>CAZEZJ010000400.1:0-4947 GCA_964516695.1 uncultured Blastocatellaceae bacterium
CCCGAAATGCTGATTCACGCGGTGATGATGTTGCAGGACAAGGTGATGAAGGAATCCGTGCGCGACCGCAAGGACGTGCATGTGGAAGAGGCGCGGGAAGCCGTGCCGCCGGGAACTTTGCCTGGCTCAGGCATCTCGGCCACCAACGAGGCCGCCGCTCAAGAACAGCCCTCGCGTCCCTACACCATCGCATCTTGGAACGCGTCGCGACACGAGCGTCGCCGCTCATCATAAACAGTTTTCAGCCGCCAGCCGCTGAGTCTGTGGCTGCGGCTGACGACTGAAACCTTGAGAGCTTAAAGATATGGCGAATGAGGCTGAGAACAAGCAGGGCGCAGCAGACGCGCAAGCCGAACCAACTCCAAGCAACGCTGTGACGCCGTCGCCGCTGGTGGCGGCGTTGCAGCATGAGAATTCCGAGTGGGTGGGTGAAGTGGTGGAGGCATTTGGCGAGGTGACAATCATTGTGCCGCGCGAAAAGCTGACGGACATGTGCCGCTTTCTCAAGACCGCGCCGGGCCTCGAATTCAATTTTTTGTCCGATTTGTGCGGCGCTGACCGTGGCCCTGAAGAAGAGCCGCGCTTCGAGGTCAATTATCATCTCTTCTCGACGACGAAGCATCACCGGCTGCGCTTGAAAGTCGTCTTGAATGATAACGACACGCACGTGCCGACCGTCACCGATGTGTGGCGTACGGCCAACTGGCACGAGCGGGAAACTTTCGACCTTTTCGGCATCATCTTTGACGGCCATCCAGACCTGCGCCGCATTCTGTTGCCGGACGATTGGCAGGGCCACGCGCTGCGCAAGGATTTCCCATTGCGCGGCTACGAGCCGTACAGTTTGACGTAATTTGCGATTTTAGATTTGCGATTTTTGATTGGATAAGGCGAAAAACGCTGTTACAGATTTCAAAAGTCAGATTCATAGAATCTGTCTGCTTCCAATCAAAAATCGCAAATCTAAAATCTAAAATCTAAACATGAGCGTAAATGTTCCGCCGCAGTTTGAGATAGTTGATCGTCCGCTGGATACGCAGATGACGATTTCGATGGGGCCGCAGCACCCTTCGACGCATGGCGTGCTGCGCCTTGAGTTGGTGCTCGACGGCGAAATGGTCGTCAAGGCGACGCCCGACATCGGCTATCTGCACACGGGGATGGAGAAGCTCTTTGAGTATAAGAAATACCAGCAGGGCATCGTCATCACAGATAGGATGGACTATCTGAACCCGCTCGGCAATAACCTTGTCTACGTGATGGCGGCGGAAAAGCTGTTGGGACTTGAGATTCCCGAACGCGCGCAGACGATTCGCGTGCTGATGTGTGAATTGCAGCGCATCGCCTCACACCTCGTTTGGTTAGGAACGCACGCCCTCGACATCGGCGCGATGACCGTCTTCTTCTACTGTTTTCGCGAGCGTGAGAAGATTCTGAATCTGATTGAAGCCGCTTCGGGCGGGCGGCTCACACCGTCATATTTTCGCATTGGCGGCTTGATGATGGATTTGCCCTCGGGCTTTGAGCGGAGAGTCAAGCAGTTTACGGACGATTTTCCGAAGGCGCTCGACGAGTTTCATACCTTGCTTTCGGGCAACAAGATTTTTCAGAAGCGCACGCAGGGCATCGGCATCATCTCCGCGGAAGACGCGATTGACTGGGGACTTTCGGGGCCGTGCTTGCGCGGGAGCGGCATCAATCTGGACATCCGCCGCTCCAATCCGTATACGGGTTATCAACACTACGACTTTGAAGTGCCCGTCGAGCAGGGCGGCGATGTCTGGGCGCGCTACCTCGTGCGGATGCGCGAGATGAAGGAATCGCACAAGATAGTTATTCAAGCGCTCTCGCGCCTACAGCCCGGCCCGACTAAGGCTGACGCGCCGCACGTCGTGCTGCCTGACCGCGAAGCGATGAAGACGCACATGGATGCGCTGATTCACCATTTTCTCATCGTCACCGAAGGCTTCCGCGTACCCGAAGGCGAGGTCTATCACGCCATCGAAGCCTCGAAGGGCGAACTAGGCGTCTACATGAAATCCGACGGCGGGCCAACACCCAGCCGCGTCCATTTTCGCGGGCCAAGCTTCATCAACCTTTCGGCCCTGCCCGTGATGGCCGAAGGCGAGATGGTCGCAGATGTCGTCGCCATCATCGGCTCGCTCGATATTGTGCTCGGAGAGATAGATAGATAAGGAATTTGCGATTTTAGATTTTTGATTTGCGATTGGATAAAGCAGAGACCGCTTTCAAAGATTTTGCAGTCAGATTCATAGAATCTGTCAGCTTCCAATCTAAAATCTAAAATCTAAAATCCAAAATCGTATGAGCCAGCAGTTTACACCGAACAACCCGCTGCCGCAGGAAGCGAAAGTTCCTGAGGAGATGGCTACGTTCTCGGCGGAGGTCGAGGCGGAGATGGATGCGCATCTGGCGAAGTATCCGGTGAAGCGTTCGGCCATTTTGCCTTTGATGTTTATCGTGCAGCGTGAGCGCGGCGGATACTTAGACCCGCCGGGCGTGGCCTATCTGGCCGACCGTCTCGGCGTGCGTATCACAGACATCTGGGAAGTCGCGACCTTCTACTCGATGATTAACACGGAGAAGGTCGGCAAGTATCACATCCAGATTTGCAAGACGCTCTCGTGCAAGATTATGGGCGAGCCGAAGATTACCGAGCACGTCTGCCGCAAACTCGGAATCGGGCCGGGCGAGACGACCGATGACGGGCGTTTTTCCGTTTCGTTAGTCGAATGTCTCGGCTCATGCGGGACAGCGCCGATGTTTCAAATCGGGTTTGACTATCACGAAAACCTGACCATCGAGAAGGTTGACGAGATTCTGGACGCCTTACCTTGAGCGATTGGGAGTAGCGGACATGAAAAAAGTCTTTCTCATCTTGCTCGCCGTCGCCTTGTGTTCGCTCGGCGCGTTCGGCCAAGAGAGCGGCAATCGCATCTACAATCGCGATAACCGCACGCCAAGAACGCCCCCGAACACTGGCAATCTTTACGACAATAACGGCCACTACATAGAGGCTTACGTCCTGCTCAATGCCGCGCCTGACGAGTTTGTCGCCGTCTTCGGTGTGGCGCAGGAAGGCGCGACGGCGGTTGAAAGCAATGAGAAGGTTAACGCGCTCATCGAGCGCTTTCTCGGTTCAGCCGAAAGGCTCGGCATCAACCGCAGTAATACTTACGTCGATTTCATCACGCAGAATCGCGTTTATAGTTTCAGCCCGCCCGTCGATAACGTTATCCGCGAAACGTTGACGGGCTTTGAGACGAAGAAGACCGTCGCCGTCCGCTACAGGGACAGGGCCGTCTTGGAAAAGCTCATCACGGCAGCCGCGCAGGCTTCGATTTTTGACCTCATAAAAGTTGATTACATCATCAACGACATGACGAAGATTCGCGCTCGCCTGTTTGAAGAGGCGGCACGCATCATCAAGCAGAAGGAGGAGACTTACGTTCGCACGCTGGGGCTGACAATCAGGCGCTTGGCGATTATTCAAGAGGTCTACAACACGTTCTACCCGGGAGAGCTTTATCAAAGCTACACGGCTTTCGAATCCGGCGCGGTTGAAACCGACTACAGTTCGTCGGGCCGCCGCGTCATCCGCGAGCGCAAAAGCAGCACGTCGTTTTTAGAGCCTCTCGACCGCAGCGCGTTTGACTCTGTTCTGACTCCGATAGGCATCGAACCCGTCGTGCAGTCAACCCTGTATATGAAACTCATTTATTCACTGGCGAGATAAACCGCGCGGCCTTACATTCTGAGCCGTCGCAGCAAATAGATTATGCGGATAGAAGCCATCGGATGCGAGCCACTACTGCTCGCGCGATTCAAATACGAAAACTCACACCGTCTCGACGTGGCGCGCGAGCACGGCGCATATGAAGCGCTCAAGAAAGCGCTCGACACGATGACGCCCGACGACGTTATCAACGAAGTCAAGAAATCAAGTTTACGCGGGCGCGGCGGCGCGGGCTTTCCGACGGGGATGAAGTGGAGCTTCGTGCCCAAAGATTCTCCGAAGCCGAAGTATGTCGTCTGCAACGCCGACGAATCCGAGCCGGGCACTTTCAAAGACCGTTACCTGATGGAGCGCGACCCGCACCTGCTCATCGAAGGGATGCTGCTCGCGGCCTACGCGCTCGGCTCGAAGGCCATCTATTGCTACACGCGCGGCGAGTATAAATATCTGATTGACATTATGGACCGCGCGATTGAAGAAGCGCGCGCGGCTGGCCTCGCCGGCAACAACATCTTGGGCAGCAGCTTTTCCTGCGAAGTCTACACGCACACGGGCGCGGGCGCGTATATCTGCGGCGAAGAGACGGCGCTCCTTAATTCGCTCGAAGGTCTTCGGGGTCATCCGCGCATGAAGCCGCCCTTCCCTGCGGTCGCGGGCCTCTACGCCTGCCCGACCGTCGTTAACAACGTCGAGACGTTTTGCGCCGTGCCCTACATCGTCACCAACGGCGGCGAGGCTTATCAAAAGCTCGGCACGGAAAAGAGCGGCGGCACAAAGCTCTGGTCCGTCTCCGGCCACGTCGCTTACCCTGGCGTTTATGAACTGCCGATGGGCTACGACATGGAGAAGTTTATCTTCGAGGATTGCGGCGGCATTCCGAACGGTAAAAAGTTGAAGGCCGTCATTCCCGGCGGCTCCAGCGTCTACATCATGCCCGCCGCGGACATCATCGGCAAAAACGTCAAGATGGACTACGAGGGCCTAGTCGCCGCAGGCTCTATGGTCGGCTCCGGCGGCTTCATCGTGATGGACGAGACCGTGGATGTTTTCGAGTCAACGAAAAACCTGATTGAGTTTTACAAACACGAATCCTGCGGCTGGTGCACGCCGTGCCGCGAGGGCACGGACTGGCTCGTCAAGATTTTCAAGCGCATCGCACGCGGCGAAGGCCGGCCCGAAGACGCGCAGTT
>CAZEZJ010000401.1:0-4946 GCA_964516695.1 uncultured Blastocatellaceae bacterium
CTTACTTGGCAAAGACGCGTCTTTCACTCTCCTGGCGACTCGGCATTGCGGCGGCGCTGGCCGTCATGCTGCTGGCGCTCTACCCGCAGTTTCACCTGTGGCTGCTGCGCGGAGCCAATTGGAACGGTGCTTACGCTTATAACGACCTCGACGAAGTTGCTTATGCAGCTTATCTGAACGCGTTGATAGACAAACGCCCGCGCCGCAACGACCCCTACACGGGCCGCGACGATAAGCCCGGACAAACGCAACCGGAATCCCTCTTCTCCATTCAATTCCTTCCGCCCTACGCGCTGGCGCTTGTGGCACGCGCGACAGGCATGAACGCCTCTTGGGCGATGATTCTGGCTTCCTGCTTGGGCGGCATCGGTGCGGCGCTGGCGCTCTTCTGGTTAATCGCGGCGATAACGAATGACGAGCGCTTCGCGGCGACGGGCGCGCTCTTCGTCCTCTGTTTAGGAACGCTCGCCTGCGCTCAAGGTGCCGTCGGCTATTTCTTCGGCAGCGGCCCGCCTTATCCGTACCTTCCGTTTCTGCGGCGCTACCTTCCGGCCCTACCGTTTCCCATCTTCTTCGTCATGTGCGCGCTCGTCTGGCGCACGCTGGCGAGCGAGAACAGGCGCGCGACGCTAATGGCAGCCGCTGGCGCTGGCTTGAGTTTCGCCGTGCTGGTCTTCTCCTACTTTTACCTGTGGACGAGCGCCGCCGCGTGGCTGGCCCTGCTCGCTGTGCTCTGGCTGCTCGCGCGCCCAGACAATTATCGTCAAAACCTCAAAGCTCTCGCCGTCACGATTGGACTCGCTCTGCTTGCACTCGTGCCTTATGCCTACTTGCTCACGCAGCGCGCCAAGACGATGGACGACGTTCAATTGCTGACACACACGCGCGCGCCGGACCTCCTGCGCCCGCCGACGCTGATTGGCCTCGCTGTCTGCCTCGCCATTATTCTCGCCGTCCGGCGTCGTCTCCTTAGTTTGCGGGAGCGCGCCGTCCTGTTCACAATCTCTCTGGCGCTCACGCCGCTGCTGGTCTTCAACCAGCAAATCCTCACAGGGCGTTCTCTACAACCGATTCATTATGAAGTCTTCATCGTCAACTACGTGGCGCTGGCGGCGGTCGTCTTAGCGGCAGCGTTGCTCTGGCGGGGGCGGACGCGCGAGACAAGAAAGACCTCAAACAGCATCCTGCTCATCATCGCGCTTGCCTCCTTCTGCTGGGGCGCGCTCGAAGCCAAGCTCACCACCGAGCCTGTCGCGGAGCAAAACGTTGTCAGAGACGAAGCTATCCTCGTTGACAAGCGCTTGGCCCAACTGGCGCGCCAGAGGAGAGACGCCGGAAACGAAGGCGTGCCAACCGTTCTCTCCACCAACTTCATACACGCCGACAGCCTGCCGACGACCGCGCCCCAACCTACCCTCTGGGCCAGGCACCAGCACATCTTCGCCGGCCTCACATTGGAAGAAGACAGGGAAAGACTCTTTCAACTCTTCTACTACGTCGGCGCAGACGCAAGCTGGGTGCGCCAGACCATCAACGAAAACATCGTCATTCAAATCGCGCTCTTTGGCTGGGGCCGCCTCACAGACCGCTTGACCGTCAACGCCCGCCCCATCACGCAAGCCGAAGTTGAGGTGGAAGTCGAGCGTTACAGTTCCTACATCGCCGCCTTCAACCGCGAGCGCGCCGCTCGTCCCCTGCTCGCCTTCGTCGTCACACACGCCGATGGCGAACCCGACTTGATTAACCTAGACCGCTGGTACGAACGCGATGCCGGAGAGCTGATTGGTCAATTCAAACTCTACCGCGTCAAGCTGCGTCCATAATTCGCCAGCCTCAACTCTCAAATAGCTTCGCCGCACGCTTTCTCATCTGCAAATGGAACTACCGCTCCGTTGTGGCGTGTCATTGAGCACAAAGCGAGCGCACGCTCTATTGAAGCGCTCCCTTATAGCCGGCGCGACGCACGCGCGTAATGATTTCAAATGAAGGAGAATTCTAATGACACTGCTGCGACGGGAGAGGTCTGTTTGGATGTTGATGCTAGGATTGATGCTGCTGTTGGTGATGTGCGCGCCGCTCGCGCGGGCACAGCAAGGGGAAGCGCCTGTAGCCGCGCTCTCCGGCGCGCTGGTTGAAGACAACGCGAATCTGGATATTGAGATTTATTTACTGGCCGCAACCGATGCAACGGGCGAGGCAAGCAGGCTGCCTAATCAACTTGAACCCGTGGTCAAACAACTGCGTTCGATGCTGCCCTTCGGTGGTTACCGGCTGACGGCGACGATGCTCAACCGCATGAAAAACGGAGGCCGTCTCAACGTCAAGGGCGTCGGCATGACACCCTTCTCGAAGGTCGTTGCCTCCGCGCCGCTCTTCTCGGAATACTCGGTTAATTCCGTGACGCTGAAAAACGACGCGGCGGGACAAAACATCGTAGAGCTTTCAGGCTTCAGATTCGGCGCAAAGATTCCGGTGCAAACGACTACGGCTGCGAGCGGCGGCTCGGGCGCGCCCGCGCTCGCCATTCAGTATGAAAGCACAGGCATCTCGACCGAGTTCAGTATGCGCGAAGGCGAGCCTGTCATCGTCGGCACGCTCAACGTCGGACAATCCGGCGAGGCGTTTATCCTCGTCGTCTCCGCGAAGAGAACAGGACCAAGGTAATTCATTCATTTAATCATTTAGTCATTGGCTCATTGAATCAATGACTAAATGATTAAATCCTATTCAGGCAGCTTGGCCGTTGGCGCGCGTGAGGTGTTCGCGCAGGTAGCGTCCGGTGTGTGAGCCTGCGGCGCGCATGATTTCTTCGGGTGTGCCGGTGGCGACGATGTGGCCGCCCATGTCTCCGCCTTCGGGGCCGAGGTCAATGATGTAGTCGGCGGTCTTAATCACATCGAGGTTGTGTTCGATGACGAGGAGCGAGCCGCCCGCTTCGATGAGCGCGCGAAAGGCCGCGAGCAGTTTGTTGATGTCGTCGAAGTGTAAGCCGGTAGTCGGCTCGTCGAAGATGTAGAGGGTTTTCGCGCCGGTGCGTTTCGAGAGATGCGCGGCGAGCTTAACGCGCTGCGCTTCGCCGCCCGACAGAGTGGTCGCAGACTGGCCGAGTCGCAAATAACCGAGGCCGACATCATCGAGCACGCGCAGTCGGTTCGTGATTTTCTGCACCTCGCGAAAGAAGACGAGCGCCTCGCGCACCGTCATATTGAGCACGTCGTTGATATTCTTGCCTCGATAACGCACGTCTAAAATCTGCGGCTTGAAGCGCGTGCCCTTGCATTCCTCGCAGACTAACTCGACATCGGCTAGAAACTGCATCTCGACCGTGACGGTGCCGTCGCCCTGGCAGACTTCGCAACGACCGCCGGGCACGTTGAAGGAAAAGTATGAAGGGTCGAAGCCGCGCGCTTGCGCTTCGCGCGTCCCTGCGAACGCTTCGCGGATGGCGTCGTAAACCTTGATGTAGGTGACGGGATTCGAGCGCGGCGTGCGGCCAATCGGAGATTGGTCCACCAGCACGACATCGTCAATGTACTGCCCGCCTTCAAGCTTTGAGAACGCGCCGACGTGGCCCTGCCAATCGCCGCGCTGCTTTTTTAGCCCCGCATAAATGCAATCGTGAATCAACGTTGACTTGCCGCTGCCGGAAACGCCCGTCACGCAGGCCAGCATGTTGAGAGGAATGTCAACGTCTATGTCTTTCAGGTTGTGCTCGGTTGCGCCGCGCACGCTGAGCCGCTTTTTCTGCGGCGCGCGTCGTTGCTTCGGTTCTTTAATCTCGACTTCGCCGCGTAGATAGCGCGCCGTCAGCGAGGCTTTGTCGGTCAGCAAGTGTTCAAAGTCGCCTTCGTAAATCACCTGCCCGCCGAGTTCTCCGGCAGCCGGGCCGATGTCCAGAATGTGGTCGGCGGCGCGCATCATTTCCGGGTCGTGCTCGACGACGAGGACGGTGTTTCCGATGTCGCGCAGATTGTGCAGCAGCTTGATGAGACGAGAGCTGTCGCGCGGGTGCAGACCGATTGAGGGTTCATCTAAAACATAGAGCGCGCCGACAAGCGACGAGCCGAGGTTGGTTGCCAGTTGAATGCGTTGAGCTTCGCCGCCGGAAAGAGTTGAGGCAAGGCGGTCGAGCGTCAGATAGTCAAGCCCGACATCCACCAGAAAACGCAAACGACGACGAATCTCATGGAGCACGCGGTCTGCGATGGCCGCTTGCTCGACGGAGAGTTCGAGCGCATCGAAGAAAAGGGCGGCGTCTTTAATCGAGAGCGCGCAGATGTCCGGCAGCGTGCTGCCTCCGACGCGAACGTCGCGCGCTT
The DNA here is from genome assembly GCA_964516695.1 of uncultured Blastocatellaceae bacterium. GTDB lineage: Bacteria > Acidobacteriota > Blastocatellia > Pyrinomonadales > Pyrinomonadaceae > DASVTR01. Next base: position 4,320 of record CAZEZJ010000401.1, read on the forward strand.
CCTGGCGCAGTCGTCCGCCGTTGCAGTCCGGGCACAACGTATAGCCGCGATACTTGGAGAGAAAGACGCGCACGTGCAGCTTGTATTTCTTCGTCTCCAGCCAATTGAAGAAACCGCGAATGCCGCCCCAACCGTTTTTGCCCTCGATGATGGCGCGCTGCTCTGGGCGCGGCAGTTCTTGAAAGGGCACGTCCTGAGAGATGCGTTCCTGCTTGCAGAAGCGGCGAAGCTCCGTTCTGGCCCAATCGTGCTGCGGCTTCGTCCAAGGCTCAATCGCACCCTCGTTAAGGGAAAGCTGCGGGTTTGGAATCACGAGGTCGAGGTCGAGGCCGATGGTGTTGCCGAAGCCCTGGCAGGTCGGGCACGCGCCGAAAGGGTTGTTGAAGCTGAAGAGGCGCGGCTCGGGCTGCGCGTAGACCGTGCCGTCGTACTTGCACTCGAAGCGCTCGGAGAAGCGCATCCTCCGCGGCTCGGCCTCGGCCGTCTCGACGATGGCCTGTCCGTGGCCCTCGACGAAGCAGGTTTCGAGCGAGTCAACGAGGCGCTCGCGCACGTCTGCGCGCGCGACGAGGCGGTCAACGAGGACGAAGACGCCCTCGAAGTCCGCGCGCCTGTAATCGTCGGGCG
>CAZEZJ010000402.1:0-4937 GCA_964516695.1 uncultured Blastocatellaceae bacterium
GGATTTCAGAATTAGTAACCGCCGCATTCTTGCCAAACTCGCCGCCCCGCATCCTCAAGCGCTGAAGTTGATAACTGATTGCAAGTTTCACAAATGCATAGCACAACGCTCAACGTCTAAAGTTTGACACTCAACGTTCAAGTCTGAAATCTACTTACGACTCCGAACTATTACTTCACTGTAAAAACACTGGCGGAGCGCGCGGGCAAACTCGTTTTCAGTTTTCCGTTTGCGACGCGCACGTCCGGCGAAACGCCGAGCCTATCCGTCAACCTCGCGCCGTCCGTGAGTCCGGCGGGCGAGACATCGAACTCAACGCTCGCCGCTTTAGTGTCGTTATTAATGACAATGACGACGGAGGAGCGGTCGGTTGTGCGCGCGTAGGCGTATTGCTGCGCGGCGACGTGCAAATTCAGCAGCGCGCCGCGCCTGAGCGGCTCAAGCTCGGCGTGGAGGCGCGCCATCTTTCGGACGTGCTCAAAAACGTCTTGCTCCGCGGCGGTGCGTCCCTGCCGGCTGAAAGCATCGCGCGTATCATTGGGAAAGCCGCCGGGAAAATCCTTGCGCGTGGTCGGCTCGTCAGCACCCGTCATCGCTATCTCGTCGCCGTAGTAAAGCTGCGGCGTGCCGCGCGTCGTCAGCACAAACGTGTTCGCCAGCTTCAGTCCGGCGATGGAAGCATTCTTCTCGCTCATAAAGCGCCCGTCGTCGTGGCCGCCGAGCAGCGTCACTAGAATGTCTGGGTTCGTGTAGATGTAATCCTTCGAGAGCGTTTGTGCGACTTCTCTCACGTCCTTGCCTTCAGCGAAGGCATGACGCACCGCGTAGAAGAGAGGGAAATCGAGCAGCGTATCGAGGCCGGAATCAATCCCATCGGAACGCACGCGCCCACCCTGAAAGAAAGAGACGTGTACGACATCGCCGTCCTTGACTTCACCGACGACGCGAAAACGCGGATACTCGCGCTTGATGGCCGCCATCCAATCGCGCCAGAATTCGTTGGGCACATACTGCCAAGTGTCTTCGCGGATTCCGTCAAGCCCGGTGATGCCTATCCACCACAGCGTATTTTGAATCAGGTAGCGCTTGACCTCTTCGTCAGCCTGATTAAGGTCGGGCAGGAAATCAAGAAACCAGCCTTCCATCGTCTCGCGTTTAATCTGCGGTTCGGGTCGCGGGTCGTGCAGCACCCAGGTTTGAAAGACGTTCTTCAAGTGCTTTTCGCGCGTGCCGTTGAACCACGTCGGCGTCGGAGAATCGTCAACCCAGGGGTGATATGGGCCAGTGTGGTTGGCGACCTGGTCTTGAATAACCTTGATGCCAACTTTGTGCGCTTCTTCAACCAACTCGCGCAACTTCGCCAAGGTTCCGAAATGCTCATCGACGCCGTAGAAATCAATAGCGCCGTAGCCATGAAAACCCGTCGTCGTTCCGCCTTCCTTCTTCTCGATTTCGTCCGGGTGGTTGACGTTGTCGTACCAGGGTGTGAGCCAGATGGCGGTGACGCCCAAGTCTTTCAGGTACGGCAGGCGATTGATGACGCCCTGAAGGTCGCCGCCGTGATAACGAAATTTGTGCGCGCGGTCGTAGAGGCCGCGCGACTGCGGAGGGTCGTTGTTCTCGCGGTCGCCGTCCGCGAAGCGGTCAATCATAATCAGGTAGAGCACATCATCAGGCGAGAAGCCCTGGAAGCGACCAGAGCGCGCCAACGGCTCAAGAATCTCAAACGGCGTCTCGACGCTTCCGCTAGCTGTCGTGATACGCAAAGCTCTGCGTCCGGCCTTCGTCTGCGCGTCAACAACCACGTCAACGAAAATGTACGTGCCCGCCGCATTCGTGCGCACCAGACCCGTTTTTATGCCAGCCCCGACAGCCTCAACTCGCGCGCCATGAAGATTGCGCCCCCGAATCAACACCCGCACAGGATTAATCGAATGCCCAATCCACCAATTCGGCGGCTCGACCTTTAATACTTCCGGCGCCGCCTGCGCCTGACACAACGAAGCGCAGAAGATGAAGATGAGCGCCAGCAGCGAAGTCAACCGCGCAAGCTTTTTGAATTTATCCATACTCTTTCTTCGAACGTGTGCCTGGTTAACGACGAAAGCCAAAATCCGTTTACACGATTCGCTGAACTCTGCCGTAAAGCTCTGTCATTCGGCGGAGCCGTGCGCTTAAACTGTCAGTCAGCGAATCCGGTGTATAGCGCCAGGCCCAGTTGCCGCCCGTGCTGGCGGGGAGATTCATGCGTGCTTCGGTGCCGAGACCGAGCAGGTCTTGCAGGGGGATGAGCGCCGTGTTGGCGACCGAGGCGAGAACGGCGCGGATGAAATCCCAGTGGATTTCCTGACCGTCTGTGTTGAGATAGTCCGAACAGAATTTGCGCTCGCGCTCGACCTGTGCGGCGTCGCGCGTCGAGCCTGCTCCGGCTTCGCTCTTGAACCAGCCGGCGATGGTGTCGTTATCGTGCGTGCCTGTGTAAACGACGACGTTGCGGATGTAGTTGTGTGGGAGGTCTATGTTTTTCGGGTCGCCGCCGAAGCCGAATTGCAGGATGCGCATCCCTGGAAAACCGAAATCATCGCGCAGGGCTTCGACGTCGGGCGTGATGACGCCGAGGTCTTCGGCGATAATCGGCAATTCACCGAGCGAGCGCTTGATGGCGGTGAACAATTCTCTGCCGGGCACCGCCACCCAGCGACCGCGCTCGGCGGTCTTATCTCCGCCCGGCACTTCCCACGTCGCGGCGAACCCGCGAAAGTGGTCTATGCGCACGATGTCGAAGATTTCAAGCGTGGCCCGCACGCGCTTGAGCCACCACGCGAAGCCGTCTGCTCGCATCCGTTCCCAGTTATAAATCGGATTGCCCCAGAGTTGGCCCGTCGCGCTAAAATAGTCGGGCGGCACGCCCGCGACGACCACGGGATTTCCTTTCGCGTCGAGATTGAATTGTTCGGGGTTCGTCCAGACATCAGCCGAATCGCGCGCGACGAAAATCGGAATATCACCGATTAGTTGGACGTTGGCCGAGTGGCAGTAAGCCTTCAACGCGGCCCACTGTTTGAAGAAGAGATACTGGTAAAATTTTTGAGCATCAATCTGCTCGCGCAACTCTTCGCGCGCGCGCGCCAGAGCATCCGCCTCGCGCCGCACCAGCGATGAATCCCACTCGTTCCAAGCACGACCATCTTGCGCATTCTTCAAGGCGCGAAAGAGCGCATAGTCGTCGAGCCACGAAGCGGCCTGCTGGCTGAAGCCCTCGAAGCCCGCGCGCAGGCCCGTGTCGGTCGTGCGCCGGAAATTCTCAAACGCCCGCGCGAGCAATTTATTCTTAAACTCTATGACCGGGCCGAAGTCCACGCGCTCGGCCGGAAAAGAGGGAGCCTCGGCCAGGTCTGAGTTTGACAGCAAGCCTTCCTTGACGAGTTGTTCCGGGCTAATCAGCAAAGTGTTTCCGGCAAACGCGGAGAAGCATTGATAAGGCGAATCGCCGTAGCCCGTTGGCCCAAGCGGCAACACTTGCCAGAGGCTTTGCCCGCTCGCCGCCAGAAAATCAACGAAAGCGTGGGCCGCCTCGCCTAAATCTCCGATTCCGAAACGCCCCGGTAATGATGTCGGATGCAGCAGGATACCGCTTGCTCTAGGAAAGCTCACTCTGAAAAACTCCTTACGCTTTAATAAAAACCGAAGACGGCTGAAAGACTCGCTCCGCTTCTGTTTGAGATTAAAACAGAGCGTCGAAGCCTTTAACGCCTCGGCTTAAAAATTCTGACTGTCTTTTTTCTGTGCCCGCCAGTATAGCTTAAAGCCGGCGGCTGGCGCGCCCAGCTAGCGCTCTTTCTCGCGCGTCTATTTCGCCTTTTCATCAACGGCCAACTGATAGGCAACGGCTGTTGCGGCTGGAACGTTGAGCGTGAATTTGCCGTTGGCGGCGACGACGCGGTCTTTCGCTACCAGCAGCGGCGCGAGGCGCGCGCCCAAGCCCGTCTCCAACCAATCAACGGAAACTGAGACGGGCTTCGGTGTCGCGGCGCGATTGAGCGCGATGATGACAGTTTCGCTCGCGTTGCGACGCGCGTAGACGTAAACGTCATCATCGTAGTATAGGTCAATCAAATTGCCTTGGCGGATGCTTGAATGCTCGCGGCGCAGGCGCAGCCAGTCGCGCGTCCATGCAAACATCCGTTGCTCTTTGGGCGTGCGCCCGCTCTCCTTAAAAGCGTTGCGCGCATCATCGGGCCAACCGCCGGGAAAATCGCGGCGATTGTCTGGGTCTTCGTCGCCCTCCATGGCTATCTCATCGCCGTAGTAAAGCTGCGGCGTGCCTCTGACGGTCAACAGAAAGGCCGTGTGCAGCATCAGCCCTTCCATCGTCATGCCCTTCATGGAAGCGGTGCGCCGCACGTCGTGGTTGCTGAGCATCGTCACCAGGCGAGAAGCGTCCGTGTAGCCTGCGTCATACTTCAACACGTCGCGCAAGGCGCGCACGGGCTTGGCGTTTGTAAACACGTCCGTAGAAGCTTTCCACAGAGGAAAATCAAAGACCGAGTCGAGTTCGGTATCAATGCCGTCCCAACCGCGCCGCCCGCCGAGAAAGAAACTCGTATGGGCCGGGTCGAAGTCGAACACTTCACCGACCATCCACATCCGCGGATACTGGCGGTGCAGCGCCATTGATAAATCACGGATGAAGAAACGCGGCATAAACTGGATGGTGTCTTGCCGGATGCCGTCGAGGCCCGTGATGCCGGCCCACCAGAGCGCGTTCTGTATGAGATAGCGCGCGACCTCCGGCTCTTCCTGATTCATGTCGGGCAGTAGGTCGTTGAACCAGCCGTCGAGCGTGGGCCGTCGCTCTTCGGGCGCGGCGTGCGGCGAGAGCAGCAAGTCTTGCCGAAAGGGGTTCTGAGTGTGGCGGGCTGCGGAGCCGTGGAACC
>CAZEZJ010000403.1:0-2389 GCA_964516695.1 uncultured Blastocatellaceae bacterium
GAGCACCTCAGCAACCTCCTCCACTGAGAGCCCGCCGAAGTAGCGTAGCTCGACGACACGGCTTTTGCGCTCGTCGAGTTTTGCCAGTTCGTCCAAAGCCTCATCGAGCGCGACGAGTTCGGCGGCGCGCCCGTCAGACATCGCGCTTGTCTCTTCGAGCGGGACGTGCTGCGCGACACCTTCGCGTTTGGCGAAGCGGCGGCGGCGCGCGTGGTCAATCAACACGCGGCGCATGACCTGCGCCATCACGGCGAAGAAATGCGCGCGATTCTGCCACTCTATTTTTTGCTGGCCGACGAGGCGCACGTAAGCTTCATTGACTAGCGCCGTGGTCTGAAGCGTGTGGCCTTCGCGCTCCTGCTGCATGTAGCGATGCGCGATGCGACGCAACTCGCCGTAGACCAGCGGCGTCAGCTTATCGAGCGCCGCGCGGTCTCCCTGCCGCCATTCGAGCAGCCAGCCCGTGACATCCTGCTGTGAAAGCGTCGTCATCCTCTTTCGTTCGCACATCGAGCGGCGGCTAAGCCCAGCGCTCGCGCCGCAACCGTCGCAGATTCTACCATCATTCGCCGGCGTTCAACTGCGCTCGGCTGCCTTAAATTTTTCTGCTCGCTGAGAGCGAAAAACTTTTCCGGCGGGTGAACACTTTTGCCGGAATTTCTCGCTTATCAAAGTGAGAGGCACGTCGCTTCGACGGCGTGCCGCCTTTTCAAACGCCTAATCCGAAGGAGAAAAAAGCAGTGAAAATCAAAAGAATCTTTCCGTTACTACTACTACTGGCCGCCATCATCTCATCGCTCGACATCAAGCAGGCGACTCATGCGCAGACAGCCCCCGCAGGCAAACTCTACCAACAAATGTCGCCGGCCGAGCAGACAGCGTTTGTCAGCGAGCAGTCGCGCCGCATCGCACGCCAGATAGCCGGAACGGAATATGAGTTTACGCCCGCCTTCGAGGCCGAGATTCAAAAGTTTGTTTATAGTTACGCGCGGCGCATCAGCAATGGCAGAGGCGATGAGCTATGGAAGGGCGACACACGGCTCATCTTCGAGCGCGGTCAAACGTTTGCGCCGGCGTTGATGAGCGCCTTCAAAGCGCACAACATCTCGCCTCTCATCGGTCTCTACATTCCGCTCATCGAATCCGAATACGTCAACCTCCAATCGCCAAACTCTGTCGGCGCAATCGGCATGTTTCAATTCCTCCCGAAGACAGGCCAGCGCTTTGGCCTGACCACGGAGGAACTACTGGACGTGGAGAAATCCGCAGACGCCGCCGCGCGCTACATCAGCTACAACCTCAAGAAATTCAAAGACGACCCGATGAAAGAAGCTCTCGCCCTGCTCTCCTACAATCGCGGCGAGCATAACGTGGCGCGCGACCTGCGGCTCATCATCGACGAACAAAACAAAGCCTGTAGCATCTGCGCGCTGACCGCCGCCACCGGCAAGCTCGACCAGATGTTTCAAACCGAAAACGCCTTCTACGTGCCGCGCTTTTTCGCCGCCGCCATCATCGGTGAAAACCCGCACGCCTTCGGCCTGCAATCACAACCGCTCTCATCCTATGAAGCGAAACGTTAAAGACGAAGCTAACCCTTGTCGCACGATGCAGTTGTTTGCCGCCCGGTTAATTCGGGCGTGAGGCGGCTGACGATGTGTTACATTGACAGCGAAATTTGAGAGTGTTACCGGTAGGCGAACTTCGAGGAGGTCTTCTCGATGGCTAAAGTTCTTGGCGTGGGCGGCGTTTTCTTCAAGTCGCCCGACCCTGAGAAACTATATCAATGGTATGAACGCTGGCTTGGTTTTAAGGCAGAGCCACAATCAGGCATCGGATTCCAGCCCCAGAACATGCCCAAGCATAGCGTTACCGTCTGGAGCGCATTCAAATCCTCAACCGACTACTTCGCACCTTCCGCTAAGGAGTTTATGTTCAACTTGGTGGTGGATGACCTCAGAGGTGCGCTGGCTCAAGTCAAAGAAGGCGGCGCTCAGGTCACCGGCGAGGTTGAGGAGTCCGAATACGGTAAGTTCGGATGGTTCATGGACCCGGACGGAAACAAAGTGGAGCTATGGGAGCCGCCTGCTGATGAGGGGTGAAACAATGTCGTGTGAGAGAGTAGTGCTGGCAAACGCCGCCTAACACCTCATTCAAACCGGCGCCGCGATAGCATTTCTTTCATGGCACCTCAATGTCCGCGTGATTGGACTTGCGCGGGTCAGCCCGATTCGACGGGATAGGAAATCGCCGTAAGCCAGCGAGTTGAGAATTGAGGTCTTGAATCTGAAGCCTGTAGCGCGAAGCCCGCTCCCCGAACAGGGGGCGGGCGTCGCGCTACAGGCGAAACCGGTTTATTAAAAAGGCGTGCTTAGTGGGGGCGCCTAAT
>CAZEZJ010000403.1:2399-4902 GCA_964516695.1 uncultured Blastocatellaceae bacterium
CTGTTGTTTTTTTTTTTGTTTTTTTTTATTTTAGGTGTGTCGCCGTACGCCCCCTCCATTTACGGGGGGGGGGAGCCCCGCTACAGGCTAAACCGGATTATAAAATAGGCGTGCTTAGTGCGAGCGCCTAATCACTCCTTCAAACGAAACATGCGCGGGCACCGTTTGCCCGTTACAAGGGGTCAGGTTACTGGTGATTTGGAAACGTCCCTGGCCCGTCGCCCCCGCGTGCCCTCCCGTGCCACCGGTGACGCGGAAAGGTACGCCGTGAGCGTTCGCCGCGGCGCAGATGGCAGGGTTAGGGGCCAGCACGAAGGGATCACCCTCGATAAAAACCTGGTCACCGGTTTGCACATAGGTATCAATCGCTTTCAGGTCGAAGACGAGATTGGTTGTGGTGTTGGTGCAGGCGGAGAAAACGGCAGTATTATAGCCGCCCTCCGTGTCGATTCCAGAGCCTTCGAAACTCAGCTCGATGTTTTGCGGAAATGCCCCGCACCGAGCGACGTTCGGTCCGGCACTTACCAGATTGAAGATTGAGCCGCCTTTGTAATGAGGATTGACGTGATCGCCCACCATGGCTGCCGAACTTCCTCCGCGAACCTGGCCGGCCAGTATCAGTAGCCCGGTGATTATTAGAAGCATTGCTGTGAGTTTGGTTTTCATTCGTTTAAGTCTCCTTTTGGGGGTTACGTAATTTATGACTCTGTTTATTCGTGAGCCGTGTTCCTCGCGATTGAACAATAACAATCCGAGCCGGCATTGCTCTTACAATCTCTAAGGCGTAAATCTCGCGCGAAAACTATCATCGAGGAATTCGGCTTCATCGCGCGCCGCGCAGACCAACCCCTATCCGTAACACATAGCTTGCTCGATATGGTAAATTCAGGGCTTAATCTCGCGTACTTTGACTATAAGGATTCCCCCGAATGGACGCGCTTGGGTCCCACGAACTGACTGAACTCTTGGTGGCGTGGAGCGACGGCGACGAGGCCGCGCTCGAACGGCTGGCCCCGCTCGTACACTCAGAATTGCACCGCCTCGCCAGCCACTACATGAGGCAGGAGCGCGGCGACCACCTGATGCAAACCTCCGCGCTGATCAACGAAGCCTATTTGCGCCTCATCGACTGGAAGGCCGTCCGCTGGCAGAACCGCGCTCACTTCTTCGGCGCTGCGGCCCAGATTATGCGCCGCATTCTGGTGGACTTCGCGCGCCGCCGTCCGCGCGTCGCTAAAGACATGGAGGCGCGTCACATCTCGCTTGAGCAGGCGATGGCCGTGACCGGCGAAAAAGATGCTGACCTGCTCGCGCTTGATGAGGCGCTGAATGGCCTGGCGCGAATCGACGCGCGTAAGAGCCGGATTGTGGAACTACGTTTCTTCGGCGGGCTGTCGGTCGAAGAGACCGCCGAGGTGATGAGCATCGCGCCCGTCACAGTGATGCGCGAATGGAACAAAGCTAAGGCATGGTTGTATCGAGAACTGAGTAGAGCCTAAGCGAATGGACGCGGAACTGTGGAAACAAGTTGACGCCCTGCTCGATGCGGCTCTCGATTTGCCGGAACGTGAGCGCGAACAATTTGTGGCGGAGGCGAGCGCCGGAAACCCCGCCTTGCAGGGTGAAGTATTGAGCCTGCTCAGGGCGCAGTCACAGGCGTCCCAATTCATGGAACGCTCCGCGATGAAGGTGGCCGCACAGGCCATGGCGCAGGATTCTCATCTAACCATTCATCAATCACTCGCCGGCAAAGAAATCGGGGACTACACAATCGAGAGCCTGCTAGGTTCGGGCGGGATGGGCGAGGTTTACCTTGCGCGCGAGTTGAAGCTCAATCGCAGGGTCGCGCTCAAAATCCTACCCTCCCACTTCGTCGCGGACGTGGAACGAGTCACACGCTTCAAGCGCGAAGCTCTGGCGCTGTCGGCCCTGAACCACCCGAATCTCGTCACCATTTACGAAGTGGGCGAATCCGGCGGACTCAATTTCATCGCGATGGAATTCGTCGAGGGTCAGACGCTCCGTTCGATGATGAGAAACGGGTTGAAGCTCAAAATCATTTTGTCAATCGCGGGGCAGGTCGCGGAGGCGCTCGCCGCCGCACACCTTCAGGGAATCATTCACCGCGACATCAAACCGGACAACATCATGGTGCGGCCCGACGGCTATGTGAAACTCCTCGACTTCGGCCTGGCGAAGCTGACCGAAGCTCACGCGCGCCATGAGCTTGATGAGGCACATACGCGGTCGGGCGCGGCGATGGGGACGCTCGCCTACATGTCGCCCGAGCAGGCGGCGGGCGAAACGACCGACCAGCGCGCAGACATCTGGGGTCTCGGCGTCGTCCTCTACGAGATGGTCACGGGACGCAAGCCTTTCGCTGGTGTGGACAGGCGTGTGACCGTTAACGCCATCCTGTCGAGCGAGCCGGCCGCCACTAGTTCCTTCGATCCAACACTCCCCGCCGAGTTGGATTTGATACTTGATAAGGCCCTTGAGAAAG
>CAZEZJ010000404.1:0-3346 GCA_964516695.1 uncultured Blastocatellaceae bacterium
AGCCAATAGCAATCAAGCTGTGGAATCAATCAACGCCAACGCTCCGGCTTCTTCAGCCGGAGTCGTTGAGGAGACGGCAGCAAGCGAGGCCGGGCCGCAGCCGGAAGCGACGCCGCAGCCTTCAGTTAAGCCGAGCGCTAGCCCGGAGCCGACGCGCGACGCGCGTGCGAAGCAGGAGCGAGCGCCGGAGCGTGAGACGGAAACGCCCGTGCTCACAACTACACAGACGCCTCCGTCGCCAACCGCCTCGCCCAACACCACCAGCGCGCAGACAACGCCGTCGCCGCAGCAGGCAACGCCGCCGACTTCTGCCAACAGCAACAACAGCGGCACGCAGGCGGCGCAAACAGCCAAATCCGATGATTTCTATTTTCAAGCCGTCAACCTCGTCAACGGGCGCGCCCCGCGCTCATTGCCGCGCGCCGAACTGCTCCGGGCGATACAATTATTTCAGAACGTCAAGAGCGGCCCGCACGCCGCAGAGGCCAGAAGACAAGCGGCCCGGCTCGGCAGAGAGTTAGACCGCCTGAACAAGCAATCGCAACGTTAATTAAAGTTTCAAGTTTAAGATTGCAAGTTTCAGGTTCAAAGCCTAGTGCCTTAAACTTGCGACCTGAAACTTGAAACCTGAAGCCCGAACATGCCAGACCTGATAGTTAAATATCCTGATCGTAATTCCGACATCTTTCCGCTGGGACGGCTGCGCATCACCATCGGTCGCTCGGCGCGCAACGATTTGTGTATCCCTGACCCGTTCGCTTCGCGCGTCCACGCCGAAGTCAGGCGCGAGGGCGACCAGTATTTCTTACAGGATTTGGGTTCGGCCAACGGGACGCTTTATAACGGCGCGCCCGTCGAAGCGGTCGTCACGCTCACGCCGGGCGGTCGCATTCAAATCGGTGAAACGGAAATCGTCTTCGACGGCGGCAGCGTTGACCCGAGCCTCAACGCGACGATGATTACAGACCCGAACATCGTCGGCCCTGTTCCCGAAGCAACCATCGCGATGAACTCGGCTGACCGCACCACGTCGGGCCTGCTCGAAGCCATCGAAGGCGCACGCACGCAGCCCGACACGGGCGCGCCCATCAAACGCGCCGCCAAGCAAAGCGACCTGCTGGCTCTTATCAGCAAGGTCGGCGTCACGCTCCTTGCTTCCGCGACCTTGAACGAAACGCTCCAACAAATTGCCGGGTTGGTCTTTGAAGCCGTTCCGGCGGAGCGTTGCTCGATTATGATGCGCGACGAAGGCAGCGACGAGTTGAAGGTCGCCGTGGCGGTCCTGCGCGAGCGGCAGGGCGAAGTCGGAGAGATACGCGTCAGCCGCACAATCATGGAAGAGGTTGTCGGCAAGGGTAAAGCCGTGCTCACTTCAGACGCGCAGCACGACCCGCGCTTTATGAGTTCGACCATGACGCTGCAAGGCATTCGCTCCGTGCTGGCCGTGCCGCTTGGCGTCGGTGAAAAAGTCTTCGGCATCATCTACGCCGATTCGCCCATTGCCGAGGCCAAGTTTACGGAAGACCATCTGAAAGTGTTGACGACGCTGGCTTCGGTCGCCGCCATCAGAGTCGAGAACGCGCGCCTCTTGGAAGAACAACTAGACCGCGAGCGCCTCGAACACGAACTCCAACTGGCGAGCGAAATCCAGCAGCGCTTTCAACCGACCGCGCCGCCACACGTCGCGGGCTACGAATTGCAGGGCATCAGCTTTCCCTGTTATGAAATCGGCGGCGACTACTACGACTTTATCAAGCGCGGCGACGGGCGCATGATAATCGCGCTTGGCGACGTTTCGGGCAAGGGAACCGCCGCCGCGCTGCTGATGTCGAGCCTGCACGCCGCGGTCCACGCGCAGGCTTCGTCGCATAGCTCTCTGGCCGAGACCATCAGCGCCGTCAATAATTATCTGGCCGAGAATATTCCGTCCAACCGTTTCGTCACGCTCTTCTTTGCCGAGCTTGACCCGCAAACGGGCGCGCTCTCCTTCATCAACGCCGGACACAACCCGCCGCTCATCGTGCACGCCGCCGGAACAATCGAGAATCTTTCCTCCGGTGGACTTCCGCTCGGCATCATGCCCAACTCGCCCTATCGCGAAGGGCGCACCCAACTGCAACCCGGCGACGTTTTGGTCATCTACTCGGACGGCGTCTCCGAAGCCGTCAATCCGCAGGGCGAAGAATTCGGCGCGCCCAGACTTCACAGCGTCGTCGGCCTCAACATAGAGCGCTCGGCTGCCGGCATCCGCGACCGCATCGAATCCGCCTTGACCAAATTCGCCCAGGGCACGCCCGCTGCCGACGACATCACGCTCGTCATCGTCAAACGACAAGCGGAAGGCGGGCTGTCTGTCTCTTCGTCAAGAGGTTAAAGTCGGAAGGGCAGTTGGGCCAACTGTAGACTAGGCGCAGGGAGAATATGGAGAAGAGCGTCATTAGATAATCGACTGCGATAAATTGTCGGAATCTTCCCGCCGCATTTATAAGCGATTAACGCTCTCCTTGATTCTCTCCGCGCTCTTTTCTCCGATGCCGTCAACCATCTCTAAGCCGCCGCCCGCGACGAACTTTTTGAGGTCGTCAATCGAAGAGATTTTGAATTGCTGGTGGAGGGTGGCGGCGGTCTTGAGGCCGATGCCGCCAACGCGTAGGAGGTCGAGCGTGGTGGCGGGCGTCTCGGCGGTGAGCTTTTCCCACGCTTCGAATGTGCCGCTCGTTAAGAGTTCAAGGATTTTGGCGCTGATGGCCTTGCCGACGCCGGGAATCTCCTGCAAGCCTTTCGCGCCCGTTTCCCCGGCGATGGTTTTCATCGGCGTGGGCCAGGTCTCGATGATTTCGGCGGCGTTGCGGTAGGAGCGGATGCGGTAGCGGTCGTCGCCGCGAATTTCCATCAGGTTGGCGAGACGGTTAAAGCGCTCGGCTATCGCTTCGTTGTTCATATGCCCCTTCCGTCGCTTCCAACTGAATAAGACCATCAGCTATTAGGTTAAAGGTATCATAAAAGTTCTGTCGACAGGATTCGGAGTGGGGTGTATAAGTCGCGCGTCGCTTGTTACTTTTACGTTAGCAAGAGCCTCACTTCTCAACAAGTCCTGCTCCTGTTAGCGTCCACGCTGACTTCACCTCCGACAGGGAAGAAAACTGATGAACAAGTTGAAAAGCCGCCCGGCAGTATTGTTGTTGGCTATATTTCTGCTTCTGACTCTGTCAATCTTCGCTGCTAGCTCGTTTAATAACCGAGCGCAAGAGCAGGAGAATGCTGCGGCACAAAAGCCGAAAGTGCGTCCGCGTGCCAAGAATAAGCCGCACATGGTTTCGACAGTGACCGGACTTGAAATAGTTGC
>CAZEZJ010000404.1:3356-4900 GCA_964516695.1 uncultured Blastocatellaceae bacterium
CGGCTGAATTGAAAAATGATATTCTCCACGTCAGCATCAAGAATAAGACGAGCAAAGGGGTGACTGCTTTCCGCTTGTCCGGGTCGGAGTTCTCAACCGGATTTGACGGCGGCGTTACCGACGACCCGCCGAAGGTCGTCATCCCTCCACATGAAACCACCACCATAGAGTTTGCTCTGAATAATCTTTATGAAGGTGAACCATTAACACTCTCGGCAGTCCGTTTTGACGATGGGACGGAGAAAGGCCCGAAGAAAATACTCGATATTATGCGCCACGACAGGCAGGTTCAGCGGCAACAGTATCTCAAGCGAAAAGAAGGCGCGCAGCCATGAAAATACCCACCATGACGTTGCTGGCGACGGTTTCTCCCTAACTGATAAGACAGACGGAGTGAGCTTTGACCTGAACCGCGACGGGCAGGCAGAGCAGTTAGCTTGAACTACTGTCGGTTCGGATGACGCCTGGCTGGCTCTTGACCGCAACGGCAACGGTACGATAGACGACGGCGAAGAATTATTCGGTAACTATACGCCGCAAATTCCGTCCGAACATCCGAACGGCTTCCTGGCCCTCGCGGAGTATGACAAGCCAGTCAACGGCGGCAACGGCGATGGAAAAGTTGCTGCTGCCGACGCAATATTTACAAAGCTCAGGCTATGGCAAGACGTAAACCACAACGCTATCTCAGAGGCAGAAGAGTTACATGCCCTGCCGCAACTGGATATAGAATCCATTTCGCTCGATTACAAAATGTCCAAGCGCGTTGACCAGTACGGCAACGGGTTCAGGTATCAGGCGAAAGTAGATGCCAAGAAGCACGCGAAAGTCGGGCGCTGGGCATGGGACGTATTTCTGGTTAAATAGAGCAAACAGGCAAAACGTAATCGAAAGCAAAACCGCTTGGGCGTCAATGACAGACACACGGGCGGTTTTGCTTTCGTCATGGCCGCTGAACTTGACATTCTATGCCGCCTCGTCGTTATCTATCAGGCATCCAATTGGACTTGCAGGCGCACCAAAGGTTTTGCCTCCCAATCAATTTATTTTACAGAGGATGAACGATGAACTTTAAGAAAATGCTGAGCGCGCTGCTCGTCGCGCTCTTTTCTCTTCAGACCCTACAAATGACAGCTCTGGCCGACGAAGGCATGTGGACGTTTAACAACGTGCCGCGCGCCGAGATTAAACGGAAATACAAATTCGACGTGACCGACGCGTGGCTTGAAAAAGTGCGCAAGGCATCGGTGCGTTTCAACAACGGCGGCTCCGGCTCGTTTGTTTCTGCGGACGGGTTGGTGCTGACGAATTATCACATCGTCGAAGACATCGTCGGGGAAGTGAGCACACCGCAGCGCGATTTGGCGAAGGATGGTTTCGTCGCACGCACGCGCGCCGAAGAAATCAAAGCGCCGAGCCTCGAACTCAACGTCTTGATGAGCCTCGAAGATGTGACCAAGCGCGTTAACGATGCGGTCAAGGCTGGCGCGACAGACGCCGAAGCCTTTGCTCAGCGCCGCGCGGCCATCGCGGCCATCGAAGCC
>CAZEZJ010000405.1:0-3419 GCA_964516695.1 uncultured Blastocatellaceae bacterium
GTTATACGGATTCTGGAAAAGCTTTGAAACCTCCGCCAGCGAACCGAACCCGCCCTCCGACCTGCCAAAATGCACGGCGACCACAGACAGATAAACAACGCCGAGCAGCAACGGAATCAACACTCCGGCGATGATGCGCGCGGACCATTTCCAACGCGGCGCGAAGACCAGCAACAGCCAACCGGGCACGACCAACATACTACAGATTGAAAAAAGAGTTTCGGGAGTCATCGGCTTCTCCTAGCCAAACGCTTGTGAGCGGGCTTTTGTTTCTTTCTGCGGCAGCCTGCGAAATTTATGCAACACAACTGGCAGATTGCCAAAGCCTTTCGGCCTCGGCTGGGCAGCTTGCCGGAAGAATCTCTCGGCAAGCGAGCAGAAAGGCCGGTCTTTTGCCGTTCTCAGCGAATGGCATGTCGGTTGATAGCAACGCGTTTGAGACTCGGCGGTCGCTGTCTAACGCCGTCGAGTTGAAAGAAACTACATTCAAGTAGTGAAGGAGAAGAGATGGACATCAACATTATCACGTACCTGATGTATCTGGCCGTCAGCATCGCGCTGACAATGTGGGTTGCACAAACTTTGCACAAAAACGGGCGCGTCTTTCTCGTTGACGTGTTTCGCGGCAACGAGTCGCTGGCCGATTCCGTCAACCACCTGCTCGTGGTCGGCTTTTATCTGATTAACTTCGGATACGTCAGCCTCGCGCTCAAACTCGGCTACGAGTTGGAGAACATGCGCGAAGGCATTGAAGCTCTCTCTTGGAAAATCGGCCTCGTGCTCGTTGTCCTCGGCGCAATGCATTTCTTCAATCTGTACGTGTTCAGCCGCATTCGCCGTCGCCCGCAACACCAGCCCGCACCGCCGCCGCCGCACAGGCCGGGCGCTTACGCCGCAGCTAGCGAAAGCTGAGCGTTAGATAAGCGTGGGCCGGAGCCGTTGCCGCAGCGCGCGCATCAATGAAGTCAACTGTCAGTGATGCTCTCGTTAATCCAGATGTTGCGCGCTGCGAGAGCCGCGACGAAAGCTTCCGGCGGAATGCAGCGTTCCTGCGGCCGAGCGCCAAGCCCGAGCGTCTCTTTGCGCGCCATCATCTGCGCGATGATTGAAGCCGGAAAGGCGGTGGTTCGCATCATCGCGCTCAAGCCGGTTTGCTCGTCAAAGAGGTCAATGATGTCGTAGCGCAAAGTCTGTCGTCGTCCATTCATCGCGCCGCTGAATTCGACGCGAATCAGCACGAGGTCAGGCCCGTCAGAAGGCAAGTGTCTTTGCAGCATCGCGCCGAGCACGCGGCGCGGTTTGACGCTTGAGCCGTCAATCTCCACGGCGTCGCTGCTGGCGAGGCCGAGGTCGAGCAGGAGCTTAAACTTTTCGCAGTGGCCCGGATAGCGGATGGTTTTGTAGTCAAGCTCTTGCAGGCGGGCGGAAAAAGTTTCGGGCAGGGTGGACGTGCCGCCGGAAGTTTGGAAAGCTTCCATCTGCCCGTAAGGTGGAGGGAAGTCGAGCGTTTCAAGCTCGGTCATCGAATCCACCTCGACGATTTGGCCGCCGCGGATGACGCGCGCACGCTCTATGTACTCGTTAATCAAGCCTTCGACGGAAAACACAATCTGGTAATTAAGCGGCGGCTGTGGCTTCTGCGGCAAGCCGCCGACGCGGATGTGAACTTCGTCCAAACTCTCGAAGCGCGCCGCCCCATGAGCGACGAGAACTGAAACCATGCCGGGCGCGAGTCCGCAATCGGGAATGATATTGATACCAGCCGCTTGTGCTTCCTTATCGAGCGCCAGTTCCGCGTCAACGACCGTGTTATTGCCGCCGAGGTCGCAGAAGTTGACGCCAGCTTCAATGGCCGCGCGCGCCAGTTGCAGATTGTGAAAATAGGTGACGCAGCTAATGGCCGCATCATGCCCGCTCATCAGCGAGACGGTCTGCCTGTAATCAGCGACATCAACTTGGGCGGGTGTGAGCTTATCGCTGTTGATAGTTGAGACGACGGAGCGCGCACGTTCGATGTCAACGTCCGCGACGGTGACTTCGCTGACGCCCTCGCTGTGAGCTAAATCATATGCTGCGCCGAGGCCCATGCGGCCCGCGCCGAGAACGAGTATTTTCATGCTCTTGTGACGGGTCGCCAGCGCCTTTCCAAGTATTCCGCGATGCGGGTCAAGGGGAACGTCAGCAGCAGGTAAAAGATGGCGACGATGGGCCAAATCGTCAGCGGGGCAGCGTAGCGGCTCGCCGCTTCTTGGCCCGTGCGCGTTAGCTCCGTGATGCCGATAATCGTGACGAGCGACGAATCCTTCAACAGCGCGATGCCTTCGTTCGTCAAAGGCGGCACGACGCGGCGGAAGGTTTGCGGCAGAATGATGCGGCGCATCGCTTGCGAATAGGTCATGCCGAGCGCGCGCGCGGCCTCCATCTGTCCGGCGTCAATCGAAAGAATGCCGGCGCGAAAAATCTCAGCGATGTAGGCGGCGCTATTTAGTGTGAGCGCGATGATGCCGCTCCAGAAGGCAGGGATGTTGATGCCAAACGACGGCAGCACAAAGTAGATAAAGAGTATCTGCACGAGGAGCGGCGTGCCGCGCATGATTTCAACGTAGACGGCTGCCGGAGCTTTCAGCACGCGCGAGGATTGAACGCGCATGAGCGCCAGCAGCAAGCCGATGGGCAGGCCGAACAGCAAACTGAGGAAGGCGAGCTTGGCCGTCCACCAAACGCCCGTGAGAAAAAACGGCAGCACTCGTTTAGCCAAGCTGAAGTCGAAGGCACGCGTGCTGCGCTCTTGGCCCTGCTGCTCGATGGCGCGTTCCGCCGCTTCGCCAAACCATTTTTCGTGAATCCGGTCGTATTCGCCGCTCTCGCGAATCTTCTTGAGCGCGGCGTTGATGGCGTCGCGTAAATCCGTACTGCCTTGCGCGAGCGCGATGCCGAATTTTTCATCCGTGAAGCGCTTGCCCGTCGTTTTCAATTCGCGAAAACTCTGGAAAATCATGTACTTCAAGACGGGCGCGTCTCCGACGACCGCATCAATGCGCCCGTTCTTCAAGTCGAGCAAGGCGAGGTCTATCGTGTTGTACTTGGAGACGGTGACGCCTTCGCGTTTCTCCAAGTCGTACTGCGCGGTCGTGTTGATTTGCACGCCGACCGTCTTGCCCTTCAAGCCGTCGGGCGTCTCAATGCTTTGAGCATCGCGCCGGATGGCGATTAGTTGTCCTGAATCGTAGTAGGGGTCAGTGAAAAGCATCGAGGCGCTGCGCTCGGGCGTGATGGTGACGGAAGACATCACGACATCGAACGAGCCGTTTTGCAGCGCCGGAAAGATGCCGTCGAAGCCGGAGTTGATGAAGGTGGCGCGCACACCAAGCTCGCGGGCGATTGACGTGGCGAGGTCAATATCGAAACCCGTGAACTGC
>CAZEZJ010000405.1:3437-4870 GCA_964516695.1 uncultured Blastocatellaceae bacterium
GTCTCGAATGGCGGATAGGTGGCATCCGTCCCGACGCGCAACTCGCCGCTGCGGCGCACGCGTTCAAGCGCCGATTGCGCGACAGCAGGGATTTGAAAAAGCAGCACTAGCAGGAGCGTGGCGGCTGCGCGCCGCTTGCGCATGTTCATCAGTTTCGTCTCACTCTTCCTGTCCGAGATTGCCCCTTGTGCCCGTCGTGGTATCGAGTTTGGCAGCGGGTGGCGGCGGCGCGGTTGGCCCACCGTTTTCTGCGGGTTCGTCTTCCTGAAAGCTTTGCATGAAGGCGCGCGTCTCGGGCCGCTGCGGATTGCTGAAGACTTCTGCGGCTGTGCCGGATTCGACGGCGTGGCCGCCCTCGAAATAGATAACTTGGTCGGAGATGAAGCGCGCGAAGTTCATGTCGTGGGAGACGACGACGAGGGTTTTGCCCAGTTGGTCAAGCGCGCGCAGCATCCGCCCGACTTCCTTGATGAGTTGGGGGTCGAGCGCCGAGGTCGGCTCGTCGAAGAGAATTACGTCCGGCTCCATCGCGAGCGCGCGGGCGATGGCGACGCGCTGCTGCTGCCCGCCGGAAAGCTGCGCCGGATAGAAATCAATTTTTTCGCTCAAGCCCACTTTATCCAGATAGTGTCGCGCCAGTTCTTCAGCCCCTTTGCGCGGCGCCCCTTTGACGGTCAGCGGCGCTTCGATAATGTTGCCGAGAACGGTCAGATGAGGAAAGAGGTTGAAGTTTTGAAAGACGATGCCGACGCGCTCGCGCAGCCGTCGCGTCACTTCCTTTTCCTCCGCCGGGCTGAGCTTCTTGTCTTCCGTACCGACGACTTCGACGCCGCCGATGGAGAGACGCCCGCGGTCGAATTTTTCGAGACGATTCATGCAGCGCAGCATCGTGGATTTGCCGCAGCCGGAAGGGCCGAGAATGGTCGTCAGTTGTCCCTCTTGGATTTGAAACGTGGCTTGGTTAAGCACGGTGTTAGCGCCGTAGCGTTTGACGACGTTGGTGACTTCGATCACGTCTTCACCCCTCTAGCCTGGCTGTCTGATTCAAGATAGAACGCGGTTCGATGCGCAAAGGCTTGATGCTTCCCTCTACTGGTGTGTGGCGGAGTTTGGCACGGAACGCGCGGCAAATCAACTATCTTCTAATCTCAGCCGCCGGCCTTCGAGCCTAGCGCAAAGAGCACCCCTTTTCATCGTCCGGCAAAAGATGCTTGGCGAAAATTAGTTCTTGCCATATAGTGCGTCCGACCACGCTCGCGATTTACCACTTTTTCGAGGAGGCTCTTAGTCATGCTGTTCGCGTTACTACTTATCGTTGCCGGTATTCTGGCCGCGTCGTCGCTCATTATCCAGAAGCAGCCCAATGCCAGAGATTTGATTGCCAAGATTGTGCCGTTTCAAGGCATCATCGGCATTATTTTGTTGCTCTGGGC
>CAZEZJ010000406.1:0-1093 GCA_964516695.1 uncultured Blastocatellaceae bacterium
CGCCAGTCGCAGCGTGTCAATGAAGGCGGCGGGCTGCAACCCGGCACCGATTAACATTCCCTCGTCAAACCGCGCGTTGTGCGCCACCATTGAGACCTCCGGCGATTCCACCAGCGGTTTGAGCAGCGAAACGTCAACCGACAGCACATCAATCACGATTGTCTCACTCCTGCGCGGCGCGACCTGCACCAACGAGACGCGCGAATGATTGGCCGACGTGTCCCAGTATGTTTCCGTGTCAAGTCCGACTATAGACTCGCCCTGCAAAGCATCCAGCGCTTCGCGCGCCGCAGCCGCTTCCGTGAGATAACGATAGTTTGATTGCTCCGCCAAGTTCAGACCGTGTGAGGGCTACTTGAAAAGAGCCGCTCTAGTTTGAATCCCACTGACAACAAGAGGCGCGTTGTGAATTCAACGCGCCTCCTGCACTCATCTTCACTGACATGCAAACTACGGGCGGGTGTTGCCGTTGCGCATGTTGGAGTTTCCGCTCATGTTCATGTTGCCCATGTTGGAATTTCCACCCATGTTGGTGTTCCTCGTGCCGGCGTTCGCGTTCGATGTCGTGCCGGTATTGCTGTTTGTCGATGTGCCGGTGTTGCTGGTCGTTGTCGAGCCTGTGTTGCTGCTGCCTGTGTTCGAAGTAGATGTGTTGGTGGTGGTTGTGGTATTGGTCGTGGTGTTCCCGTTAGTCGTGTTGGCATTATCCGTCGTGCAACCGGTCCAGAAGGCCGCAACGGCAAGCAAGGCAAAAAGAGCTAAGGTTCTTCGCATCGAGTTTTTCTCCTGTAACCCTGTGGGTCAGTTTGTTAAGAGTTGCGTGCGGCTTGAATTTCTGCTGCCAGCATTCGCCGCAACTCGGCCAATGTGTAGAGCCTTGCGTCTCATTCTCAGCCGGCCCCTTGAGGTTGCGCGCTGAAATTGAAGACGAGGCAAGATTAAGCATTCGTCAAAGGCGCTTGCCGCCTGCGACCTTCCAGTCTACGTGCAAGCTAAAGTTTTATTAGCGCGCCCGATTGTGTCCTGTTTTTCGGGCTGCTTCCGAAACTGAAGATATAAAGCCCGCCCTTTTTCCAACCGGGGAAGCCGCTCC
>CAZEZJ010000406.1:1103-4214 GCA_964516695.1 uncultured Blastocatellaceae bacterium
CAGACCATCAAGCCGCGATTGGACAGAGGAAGATAATTTGATCCAGCGGCGCGCAGTGTAACACTAGAAAGGCCGGAAATAAATGAAAAAATCACTTTTTATCCGACAAATGTTCATAGCCATAACCTTCCGCCTGACACAGGATTTTCTCCCTTTTTATTCGTCTCAAACAACATTTCCACGGCCTATGCTTTCTGAGAATTACGCTCCCCGACGCTCTTTGGATTCTCGCGGCGGTCAAGGCATACACGCTCGGCGCTTTACCCTGAGGTTCGCCCGTTCCGTCGCGATTAAGCTGGCAAGCCTCAAACTTCCAATCCCGTTTTGAGCGTATATTTCTGAAATTCTAGGGTTTAACTGCTAAAACTCTTGACGTTTCCGCCAAAACCATCTATTGTTGACCAAGCGCCAACTTTGTTTGGCCTTTGCGTAATGAGTTAAACAACGGCTCCTTCACCTAATTGCAATTAATAGTTGTCTCCCGCTATTTCCCAGAACAATTCTCATCCAAGTTTGCTCCTTAATCAGCCCCCCGAGCAGGCGCATACTTCCTGAGAGGTCAATATCAACACATGCCAAAAGGTAACTGGAAAAGTCTCGCGCTTCTAGGCGGTGTCGCGTCGCTGGCGTGCATTTTGCTGGCTATCGCGCTCGTCTCCCTCGTCGGTTTACCGCTGATGGGTTGGACAGGGCTGGCCCCGCTCGCGGGCCTGCTTTTGCTGACGCTCGCCGCCAGCCGCTTTACGGTCTCGGTCAACAATACTGACGGCCATAGTTCGAGCCAGAAATCCGTCGCTGATGCTTTTATTTTTCTGGCGGCGATGATGTACACGACGGCCCCCGTCAATACGGTCGGCCCGGCGGTCTTGCTGGCCGCTGTCGTCGGCTACATCTCCGTCTGGAACTCGCCTGACCGGCGCGTCACCATCTTTACGACGGGCGCTGCGATTATCTCGACCTACGCGGGCGCATTCCTCTATCAGTTGTTGATTAACCAACTGGCCGACGCTCCGAGCGCAAACGATGCGGCCCCTTCTTTCGGCACGCTGATGCTGCCTTTGTGCGTGATGGCGCTGGTGCAATATTTTCTCAGCACGGTCGCCACGGCAGCCTTCATCGCTTTTGACTCCGGTAAGACACGCTTGACGCTCGCGCGCGAGAGCCTTGTCTGGACTTCGATGACGCAGATTGGCGGCGCGGCGGCAGCCGTTCTCTTCTATGCGGCGTTGCAGGGCAATGGCATTCCGTTCATCTTCGTCGGAGTCCTGATTATCGGCCTGATTCATCTGCTCTATCGCTTCGATGAGCAGCGCGTAGCGGAAGTGAAGCGTTCGGAAGCGGAGAAGGCTCGCCACATCCAGGAGATGGCGAACCTGCACATGAACACCATCGAATCGCTGGCTATCGCGATTGATGCCAAAGACCAGACCACGCACGGCCACGTCCGCCGCACACAAATTTACGCGACCGAGATGGGCAAGCTGCTCGGCGTCAGCGAATCCGAATCCCAAGCTCTCTTAGCCGGAGCGCTGCTCCACGACATCGGCAAGCTGGCCGTTCCCGAATACATCCTCAACAAGCCGGGCAAGCTCACCGAATCAGAGTTTGCCAAGATGAAGATTCACCCGACCGTCGGCGGCGACATTCTCAAGCGCGTCGGCTTCCCCTATCCGGTCGAAGATATTGTTCGTTATCACCATGAGAAGTGGGACGGAACAGGCTATCCGAAGGGCTTGAAGGCGCAGGCGATTCCGTTGGTCGCGAGAATCATTTCGGTTGTGGATTTTTACGACGCGACGCGTTGTGACCGTCCCTATCGTAAAGGCATGACGCGTGAAGACTCGCTGACGCTGCTCAGAAAGATGGCTAGCTCATCCTTCGACCCGCGCGTGGTCGAGACATTCATCGAACACGTCGAAAGATTCGACCAGATGATTGCCGCGCAGGATATACAGGAACAGGTCGCTTCCGAAGAGACCGAAGATGCGACGAACGCGCGGCCCGATGCGGGTCTTGCTTCCGATACGCTCGGCACGCCCGACGATTCTTCCGGCTTCCGTTCGATTACAGAGGCCCAGCGCGAGGTCTTCGCTCTGCATGAGATTGCGCAGACCATCGGGTCGTCTTTGAATCTACAGGACACGGTGGCGCTGGTCTCAAGCAAGCTGCGGGCTATCGTGCCGTTTGATACGTGTATCATTTATCTGGTTGACGAGAAATCCGGCAAGGCCATTCCGACGCATGTGGCGGGCGATTATGCGGAAGCCTTCTCGCGTCGCCGTGTGAGCATTGGCGACGGCATCACGGGTTGGGTTATCGCCAACGCTCGTTCGATGTGTAACGCTTCGCCGGAGCTTGACCTCGTCGGCGTCGCGGAGGATGTCGCGAAGAGCATTCGCGGCGTGCTCGTCTCGCCGTTGATACGCGAAGACGGAGCCTTCGGCGCGATTACGCTCTACTCGCGCAGCCGCATCTCCTATAGTTCCGAGCATGTCCGCCTGCTGGAATCGGTCGCGCAACATGCTTCCTCGGCGCTTAACAACGCTCTGACGTTTGAAAAGACGAAGGAGAGCGCGCTCACAGACCCGCTCACCGATTTGCCCAACGCTCGCGCCTTCTACATGTCGCTCGAACAGCGCATCGCAGAATGCCAGCGCTTGAACCGCGAATCCATGGCTCTCATCAGCATGGACATTGACGGCTTCAAGAAGATTAACGACTCCTACGGCCACGCCGTCGGCGACCGCTTGCTGGCGAGCATCGGCGGCATCATCAAAAAAGAGTTGCGACAGATGGACATTCTCGCGCGTTATGCGGGCGATGAATTCGTCGCCATTATGCCGATGGCATCAAGCGTGATGGCAACTATGATTGCCGAGCGCATTAGAGCGGCGGTCGAGTCGCAGAGATACACTGTGCGCACCGGGCGCACCGTCGAGATAGGCATCAGCGTCGGCATCTCCTGCTTCCCCGCTGACGGAGAGACGACCGAAGAACTACTGACGGCAGCCGCCCGCAACATGCAGCAAGACAAGCACGCGCGAAAGCTCGTCCCGTCGCTCTCGAACGCGCCGCTGGCCTCTTCGGTTGATAACTACACCTAAGCTGCTC
>CAZEZJ010000406.1:4224-4866 GCA_964516695.1 uncultured Blastocatellaceae bacterium
AACAAAAGCGCGCATTGTGTTAAAAGCAATGCGCGCTTTTTCTTTTCGCGGCGCGCACTTTTGCACGCAATCCGGTATCTCGCGTATAATTCCGAGCACCTGTTTAGAGCTTTAAGATTATCAGTTAAGCGAGCGCGACAATCGCACCCTTGGGTTTTCCAAGCAAGTGCGGCACGCGCCTGCGAAAGAACAAACCATGAGCAAACAAGCCACTCCAAGCAAGGCGCGCGTCGTGGCAGAGGAAAAGGGCGGCGCTGGTCTTCTTGAGAAAGAAACTCCTGACAATGTTGAAACGGCCCAGGCTCAAGAAGAGCATCAGGAACGCAAGGAGGAGCAAAAGCACCGGATTGAAGCGTTTGACCGCGAGACGCTGATTAATTTGCTTCACCAAATGATTCTCATCCGCCGTTTCGAGGAGAAGTGTGCCGAATCCTATAGCCTCGGCAAAATCGGCGGCTTCTGTCACCTCTACATCGGGCAGGAGGCGGTCGCCGTCGGCGCGCTTTCCGCGCTTCGTCCTGACGATTACGTGCTCACCAGCTATCGCGACCACGGGCACGCCATCGCCAAAGGCATGTCGCCGGAAGAAATCATGGCCGAGCTTTACGGCAAAGCCGGCGGCTGTTCGAGCGGCAAGGGGGG
>CAZEZJ010000407.1:0-4599 GCA_964516695.1 uncultured Blastocatellaceae bacterium
AGATTAGCGTGGTTGGCTCGCGCTGCGGGCGCTTCGCTCCGGCGCTTGAACTGCTCAGGCAGGATGCGGTGGATGTCGAAAGCTTGATTAGCGAGCAACATGCCCTGGCCGACGGTGTTCACGCCATCGAACGCGCAACACAAAAAGGCGTGCTCAAAGTTTTGCTCAAACCATAGGCGGAGGAAAAAGTAAAAAGTAAAAAGGTAAAAGTTTGAGAAAGATGAAAGGAAAAGGGAAGACGAGAGACAAGGCTCTTTCATCTTCCCTTTTACCTTTTACCTTTTTACTTTTACCTTACTTCATCTTCCATTCGCCATCTTCTTTGACGAACCTGATGGTTTCCCAAGCGTTCTTTTCATCTTTAACTTGGAGGGTCGCGTTGTCGCCGTCAATCTTCTCGTCTTTTGATTCGTCCGAAGGCGGCAGCTTGAATTCGTTCATCAGGTCCTTCAACATATCGTCGGACGATTTGTTGAGTCTCTTCGCCGTCTCTTCTATGTCTTTCTGACTTTCTTTAGTCATTATTTTCTTAAAGGCGGCGGTATCTTTATTTTTCATCGCGGCGTAGGCGGCCTTGTAGGTCGCGGTCGGCGATGAGCCTGATTTGTTGCAGCCGGTGGCGGCAAGGGTGGTTAAGGCGAGCGCCAGGGCGAGCGCCAACATCCGTCGTGTGTTCAATGGGGATTCTCCTTAAAGTTTTCGAGTTAATCCGGCGGGTGTAGCGCGAGGTGCGGTTTGTGGCGCATGAATTCGGCGCACGCCCGTGATGTTGCAAGCTGGAAAAGCTGCGAGAGTGTACAACAGTCAAGAGCAAGTAGGAAGTCGATAGGCGCGAGGACGAAAGCCCGAGCATTCCAGACTTGAAGAACCACTCTTTTCGCCTTCCGGTTCTACTGCTTGACGCCTTGCTCTTTGCGGCGCGCCCCGCGTTTCGTTATACTGAAGGACCTTTTCCGGTGCCCCGGCGTTCAAACTAGAAAGAGCGCAAGCGGCGTGTGTCCGAAACATTTGCCGCGAGAGATTGATGTACAGTTGAAAGTGGTGTTTTATGTACAAGCTTCCCGAAGATCAAATGTCCAATAGCGAGCGCGCCATCCTGCGCAAGCTGCGCGTCTGGATTGTGGCGCTCGGCGTCGCCTGTCTCGTGGCCGGTATCGCCATCGGCGCGATTCTGGCGGGCCGCCCCGCCGTCGCACAGAATGATACGCAAGCCCAAATCGCACGCACGCCCGAAGCCCTCTCGGCTTCGTTTGCGGAGATAGCCAAACGCGTCGAACCGGCGGTTGTCAATATAGACACCGTGACGGCTACCCCCGAAGTGGCCGGGCGCGATGAAGACGAAAAAGATGACCCGTCGTCTAATAACCCGCTGCTCGATATGTTTCGCCGCCAGGCGCGGCGTCCGGCGCGCGGCGTCGGCTCCGGCTTCATCGTTGACCCGAAGGGCTATATCCTGACCAACCAGCACGTCGTTCAGGGAGCGACGCGCATCACCGTTCGCTTGCAAAACGGCGAGGAATTTCGCGGTGTGGTCAAGGGCGTTGACGAGGAGACAGACCTCGCGGTCGTCAAGGTTGAGACGACGCGCGATTTGCCCGTCGTCAAATTGGGCGATTCAAACACGGCGCAGGTCGGTGATTGGGTGTTAGCCATCGGCTCGCCCTTTGGCCTTGACCAGACGGTGACGGCTGGAATCATCTCGACCAAAGAGCGACAGACGCCGCTCTTCACCTCCTTCCAGCAATTTCTGCAAACGGACGCCGCTATTAATCGCGGCAACTCAGGCGGGCCGCTCGTCAATATGCGCGGCGAAGTCATCGGCATCAACTCGCAGATTGCCACCTCGACCGGCGATTACAACGGCATCGGCTTCGCCCTGCCGTCAAACGAGGCCGCGTTCGTCTATCAACAAATCGTCTCGCAAGGGCGCGTGCGGCGCGGATACCTAGGCATCTTCCTTGAGTCGGTGAAGGCCGAGTTTGCGCGCGTCTACGGTTTGCCGGAAGCGAAGGGCGCGGTCGTCACGGACGTGCGCGACCCCGGCGGACCGGCGGGCAAAGCCGGAATTCAGGCCAACGACATCATTGTTGAATTCAACGGCCAGCCCATCGCCAGCGCTCAAGACTTAATCGGCAAAGTCGCGGCCACAGCCGTCGGCTCCAATGTGACGATAACGTACCTGCGCGATGTGGGCGGCAAACTCGAACGGCGCACGGCCAGCGTCACCATCGGTGAGCGTCCTTCGTCGCTGGCTCAAAGCGAGGAAGAGCCGACGCCAGCGCCCAAAGAGAAGGAGACGCCGGAGGCCAATCGCCCGCGCCTCGGCATCATGTTGATGGAGATTACGCCGCAAATCGCGAAGGAGAAGAATCTGACGAACGTGCGCGGCCTGCTCGTCAAAGAGGTTGACCCGAACGGGATTGCGGCTGACGCCGGACAGCGCGCGGTGCGCGAAGGCGAAGTCATCCAGCGCATCAACCGTGTTCCCGTCACCACGCTCGCAGAGTTTCAGCGCGTTGTAGACAGCCTCAAGCCGGGCGATGCCATCGTCCTTAACGTCGCTAGCTACAGCAGAGAAACAGACCGCGTTATTCAACGCATCGTGCAGTTCACTTATCAGTAAATCACGCTTCAGGTTTCAGGTTTCAAGTTTCAGGCTCTCAAAGCCAACTTGAAACCTGAACTTTTCTTATGGCTCAAGCAAAAAAAGCTCTCAGCAAAAACAGTCGGAAGAACACTAGTCGCAGCAGCGATGCCGGGGCGCGTTCGACCGTGAAGACTTACTACAATTACATCGGAGGCCGTTGGCAGCCGAGCCAGTCGGGCGAGTTCTTCGAGAATCTTAATCCGGCTGACACGCGCGATACGGTGGGCCGCTTTCCGGTCTCGACGAAAGAGGATGTTGACGCGGCGGTTGAGGCGGCGCGCGGTGCCTTCGACCGCTGGCGTCGCACGCCCGCGCCGCGCCGTGCCGAAATCCTGTTTCGTCTAGGCGAAATTCTCATTCGCCACAAAGACTCGTTTGCGGCAGACATGACGCGCGAGATGGGAAAGGTGCTCAAAGAAACGGGCGGCGACGTGCAGGAAGCGATTGACTGCACGTACTACACGGCGGGCGAAGGCCGTCGCCTTCATGGCTTTACTACGCCAGCCGAGATGCCTGACAAGTTTGCCATGTGCGTTCGCCAGCCCGTCGGCCTGTGCGGGCTGATTACGCCTTGGAATTTCCCGATGGCGATTCCTTCTTGGAAGTTGATACCGGCTCTCGTCTGCGGCAACACGGTCGTCATCAAGCCCGCGGAAGATACGCCGCTCTCGACCTACAATCTGGTCAAAGCCTGCGAGGAAGCGGGCGTGCCCGCGGGCGTCGTCAATCTCGTCACGGGCTACGGCGAGACGGCGGGCGCGGCCATCACGAACAATCCCAAACTACGTTTGATTTCCTTCACGGGTTCGACCGAGACGGGCCGCACAGTCGCCTCCGCCTGCGCCGAGCGCAACGCGATTTGCTCGCTGGAGATGGGCGGCAAAAACGTCATCATCGTGATGGACGACGCAGACATTGATTTGGCGGTCGAAGGCGCGGTCTGGGGCGCGTTTGGCACTTCGGGCCAACGCTGCACGGCCTCCTCGCGTCTCGTCGTACACAAGAAGGTCTATAAGCAGTTCAGCAAAAAACTAATTGAGCGTGCCGCTAGCTTGCGCGTCGGCAATGGTGCCGATGCCAAAACGGACATGGGACCAGTCATCAACGCCGATGCCGTCCACAAAATCATGGGCTACATCGAAACGGGCGAACGCGAAGACGGGGCAAAACTCGCGAGCGGCGGCAAGCGCTTAACTCGCGGACAGCATGAGCACGGCTACTTTATCGAGCCGACCGTCTTCACGGACGTGCAGCCTGAGATGCGTATCGCGCAGGAAGAAATCTTTGGCCCCGTCACGGCTGTCATCCCGACCAATTCGCTCGAAGCGGCGGTCGAGATTGCCAACAATGTGCGTTACGGCCTCTCAGCCGCCATCTATACGCAGGATGTCAACCGCGCTTTCCACGCGATGAATGAGATGTACACGGGCATTTTTTACATCAACTCGTCAACCATCGGCGCTGAAGTCCATCTTCCCTTTGGCGGCACGAAGGCTACAGGCAACGGCCACCGCGAAGCCGGCACGCAGGTGTTGGACATCTTCACGGAATGGAAATCCGTTTACGTTGACTACAGCGGCAAACTGCAACGCGCGCAGATTGACGAAGTAAACTTTGAGTAGCTCAGTGAGACGTGAGTTCTCGGAAGCAAGATTCAGTTTTCAAACTCTTCCCGGCTGATTGGAGAACAAAATCGTGATTGTCGGACTACCGAAAGAGATAAAGGATAATGAATACAGAGTGGGCCTGACGCCGGCGGGCGTGCGTGCCCTGACGGATGCCGGACATAAAGTGGTTGTCGAGCGCAACGCGGGCGAAGGCTCCGGTTTCGAAAATGAGTTATATGAACGCGCGGGCGCGATGATTCTCGATTCTCCCGATGACGTGTGGGGCGAGGTCGAGATGATCAACGGGATCGGATCGAGCCGCCACGGGCGTTCGACGCCGGCGGC
>CAZEZJ010000407.1:4609-4852 GCA_964516695.1 uncultured Blastocatellaceae bacterium
GAGCCGATTGCACCCGAATACCCAAGGATGCGCGAGGGCCAACTGCTGTTTACCTACCTGCATCTGGCGCCCGACCCGAAGCAGACCGAAGCGCTTCTCAAAAACAAGGTGACGGGCATCGCCTATGAGACCATCACGGACAAGCGCGGCACGCTGCCGCTGCTGACGCCGATGTCCGAGGTCGCCGGGCGCATGGCGATTCAGGTCGGCGCGACTTACCTGGAAAAGATGATGGGCGGGCGC
>CAZEZJ010000408.1:0-4848 GCA_964516695.1 uncultured Blastocatellaceae bacterium
GAACTCGGAAGTTAAAAACCGTCGTTCAGAGTTTGGGTTTAGGGCTAGGGCGTGCCGCGCAAGAGCGGGTAGGGATTAACGTTGGTTCCGGCCCAATAGCGTTTGGGGTCGGTGAGGGTGGCGACGGAGAAATGCAGGTGATAGTTGCCGGGGCCGGCGTTACCTGTGTCGCCGACGTAGGCGATGGTTTCGCCGCGCCTGGCAAAGTGGCCTTCGGTGAGGCCGTCGGCGTAGCGGTCTAAATGGGCGTAATAGTAGACGAGCTTTTCGTCCGTGCTTAATTGATAGATGGTGATGCCGCCGCGTTCGCTGTTGAAGAATTTGACGATGCGGCCATCGGCGGCGGCCAACACGGGCGTGCCGCGCGGGGCCGGAATATCAATGGCATCATGCGCGCGCCCTTCGGAGCGCGACTCCTGAAAAGTGTCGCGCAGTTGTTCGAGGCGCACCCCTGCGACGGGGATTAAGAGCGTGGCCGAATTGGCTGGAGCGGCGGGCGAAGCCGTGGAAGTGCTGTTTGATGGGAGGGGCGGCGTTGATGGCTGTGCGGTGTTGTTTTCCGGCTGGCCGAGCGTTGGTGCGGGGGATGCTTCGCCTGTCGCTGGCGGTGTTGTTTCCGGCGTCGAGATGGCGGACGGAGTCGGCTGCGTTGAAGTCGAATTGATGAGCGGCGTTGCTGAAGGATTCTCAGTTGATGCGACACGCGGTTGTTCCTGACGCGAGCGGGCGCTCAAAATCCAGATGAGCAGCGCGAGACAAAGCACGAAGGCTCCGAACGCGATTAAGATTCTGCTGCGGACGCGATTCCCCATACTGAAGAGAAGTCAGACATTCTCAGCGCCCTCTGTTCAGCGCTGAGAATGATTGCCCAAAATACTTCAACGGGTGAAGCCGAGCGGCTGCAAGGGGCGTGGGGCGGTGCCTTCGAAAAACCAGCTTGCGCCGACCTTCAGGCGGTGATGCCAAGTGGGAAGACGCGAGGTGTAGAGCGTAAAGCGTGCTTGGCGGGCCAGAGCGCCGCCGAAGGTCTGCCCGGCGGTCAGGACAGCCGCGCGCTCCGTGCCGAGGCTCAAGGCTTCGCCCAGTTCCGTGAAATGCTTGGTTTGCAGCGCGCGGCCACTAAGCAGCGCCCGCACGTTCTTGGCCGTCAACCCTGCCTGCTGAAGGGCCAACTGTGCTGTTCCGGCCAGAGTCGGGCTGGCATCCTCGAAATACGCCATGTCACCGAGCGCGAAGACGCGTTCCTGCCCGCGCGCCAGGAGCGTCGGCTCAACGATGATTTGCCCGCGCTTGTTCTTTTCCAAATTCAGTTTGTCAACAAGCGGATTAATCCGCACGCCCGCAGTCCAGACGACTGCCGCCGCTTCTATCTCCTGCTGCTCGCCGTTATGCTCAATCGTGAATCCTTTGTCGGAGACGCCGAGCACGCGCGTCTGCGTATGCACGTCAACGCTCGCCGCTTGCAGCGCATCTTCGACGTAGGCGCGAAGCTCATCGCCCATGCCGGGCACAATCTGGTCGCCCATCTCCACGACCATCACGCGCGGCTGCCCGCGCAGCGCCCGCCGCTCAAAGGCATCGCGCAACAGGTCTGCCATCTTCGTCGCCAATTCGACGCCGCTTGCGCCCGCGCCGACGACGGCGAAGGTGAGCGCGCGACGCGCATCCTGCGGCGCGAGGTCGGGCGCAGTACGGTCTAAGGCTTCAATCATCCGTTGGCGCAGCGCGTCCGAGTCGCGTAGCTTGCGAAAGGGGAGCGCATGTTCTTCAGCGCCGGGGATGTTCCAGTAGTTTGTGACGCCGCCGACGGCCAGCACCAGCACGTCGTAACCGACGCGGCGCACGCGTCCTTCAATGCTGACTTCGCGCGCCTCGAAATCAATCTCCGTGACCCCACCGCGAATCACGCGAATCTGGTCGTCGAGCAATTCTTTGTAGGTCGGGGCGATGTGCCATGCTTCGACCTCGCCGCTTAAGTATTCGTAGAGCATCGGCGCAAACAAAAAATGGTCTTCGTCGCTGACGAGCGTGACTTCGCCCGCGCCCACTAGGTCGAGCGCCGTGAAAACGCCGCCGAAGCCGCCGCCGATGATAAGGATGCGTGCCTGTTGACTTGCCATGTGCTTCACCTGTTGTTGAAGTTTCCCGGTCGGGCGATAGTAACAGACCTCGCGAGCCAGGAGAAAGGAGGACGGTGGGAAGCCAAACAGCGCGAGTGTTCAAGCCGAGCGGTTAATCTTTCCGCTTTCATAATTACTGCTTGCTTTTCGCCTATAGCTTTAGTATGTTCAAAGTTCACCTGTTGGCCCTCGCGCTAGGCTGGCATTGTCGGCCAGTTTGGCAAGACGCGGGCACGCACCTTGAAGCCTTAGCCCCACGTAAATTCTAACCCGATTTGATTCCGACTTTGCTGCTCGGAGAGAGAAAGGCTAGCCCTGAATGAGTTGAGGTGAAAGAAGAGATTAAGGATGCCCACTGCTTTGAAAGCTCCCCTGTGGACAAGGCTTATTCTATTGCTGCCGCTCCTGTTCGTCGTCTGGAGCATTTCGTTGATTGTCTCCGTCAACAGACTGCAACGAGACGTGACGAGCAAAGTCGTCCTGATTAGCAAGCTCAACGAACTGAAACTCTCTTTGCGAGAATTGGAAAAGGGAGTTGCCGAAAGCCGTCTTGACGCGGAGCCTGCGGCTTTGAACGCGCGCTGGCAAACCTTGCTTGCCGACTACCGCCGCCGCGCCTCCGCCATCAACTCAAGCGAAGCCTCTCTGATTCCGACTTTCCTCACCGAAATTGATGCAGCCGTCGTGCGGATGGACGGGGTCTTTCGCCGCGCGTTTTCATCACCAATCGTTGAAACGGAAAAAAGAGCGGGCGAAGCCGAGCTTCGCGCAGCTTTGAATCAATCGCTTGACCAGACGGACGCCGCCATCCTCAGCGTCCGCGAGCGCCTCTCTCAACTCTCAACCGCATTGGCATCGAAGTGGCGACAGTTGAATCTGCTGGTCGTCATCTCCTGCCTGTTGGCAATCGTGGTCGCTTTGTTGTTGGGCCGATTCCACCGCGACCTGCGAAGGCTCAAGCAGGCCCAAACTGAGTTGAAGAAAGAGCGCGACTTCAGCAGCGCGGTTATCGAAACGGCGAGCAGTCTCGTCGTCGTGCTCGACCGCGCAGGGCGCATCGTGGGTTTCAATCGCGCGTGCGAACAATCCACAGGCTATTTATTGAGTGAGGTCAAAGGAAAATTTTTCTGGGATTTATTCATCACGCCGGAGGAGAGCGCGGAGGTGAGAGACGTTTTCGCGAAGCTTAGCGCCGGCGAGTTTCCAAACCAGCACGAAAATTATTGGATAACGAAGGACGGAAAGCTGCGCCTGATTAGTTGGGCCAACACGGCCCTGCTCGATGAGCACGGCGCGCCGGAATACATCATCGGCACGGGCCAGGACATCACCGAGCGCCAGCACGCAGAGGTTGCGCTCAGGGAAAGCCACAACGTTCTGCACGCGGTCATCGAAGGAACGCCCGATGCCATCTTCGTCAAAGATTTGGAAGGGCGCTACATTCTGGTTAATTCGGCGGCTGCGCGTTTTTTGGGCAAATCCGCCGAAGAGATTATCGGCAAGAGCGACACGGAGCTGTACCTGCCGGAGACGGCGCGCCAGTTTATCGAAGACGACCGCAAGGTGCTCTCCACCGGAGAGACGCAGACCTTCGAGGGCGTGGCGCGCGGCCCTGAAATCACGCAGATGTATCTGGTGACGAAATCGGTCTATCGCGACCATCAGGGCCAAGCCATCGGGCTGATAGGCATCTCGCACGACATCACAGAGCGCAAGCGCGCCGAAGAGCAACGCATCGCTTTGGTGCGCGAACAGCAGGCGCGCATGGATGCGGAGGAGGCCAATCGCGTCAAAGACGAATTTTTGACGACGCTCTCGCACGAACTGCGAACCCCTCTGACTTCCATCCTCGGCTGGACGCAACTGCTCAACACAGGACAACTCGACGACAATCTCAGGGCGCGTGCGCTCGAAGTCATCGAGCGCAACGCGAGGGCGCAGCGACAGTTGATAGACGACCTGCTGGACATCTCACGCATCGTCACAGGCAAAATCCGCCTGGATGTGCGGCCCATCAGCCTCGTGACCGTCATCGAAACCGCGCTCGATTCCATACGCCCTTTCGCCGCCGTCAAAAAAATTCAGTTGCACACGACGCTTGAGCCTGGCGTCATCAGGGTGCAGGGCGACCCCAATCGCTTGCAGCAGGTGATTTGGAATCTGCTCAACAATGCGCTCAAGTTTACGCCCGAAGCCGGGCGCATCGAAATCCGCCTCGAACGCTTGCCGGAGACGGCGCGCGTTATCATCGCGGATACGGGCGAGGGCATCAGCCCTGAATTTCTGCCCTTCGTCTTCGACCGTTTTCGTCAGGCCGATAGCTCAACCACAAGAGAGTATAGCGGGCTGGGTGTCGGGTTGGCGTTGGTGCAATACTTGGTGAAGCTGCACGGCGGGACAATCGAGGTTGAGAGCCAGGGCACAGGACAGGGTTCGACCTTCATCATCAACCTGCCGCTGCTCGCGGAGCGCGAACCCGTGGCAATGGAGCAGCCGCTTCATCCTCTCCCAGCGACGCATTCAAACTGCCTTGAAGAAATAGACGGCCTGCGCGTGCTGGTGGTTGACGACGACGTGGACTCTCGTGAAATCGTCGGTTTGGCTTTGAGGAAGTGCGGCGTGGAAGTGAGGCTGGCGAGTTCTGCCGTCGAAGCTCTCGAAGTATTGGAGCGCTGGCTGCCTGACCTCCTCATCAGCGACATCGGAATGCCGGACGAAGACGGTTATG
>CAZEZJ010000409.1:0-4840 GCA_964516695.1 uncultured Blastocatellaceae bacterium
TACATCTCTGCATTGCAAATTGATTTTGATGCCACCGAGTCTGAGCGAAAATTTTACCGGGCGCTCTTGGCTGACTTGCGGCAACGCATACCAAAATCCATGCCGCTTTCCATCACGGCGGTGGCTTCGTGGTGCATTTTCGACAACTGGCTCGACGATTTACCGATTGACGAAGCCGTGCCGATGATTTTCGGAATGGGCTTAGACCAGCACCGCATCAACAATTATCTGGAAACGGGCGGGAATTTTCGCGCCCCGCTCTGCCAAAACAGCGTCGGCATCTCGACTAACGAACCCACAGCTTCCCTTTCATCAACCCGACGCTTCTATTTCTTCAACCCGCAATCTTGGACGGAATCAACCGTGCGCCAGGCCCTCGAAAGGAGCCGTCAGTGAGAAACTCGTTTCTTAAAATCTTCACCTTCGCCATTGTCTCAATGATTATCTTGGCGGGCTGCTTTCGTTTGGCAAACGCGTGCGGCCCGTTTTCCAGATACGCCATCTTCGCTTACAACAAGCATCCTGACCTGCCGCTAAACAAATTCACGAGCGGCGAGCTTGGCGTGCTGCAACCGACTTACGCGCGCTCTTATCTCTACACCGCGTATCGCTTGATGAATGGCGGCCGTTTCAATCAAAGTGAGCAGGAGCAGCTTTCAAGTTTGTGGAGCGCGCGGCTTGATTTCAACCGCGAAGAGCAGCAGGAAGATGATGCGCTGGCAATCTGGCTCGCGGCGAGAAAGAAAGTTTCCGGCATTAATACTGATTCTAAAATCAATGTCTATCGCCCCAAAGCTCAGGATAAATACGACTATTTTCTCAATTGCCATACTGACGCTTTCAGAAACGCTGCCGGAATTCTGGCAGAGCGAATCGCGAAGTTTGGCGCGGAGAGCGCGGAAGTAAAGGAATGGACGCTGGCGCAGGACCAGGTTTTTGCAAACTGCGCGAGCGGGCAAAGCATTCCCGAGCAAGCCACCTCATCTTCAGTTCGTTTGATACAGGACGATAGAAATTATCAGATTGCCGCAGCGCATTTTTATGCGATGAACTTTGACGAGGCGAGAAACCGTTTCGAAACGATAGCGAACGATGCGGCATCTGCCTGGCGCGAGCAAGCGCAATATTTGGTGGCGCGAAGTCTGATTCGTAAAGCCAGCCTCGGCCCTGAGACGAATCGCCAAGAGGCATTAACTCAAGCCGAAACTCAGTTGAAGCGAGTGCTGGCGGAAACAAAGCAGAGCGCGCTGCGCCAGTCGGCACAAAATCTCTTGAATTTGGTCAAACTGCGCCTGCGTCCCGCAGAGCGCGTTCGCGAGTTGGCCCAATCTCTCTTGCGCAAGGAAGCCAACGAACAGCTTAGGCAGGAGCTTTTGGATTACACGATACTGCTCGACAAATACGTTGGCGATTCGGATGAGCCGTTGGATGACAACCTGAAGCGAGCGATGGACGCAGCCGGAAAAGATGACTTGACCGATTGGCTCATCACCT
Organism: uncultured Blastocatellaceae bacterium; assembly: GCA_964516695.1. Classification (GTDB taxonomy): domain Bacteria; phylum Acidobacteriota; class Blastocatellia; order Pyrinomonadales; family Pyrinomonadaceae; genus DASVTR01. The sequence continues at coordinate 1,495 of CAZEZJ010000409.1, forward strand.
TTCAGGCACAAACGAAGGATTCGCTGCAACACTCGCTGGAGAAATGGGAGAAGACTAACGACCTGCCTTGGCTCGTTGCGTCCCTGTCAAAAATTAAGGCCCGCCATACGAAGGCGGCTGCTCTCATGTCTGCCGCCGAGCGAATTGAAGCTTCATCGCCCGCTTTCGCGACCACACAGTTTCATCTCGTTCGCCTGTTGATTGAAAAAGGCGACCGTGCGGGCGCAAAGCGAAAACTTGATGAAGCTCTACAACGACGCCTGGTGTTGCCCGCGTCCGCCCTCAACGAATTTCTGCATCAGAGAATGACTGTGGCGGCTTCTCTCGACGAGTTTCTCACATATGCGCAGAGACATCCCGCCGCGTTTAGTTGGGACGAAGACGGCAGAGAAATTCCGGTTGACGTGAAGGAAGACGACGAGTTGAAAGTCTGGGCTGGCCGCGCCCTGCTCGACGATGATTCGACGTGGATTTTGAACCAACAGTTTCCGCTCGCCTTGCTGCGCGAAGCCGCCGTCAGCCAAACTCTTCCAGAGCACATTCGCAGGCAAATCGCTTTGACAGCCTGGACGCGCGCAGTTGTTCTGGACGATGCGGAGGCCGGTCAGGCTCTCGCGCCAATTGCGTCCGCTCTCGCGCCCGAGTTGAAAACATACTTGGACGATTATCTGTCAGCCGCCACGCCCTCAGCCAGAAAAGCGGCAGCGCTTTACACCATCCTGAAATTTCCCGGCCTGCATCTTAATGTCGTCTCCGGCCTTGACAGGCTCACGCCTATTAATGAGCGAGACAGTTACAGAGACAACTGGTGGTGCGCGATAGCGGAGCAGACAATTGCCGCCTCCGATAAAAACGTAGACGCGGAAGAAATACACGTGCAGTCTCGTCAATCCGCGGCGCGTGCGAACGGGGAGTTGTCGTTTCTGAGTGCAGCTCAAAAGGCCGCTGCCCGGCGAGAGCGAGCGCGATTGATAGCTCTCGGCACAGCGCCCAACTATCTCTCGCGCGAGGTTATCGCCTGGGCCAACCGGACTCCAAACGATTCGCGCGTGCCTGAAGCTTTACACATCGCCGTCACGACAACGCGCTATGGCTGCACGGACAAAGAATCAGGCAGGTGGTCAAAAGCCGCCTTCCAACTTCTTCACACACGCTATCCGAAAAGCGAGTGGACGAAGAAGACGCCATACTGGTTTAGCGTCGGCTAGTTGGTCAGAAGGGTTTAGGCGCTCGCGCCCCGGCAAGTGTAGAATGCTGTAAATGTGAGAAAAAGGGGTGAATAATGTCAGCGCATAAAAACACGAATCGTCTGGCCCAAGAGACCAGCCCGTATCTTCTACAGCACGCTCATAATCCGGTTGATTGGTATCCGTGGGGTGCGGAGGCTTTTGCGCGCGCGCGCGACGAGAACAAGCCCGTGCTGCTCAGCATCGGTTATTCGGCCTGCCATTGGTGTCATGTGATGGAGCACGAATCTTTCGAGAATGAAGAGATTGCGCGCTTGATGAATGAGAATTTCGTCAACATCAAAGTAGACCGCGAGGAGCGACCCGACCTAGACCAAATCTACATGAATGCCGTGCAGTTGATGACCGGCCATGGCGGCTGGCCGATGACCGTCTTTCTCACACCCGAGGGCGTTCCCTTCTACGGCGGCACTTACTATCCTCCCGTTGACCGCTACAACATGCCCGGCTTCCCGCGCGTGCTCATCGGCGTCGCAGAGGCTTATCGCTCCAAGCCCGACGAGATTACGCAGTCGGCAGTCTCCATGCTGGGAGAGTTGCAGCGAATGGGGCAGACGCGTGCCTCTAATGAAACGCTCTCAAGCGACCTGCTCGACAACGCTTATCGCGGCATCGCGCGCAATTACGACGCGACGTATGGCGGCTTTGGCAGCGCGCCGAAATTTCCCGCGCCGATGAATCTTGAGTTTCTCCTGCGCGTCTATCATCGCACGGGGCAACGCGAGGCGCTTGAGATGGTCGAACACACCTGCCGCAAGATGGCCGAAGGCGGAATGTACGACCAACTGGGCGGCGGGTTTCATCGTTATTCGACGGATGCGAAATGGCTCGTGCCACACTTTGAGAAGATGCTCTATGACAATGCGCTGCTCGCGCGTCTCTACCTGCACGTTTATCAGTTGACGGGTAACCACTTTTATCGTCGCATCACGGAAGAGACGCTTGATTACATCACCAGAGAGATGACAAACGAGCGCGGCGGCTTTTATTCAACACAGGACGCGGACTCTGAAGGCCACGAAGGCAAGTTTTTCGTCTGGACGATTGACGAGATAAAAAAAGTCCTTGGTGAAGAAGACGGCGCGCTCTTTTGCGCCTATTACGATGTCACGGCAGGCGGCAACTTTGAAGGGCAGAATATCCTGAACGTCAAGCGCTCCAAACAGGATGTCGCGAAGGCGGCTGGCGCGACAGTCGAGCGGCTAGACGAAGCGTTGGAGCGCGGGCGTCGCGAACTCTTTGCGCTGCGCGAGCGGCGCGTTAAGCCCGGGCGTGATGAGAAAGTGCTGACCGCTTGGAATGGATTGATGCTGGCAGCTTTTGCCGAGGCCGCCGCTATCTTTGAGCGCCCCGATTATCTTGAGACCGCGAAAAACGACGCCGAGTTTGTCCTCGAACATTTGCGTCGCGACCGCCTGTTGCTGCGCACCTACAAAGACGGGCAGGCGAAGCTCAACGCTTATCTTGAAGACTACGCTTTCTTCGTTGACGGATTGCTCGCGCTTTATGAAGCGACCGGCGAGTTGCGGTGGCTACAGGAAGCGAAGACGCTCACGGATTTAATGAACGAAGAATTTTGGGACGAGCAGGAGGGCGGTTATTTCTACACAGGCAAAAGCCATGAAGAGTTAATCGTGCGCTCGAAGGATTTTCTGGACAATGCGACTCCTTCAGGAAATTCCGTCGCCGCCGATGTGTTGCTGCGGTTGGCCGTGTTGACTGGCAACGAAGAGTATCGCCGCCAGGCCGTGACCATCTTTCGGATGCTGCGCGACCCGTTGACGCGTTATCCTTCGGCCTTCGGGCGGCTCTTTGCGGCGCTCGATTTTCATCTCTCGTCACCGAAAGAGATAGCCATCATCGGCGCGCGCGAAGATGCGGCAACTGTTGCTCTCGTCCGCGAGGTGTGGAAACGCTATCTGCCAAACAAGGTCGTCGCGCAGGCCGAGGAGAATGAAAAGGAGGCGGCTGAGCTTGTGCCGCTGCTGCGTGAGCGCCCGCAGGTGGGAGGCACGGCGACAGCCTACGTGTGCGAGCACTATACCTGCCAGCGGCCCGCGACGACGCCCGGTGAGTTGGCAGCGCAGCTTGCTTCTCAA
>CAZEZJ010000410.1:0-2233 GCA_964516695.1 uncultured Blastocatellaceae bacterium
ACCTTCCCCTGAGTAAGATTCAAGACGTGACGGTCACGGCCAACATTCCGCAACGACTGCTCGGCTACGGTAATCTGGTCATCGACAACGCCAGCGAGTACGGCGGAACGACGGTCCTTCGCAACATACAAGACCCGCGCCGCCACGCCGATCTGCTTTTGCGTGAACTGCGCCGCTGGCAATAAACTACCTCCACTGGCTTTATTGTCTGCGCAACTATGACTCCTGACGGAACATCCAAAGCTTTCCGGGTTCTAAAGGTCTGTAGTTTTGATTGGTTTGAGTGAAAGGTCTTGAGGTTTTGCGAGCCAGCTTTCTCATAAAACAGGTTTTCGTCGCCGCTTTTCTGGCGTTTCTCTATCTTTCTGCTCTTGCTGCGCCTGCGGGATTGCCGCCGGAGGAAGCGGCAAAGGCGATGCCGGACAAGCTTGGAGACTTTCGTGCGGTGGGCGCGGCGCGACCTTCAGAGTTGAGTCTCTTTGGAAAAGAAGCGCCCGAAGACTTCAACGCCTACTCTTCCGCCACGCGCACATACACATCAACAAATGGCGGCACTTTTATTTTAACGTTGGTGAGGACCCGCTCCGACCCCGGCGCGTATGCGCTGTTAACGCGTTACGCGACCCAGATGCGAGCTAAAGGCGAGACGCTGGCGAAGACCGATAGAGTCGGGACGGCTGGATTCGCGACGCCCGAGCGCCTAGTTTTCTTCAAAGGCCCTGCGCTTGTGAGCCTCACAGGCAAGACGACCAAAGCGCGCGACGGGCAGGAACAACTCGCTGAGTTTGCCCGCACTTTCGCTGAAACCCTGCCGACCGAGGAGAACGACTTTCCGGCCCTCGTCAAACATCTTCCTGATTGGGAGAAGGCTTCCGAGCGCGCTGCTTACGTCGTCAGCCACAACTCTTTGCAAGCGGCGGCGGCAAATCAGCCCGTGCTCGATGCGATTGATTTCTCCGGCGGTACGGAGGCCGTCGTCGCCTCTTATGATTCAGCGCAACTGGTGATAGTCGAATTCAGCACACCGCAAATCTCTGTGGATAATGACGCGCGCATCACGGGGCGGCTCAAGGAGTTGCGCGGCGCGGGCCAGCCCGTTCCCACGGCCTATCGTCGTGTGGGCAATTATTCGGTCTTTGTCTTCAACGCGCCGGACGAGCAAGCAGCCGCGCGTCTGATTGACGGCATCACTTATGAGAAGGTCGTGCAGTGGCTTGGCGATAATCCGCGCGCTTTTGAACGCGCCGTGAGGGAGTATAACGAGACGACTTCTAACTTGATTGTCGGTGTCGTTAAAGCGTCCGGTTTTTCGGCTCTTATTTGTCTGGGCATCGGCGGCCTCTTCGGCGGCCTCGTCTTCATACGCCGCCGCGCGCAACAAGCCGCGACGGATAAATATTCAGACGCAGGAGGAATGCTGCGCCTCAATATTGACGACATGACGCCCCAGACCGACCCCACCAGACTGCTCGGTAAAGGCGACGGCTAAACGATTAGGTCAGCCCGGCCTGCGGTTCTATCTAAGCGCAATAAAAAAGCGCGGCGACTGATACTATCAGTGGCCGCGCTTTTTTATTGCTTCCCCTTGAAGATTTACACCCTTTGTTAGAACCCTAAAAAAGTTTGCGGGCTGCTGGTCTTCCTGTAAGGCTCCCCCAAGCCTGTTCAGGACGCCGACCAGCAGCCCAGCAACTTATGCTCATTGACCGCTTAGCGTTGCAATGACCCCGTTCCCCCGAAAGAGCCACCGCTTGCTTTTTCAAAGTGAGAGAACGCCTCCCCCAAAGCCTTCACTCACTGCCGTCTCCGAGCCTGACCCGATTTACCCTTAATGTACCCTACTAATTTAACCACGTCCCTCTAGAGCAATGACCGTGCCATTTCACTTACAACAACGAGAAATTTTTACATTCTGCGCTCTGACCCTTTATTTATGGGTCTTAAAGCATTTTCGGGCACGACGAGCGACTTCTGAAGGATAAGCTGCCACAGGCATGAATTGTCTGCAAATATTACAAACAGGTTGTACTGTTGTTCGAAAATGTTTCACTTTATGAAAACAAGCTATTATCCGTCGCTTTTTCATAATGGAAGGCTTAAGGAAGGGATGTTGTGTCATATTTTCAGACACAAGGCTCAGGGGAGGGCATTGATGAGAGCGTCAATCTCTGTGGGGAGATTGTAGAGATGTGGGGCAATGCGCAGGCGGTCGCCGCGTGGGGCGGCGATGATG
>CAZEZJ010000410.1:2243-4826 GCA_964516695.1 uncultured Blastocatellaceae bacterium
CCGCTTGAGATGAGAGTAGAGCGCCATCGGCGTGAGGTCGCCGCGATGGCGCAGGCAGACGATTTGCGACTTCTCGCCCGTGCGACGTGAACTGACAATTTCATAGTTGCTGCCTTGAAGCCGCTCACACAAGTAGTCCGTCAGTTCGTTCAAATAATCATGGATGCGCTCGACGCCTGTTTCATGTAAAAGCTTAAGGCTCGCTTCGAGGCCGTGCAGGAGGGCGGTCGGCGCTGTGCCTGTTTCCCAAGCGAGTGTGCCTTGTGTCCAGTTCTGCTCGAAGTCAGAGTAAGCCTCTGGGTTGGGGACGCTCATCCAGCCGACGAGCGTCGGCTCGATTCTCTCACGCGCGCGGTCAGAGAGATAAAGCAGTCCGACGCCTTCGGGCGCGAGCAGCCATTTATGACAGGCGGCTGCCGCCACGTCTATCAACTCACTTTCCGCATCAATCGGCACAACACCCATTGACTGAATCGCGTCCACAACGAGCAGCGCATCAAACATTCTGGCGGCGCGTCCGATGCGCTCAAGGTCTGCGCGAAAGCCTGAGCCATACTGTATATGACTGATGGCGACGACGCGCGTTCGCGCGTCAATCAGGTTGATAAGCTCTGAGAGTTCGATGCGCCCGTCGCGCTCCTCGCACATACGCACTTCAACGCCATATGCTTCGCGTAGTCGCAGCCACGGGTAGACGTTTGAGGGAAACTCGCGCTGGAAGGTAACGATGTTATCGCCCGCGCGCCAGCGTAAGCCATTGGCAACGGTGGAGAGCGCATCGGACGTGTTACGCATGAAGGCCAACTGTTGAGGTCGCGCGCCAATCATCGCTGCGGCGAGCTTGCGGGCGTTCTCTTTGACGGCGACCCAACGGCGGTAATGCAGCGCCCCGTTGTCGGCTACGTCCTGCATCTGTGCTGCGACCGCGCGAAGGGTTGGCACAGGCGGCGGGCTGACGGCGGCGTGATTCAAATAGATTGTGTGCTCTGAAAGCGGAAAGAGAGCGCGTAAACTTTCGTTCATAAAGCAATCTCGATACAGAGGCGGGCTACTGAAAATTGTCTGGATGGAAAATCCTGCCGTACAACTCCTGATAGAGCCAGCCGAGCACGCGCGCTTCGGCTGTGCAGAGGGCTTCGAGCCAACAATAGGTGAGATAAACGGTGCGCCCGCTCGCCGTCGGAATCTTCGCGGCCTCCGCTATGGGTGAAGCCGCGTTGCCGCTTTCGAGCTTGAAGGCTGCGGAAATCTCCTCGTTGGCTTTCGTCGCCTCATCAAGCGTCTGTAAAAGCTGGCTAATCCAATCGTGCAACTCGCGCTCTGTTGAGTGTTCTGTGACGGCCTGAACGATACCGATGGCGAGGCGGTCTTCGGCGCGATTGAAGGTGTAAAGATTCTCATTAGCACGCCTGTCTTCCGTTTGTTTCCACTGAAACAATTCTTCGACACGCGGGTGCTTGATAACAGCCGTTCGCTCGTCGTAATCGAGAAACCACTGAATCACATCCGCCAGCGATTGATTATCAACGCGCCCGCGCTGGTCGCTTAAGAGCGGCGGCGGGCGGTGCGACGCATCAGCCGCCGGATTAGTACTTTGACTGGACATAAGAAAATCTCTGGCCGAAGTTTGCCGATTCTTCTTCTCTCAACTTCCGTTTCGGTTGAGGATTAAGCTTCGTCCTGCGGCACGCTCGTGCGCGCTTGCTCTTCGATTGAAGGGCTGGAATCGCTCGTCGAATGACGACTCAGATTCTTTTCCGCCTCTTCTACCGGTTGGCCCGTTTGAGCGTCCAACTCCGCTGTCTCGCCAGCATCATCTGATGGATTCACACTCGCGCTTTCGCGTTCCCCTGAAGACATTGCCGCTACCTCCCCAAATAGAAATTTTTTAGACAATCACTAACTGCCGACTATTTCCAACTCAAACGAGGCGCGAACTTCTCCGACCACATCGCCGCGATGATTGCGAACGGGAAAGATGCTGTAGGGCCGGACGGCATCGTAGGCTGCGCCCGTGAGAACGCCGAGTTGTCGCAGGCTTTCGATAACGACCGTGGGGCGCGCCCGGCGGTCTTCGCCGTCTTCAATCTTGAGCGCGAGGCCCAGGCCGCGCGGCCAACGCTCGGACGGCAGCACGCCGACCGTATAGACGCCCTCCGCGCCGACCTTTGAGATTAAAGCCCCTTCGGCCGCGCGCATCATCTCCGTATCAAGTCTATCGACTGTGCCGCCGACCATCTCAGGATGCGAAGTCATAGCAGTGACAATCTGCTCGCACGCCGCGCGCATCTCTTCGTCCCAACCGGCGGGCGGCGCGACGAGGCGCGCATACATCAGCGCCATCGCGCGCACAGTGACGCCGAAGACGGGCACGCCGCAGCCGTCAACGCCGACCGCCAGGTCTTCGCGCGGAACGTCTGAGAATTGCTCGACGGTGCGACCGATTTGCAGTTGAGCGGGATGCTCAGGCTGGTCGTAAGTTTCAATGGGAGCATTGAGGTGCAGCGCGAGCGCGAGCATTCCCGTATGCTTGCCGGAGCAATTGTTTTGCAGCACGTTCGGTTTTTCATTGCGCTCGCGCAA
>CAZEZJ010000411.1:0-4826 GCA_964516695.1 uncultured Blastocatellaceae bacterium
CGCGAGCGGCCAGCTTGCATCAGCGTCCGCGCGGACAATCAATCTCTCAGGCGAATTGCCGCCCGAACGCTCTTTGAATTCGCGGAGCATTCCCGCCGACAAATCAAGCCCGACGTAGCGCGCCGTTTGATTAAACCATTGGCCTATCTGCCCCGTGCCCGGCCCTATCTCAAGTATCAACTCGCCCTGCTTGACCTCTCCAATCTCGATGACGCGGCGCGCAATCAACTGGCAATACCGCGCGGGCAAGCCTGCACGCTGTTCAAAACCGGCGGCTTGGTCGTCAAATAATTCCCGACCGCGCCGTGCGGAATCCGCAGGCCGAGGCTCAAAGTCTCGATGGCTGTCAGTTGCTTCCATCTCTTACCCGCCGTGGCTTTAGTTGTGCTATCGAATACGAGGCGATGCGAAAGGACGTGGGAATGTAACATGAGTGGATTAATGACGCAACGGTTAAGACTATCGAGCATCAGAGACGGCCCGCGCGCCTTGAACAACTGCCCGATAGATACGCAAAGAGCACGGCTTTGAGGTGTGCTATCCTCACGATTTATGAGAAACATAGATTGGTTTCCGCTGCTGCTGTCCTTCAGAGTCGCCGTGATAGCGACCGCGCTGGTGCTCGTCATCGGCGTTGCGCTGGCGTGGCTGTTGGCCCGGCGTCGTTTCATCGGAAGGGAAGTTTTGGACGCGGTGGTGACGCTGCCCTTGGTGCTGCCGCCGACCGTGCTCGGCTATTACCTGCTGATGTTGCTTAGCCAGAATAGCGCTATCGGGCGCGCCATCGAGTCCGCCACAGGCTTACAGCTTGTCTTCACCTGGCAGGGCGCTGTGATTGCGGCGGCTCTGGGCGCGCTGCCGCTCGTCGTGAAGACATCGCGCGCGGCCATCTCAACCGTCAGCGAGCAATTGGAGGACGCGGCGCGAACCTTCGGCAAGAGTGAATGGCAAATCTTCTGGCGCATAACTCTGCCGCTCTCGTCGCGGGGAATCATCGCGTCGGCCATGCTGGCCTTTGCGCGTTCGCTCGGAGACTTCGGCGCGACGCTGATGGTCGCAGGTAACATTCCCGGGCGCACGCAGACCGCCGCCATCGCCATCTATGACGCCAATCAAGCGGGCCGCGATGCCGACGCGTTGACGCTCGTGTTGATACTGTCAGCGATTGTTCTCACGCTGCTCTACGCTACCAATAAGCTCACCGGACGCAAGCCCATTCAATGAATGAACGCTCGAAGCTGAAGCTATGATTTCGGTCAGAATCAAAAAAGACTTCGGCGGCAAGGCTGCCGACGCCGAAAGCGCAGAGAGCGGGACTGCGCACCACGCGCGAAATAAATTCAACCTCGACATCGAATTTGACGCGCCGCCCGGCATCAATATTCTGTTCGGCGCGTCGGGTTCCGGCAAAACGACGACCATCAAGTCAATCGCCGGAATCATCAAGCCAGATTCCGGCCATCTCAGCATCAACGGCCACACGCTGTTCGATTCCGAGCAAGGCATCAACAAGCCTATCCGCGAGCGCGGCGTCGGCCTCGTCTTTCAAAACCTCGCGCTCTTTCCGCACATGTCAGCGATAGCCAACGTGGAATTTGCTGCCGCCGCTGACCTCTCGCGCCAAGAGCGACGCCGACGTGCGCTGGAATTGATGGAGCGCCTCCACATCGCCCACACCGCGGAGCGACGACCGGCAGACATCTCAGGCGGCGAAGCGCAACGCGTCGCTCTCGCGCGCGCTCTGGCGAGCAAGCCGCGCGTGCTTCTTCTGGACGAACCGCTCTCGGCCATCGACGAAACCATCAAGCGAGACATCATCACCGACCTGAAGATGATAAATCGAGAGCTGCGCTTGCCCGTCATTTATGTCACGCACAATCGCGACGAGGCCATTATGCTGGGCGATTATCTCATCGCATACGAGCGTGGGCGCATCGTCGGAGCAGGCGAGCCGATTGAAATCTTCGGCGGCCCCGTGGCGGCCAGTGTGGCGCGGTTGACGGGCGTGGAGAATATTTTTGAGGGCGTCGTCGTTCACAGAAACACGGACGCCGGAACGATGACGGTGCGCGTCGCAGACAACAGCGGCGCTTGTGAGTTGGATATTCCTTTGGGAAAAGAGACGCAAGGACAGCGCGTGACGGTCGCCATTCGCGCGGGCGACATCCTGCTCGCCGCCGCAGAACTGCGCTCGACATCGGCCCGCAACATGTTGAGCGGGCGGATAGAGGCGATTGAAGAGAGGGGAGCGCAGTGTATCGTGCGCGTCGAAAGCGGTGTGGCGTGGGCCGCCAGCGTTACTCGTCAGGCCGTCGCTGAGTTAGGATTATCAAAGGGACGAACAATCTGGATGGCTATTAAAACCCATTCCTGTTACTTGCTCGATAGTTAGACTTAAATTATGAGAATTAAATCGACTGCAATCTTAACCGTAGCCCTGATTATTTTCGCGCCGGGCTTGAACCTCGCGGCCTTCGCGCAGGGAGAGCGTACGAGCCGCGCGCGGCAGGTGAGCGCCCCGGCGGCGGAAGCGACCGTCACGCTCAACGAGCAATTTCTCAACGCTTTCCTCGAAGCGATGTTCACGCGCCTCAGAGGCCCGCAGTTTCCGCTTTCGCTGACAAAGCTCGATTCACAGGATGCAGCGCCAAGCGCGATTGCTCTGCACACGGAGGCCGTGCTTCATCATCAAGCCAGCTTTTCTCTCATAAACCCCGCTGAGCCTGCTCAATGCGCGAGCGTCATCGTGTTGGAAAGGGAGGTGGGCGGAGTCAAGACGACCGTGCGTTTTGAGAATGGACGGATTAGCGCGCCGCTGGCTTTCTCCGGCTCATATAGCGTGGCGCTGCTGGGCTGCATACGCTTTCAGGGCTGGGCCGACACGACCATCAGATTAAACTTCGACCGCGCCAGGCAGGTCTTGAGCGCGCAGGTCGAAGTGCAGGACGTAAGATTGAGCGGCGTGCCGGGCCTGGCCAGCGGCGTCATCGTCGGCCTCGTGCAAAACGCCATCGACCAGCGCATCAACCCGGTCGAAATTCTGCAAGCCGCGCAACTCTCGGCGCGGATTCCCATCGCTACGGCGGGCGGCGCGTTGCGTTTGATGGCTAGAGAAGTGCGGCCCGAAATCGTACCGGGAGCCTTGCGGCTGCATATTATTTACGAGTTTGAGAAGGCAGACTAAACGGACGGCCGGATGCCGGAGGCTAGGCTTCAACGCCTGATACAACTGCCGCCATCTTGTCATCCGTCTCCGGCATTTCATCTACGATTTCCCACGCGGCATCGTTGCGCAGCAGCTTCGACATCAACGCGGCGTGCAGGATATGGCCGCTGCGTTCGGCGTTGACGCGACCCAGCATCGGCATTCCGAGCAGGGCCAAGTCGCCTATGATGTCCAGAATCTTGTGGCGGACGAATTCATCCGCGTAGCGCAAGCTGGTCTCGTTGAGCATCCCTTCCGGCGTGAGCACGATGGCGTTATCGAGCGAGCCGCCGCGCACCAGGTTGGCGCGACGCAAGGCTTCTATCTCTTCCGTAAAACCGAACGTGCGCGCCGCGGCAATCTCGCGCCCGAAGCTTTTGTCCGTCATCTCGAAATGAAAGCGTTGCACGCCGATTAAAGGGTGCTTGAAATCAATGAGGCAATCTATCAGGTAAGCATCGGCAGGCTCGACGCTGATGCGGCGCGCTCCCTGCTCGATTGAGACGCGCTCTCTGACCCTGAGCGCATGGCGGGCCAACGGTTGCCGGACGACGCCCGCGCGCTCAATCATCTCCGTGAAGACCTCAGCCGAGCCGTCCATAATCGGCAGTTCCAGATTATCAACTTCGATGAACACGTTATCCACGCCCGCGCCGCGCAAAGCCGCCAGCACATGCTCGACCGTCGAAAGCATCACGCCCGTGCGCATCAGCGTCGTCGCATAACTGCAATGCGCGACCGATTCGACGGTCGCCGGAATCTCGAAGCCGCCGAGGTCTGTGCGGATGAAGACATAGCCCGTATCGGGCGGAGCAGGGAGCAGCCGCAGGTTAACGGGTACAGCCGTGTGCAAGCCGATGCCGCTCGTCTCGACCGCCGCGGCCAATGTGGTTTGATGAATCAAGCGAGTGAATTGAGCCTTTCAGTTAGCTGCGACATGCCTCTTTGACAGGGCAATGCTTATGCCATCGCAGCGCCCTAAGCGAAATAACGAGATAGAACAACTCGCCGCGCGCGGATGTCGCTCCTAAGCCACGACCCTGGGCCAAGGGTGAGGCATAACTGCCACACTACCCGGTAAAGCTTCCATCATTTTGGCCGCAACTGTTTTTGTTGCGCCCTGCGCAGTTTTCACGGCTGAGCCTCGCCCCTTGTCACTTGTCGGCGCATTTCCTATTATCCTCTTAATGCCGAAAAAACAAGCACAGATGCCAACCGAGCGAGTCTTTCTCATTGACTCGATGTCGCATATCTTCCGCGCCTACTTCGCGCCGATGGGCGGGCGCACAGACCCTTTGACCAACTCGCAGGGACAAGTCACGCAGGCCGTCTTTGTCTTCACCAACATGCTGCGGAAGCTCCTTGCTGACGAGCATCCACACTACATCGCCGCCGTCTTCGAATCCGGCGAGAAGACGTTTCGCCACGATACGTTTTCGGATTACAAGGCGCATCGCGCCGAGATGCCGGACGAACTCGTCACGCAGTTGCCCTACATCATACGCGTGTGCGAAGCCTACAACATTCCCATCTTGAGCGCGCCGAGCTTTGAAGCCGACGATGTTATCGGCACGCTCGCCGTGCAGGCCGCCGAGCAGGGCTTGCAGGCCGTCATCGTCTC
>CAZEZJ010000412.1:0-4810 GCA_964516695.1 uncultured Blastocatellaceae bacterium
CGACCGACGGCGGCAACACCTTCCCCGTCGTCCTCGCGGCCAGCACGCCAAACGACGGCGCTGAGGCCGTCAATATTCCAGCCACGGCGACCGCCACGGCCCGCATCAAAGTGGAAGCCCTTGGCAATATTTTCTTCGACATTTCCAACACAGACTTTGCCATCACAGGCACGTCAGCCGCCATCCCGCGCCTTCGCATCAGCGACTTCGACGGCGACGGGCTGACAGACACAGCCGTCTGGCGTCAAAACTCGACCGGAGATTGGGTGCTCTTCAAGAGTTCGACCAATGCGCTCCAAGTTCAGGTTGACTGGGGACACGCCAACCTCGGAGACGTGGCCGTGCCGGGCGACTACGACGGCGACGACAAGACAGACTTCGCCGTCTGGCGTTCTACGGAAGGCAATTGGTACATCATTCAATCGAGCACCGGCACCGTTCGCCTCGAAGGCTGGGGACAATCCGGCGACGTGCCCACACCCGGCGATTTCGACGGCGACGGCCAAACCGATGTCGCTGTCTTCCGCCACACAGAGGGCAATTGGTATATCCGTCAATCAAGCGGCGGCAACGTCGTGCAGGGCTGGGGCACAACCGGCGATAAGGTCGTTCATAGAGACTACGACGGCGACGGCCAAACAGACATGGCCGTCTACCGCCCGGACGAAGGCAATTGGTACGTCTTGAAGAGCAGCGGCGGCGCTCTCATACAGGGTTGGGGTCTGAGCACAGACCAGCCTGTGCCGGGCGATTATGACGGCGACGGCAAATCAGACTTCGCCGTCTTCCGCGCGGGCGAGGGCAATTGGTATATCCGCGCCAGCAGCGGTAACAACACGCTCCGCAGTTGGGGCATCGGCACGGACGTTCCCGTACCTGGCGATTATGACGGCGACAATAAGACAGACATCGCCGTCTGGCGCGGGTCTGAGGGCACTTGGTACATCATTCAAAGCTCTAACAATGCTGTCACCCTGCGCTCTCTGGGCCTTAGCGGCGACGTGCCTGTGCCGTCGGCCTATCTGCCGCAGTAACGCGCGGCGCAGGAGCGCTTAGTTTAAGGTCATTTGATTTACGTCATTCGAGGGCTGAAGCTTGAAACTACGGTTGAAGCTTCAGCCCTCTCTTTTTAATCTCGCCTTTGCTCGCTTGCGCGCCCGCCGCCATGTCTCTTGTCAATCATGCTGTTGATATTGTACTTTCCAAACAGAGCCACGCGCGCCAAAGATAATTGCTTTCAATCTTTGATTTTGTGGATTGGCATGAATGCTCACGCGTGCCTTAAAGTCTCTGACGAACCGGAGAGCCAGATGAAACGTTGCCCTACCTGCCAGCGCACCTACACGGACGAGTCTTTAACCTTTTGTCTGGAAGACGGCTCACCGCTCCTGAGCGAAGCATCCGCTTCATCCGACGAGCCGCCTGCAACAATGATTCTCTCCGAGCCGCCCGCGACCGGCAGCAATCGCAGCGCCGCGCCGACGGAAATCTATAACGCCAACGCCACACAAGGCATTAATAATTCGCCCGCTACTACTCAGGGCGGAAGTTCCTCGGGCTACACCACGCCGCCGCCCTCTTGGACGCCGCAACCGTCTGCGCCGCCGCAGCAAGCCCCATCGTTCGGACAAGCATCATGGACGGCAACGAACGCTCCCCTGCCCAATAAATTCATGCTCGGCCTTCTCGGCGGCGTCGTGATGGTGCTGCCGTCTCTCGTTCCGGCGATTCAGTTTGGCTGCTGCCTGTGGGCGGCGGCGGGCGGGCTGTTGGCCGCGGCCCTCTACATCAAAAAGTCTCCGACCAAAGTCGAGTTAGGCGAGGGCGCAATCCTCGGAGCTATCGCCGGTGGAGTCGGCGGATTGATTAACCTCGTCGCCGGCCTGCCGCTGGCTTATGCGCTCTACGGTCCGGCAGGGCCGTACAAACCCGAAGATGGAAGTGTGGGCGGCGTGTTGGTCGTGGTCGGAATTTTCGGGACGTTGATGCTCGTGGGCTTTGCCGTTGCCGGAGGACTGCTGGCCGTGCCGATGTTTGAGAAGCGCCGGAGCGGGCCGAACAACCAGCAGCCTTACGGCGGCGGCGCTGGCGGCTACAGGTAAAGGGCGTCGTGCGCACACGACGTAAAGACATGCTCAAGGCAATCTCAAAACAGCATCGTGCCGGAAAACTCGGAGGACAAACGATGAAGAAAATCGTCATGCTGGTACTGCTGCTGGCTTGTGCGCTGCCGCTGCCGGTTTCCGGCAATGCGACGAAAGACGACTTTACGCTTTCTCTATCTTTGACTATCGGAGAGCGCAGCCGCGACAGCCACGCCGCGACGACACTAATCCGACTCGCGGGCAACACTCTCACCTACGAGCAAACCTACAGCGGCTATGGAGCCAGCAAACGAGAGCCGGTGAGCAAGGAATTTAAGCTCAAGGGAAGCGAAGTCTCGCGCTTGAAAAACTTGATTAAGGAGAAGAACTTGCTCGGCTCCGGCGGCCTGAATTTCAAGCCCGCCGCCGGACAATCCACTTACTTCGAGTTGAACATTAAAATCACACTGAAGGGCATCATCGGCACGCAGGAACTATCAGGCCCACGCGCCGCGGCGAATATCAAAGACGAGCGCGTCTATCAAAAATCCGTCGCCCTGCTGCAAGAGCTTTATCGCCTCATCAATCTGCGCGACCCGAGCCCTAGCTATCAGGAGCCTGCCAGTTAACTTCCGAAATCGCTAGTCGAGGCCATCAATCTGCAAGCCGACCGGATTCGCGCCCGCCACCTTAATACCGTCTATCACTCTCGCCACCTCGCCATACGAAATCGAGCGCGGAGCCTTAATGAAGACCGTTTTCAAAACTCTCTCATCATCCGGCAAATCGAAACGGTTAATCAACTCAGGGCTATAGGTGTGCGCCTCCTTGCGTCGATGGAAAGTATCAATCAGCGCTTGGCTGAGCTTCGCGGTCTCGCTCGTCGTCCCCATGCCGTCTTTCTGGTTAAGCTTCAAACTCAGGTCAGGCTTGATGGTCACAACCAGCGACAACTCGCCGGGGGCAGTCTTCTCCTCCGGCGGCTCCGGCACGAGCGTCTTAAAGCGACTCGGCTTGAGCGGCGTGACCACCATAAAAATAATCAGCAACACCAACAGCACATCAATCAACGGCGTGACGTTGATGTAAGGCGCAGCGCCGCGCATTCGTTTCCCCTCATCAGCTTTCATCTCATCCGCCTTTCATCGTTTCAGCCGTGTCCCACAGTCGTCGGCAACCAGATACATTTGAGTTAGACACCGCGATGCGCCGGATGTTCCATTGCTGATGAAAATGTGAGCAGAGGCCCCAGCCACAGACAGGCGGTAGCCACAGAGAGCGTAGAGAAGACGATGAAGGCGGCAGCGATGAAAACTGAGCGATTAACTAGCTTTTCGAAAGCCTGTTGATGACGACGCGCGCCACCGTCGGGATAATGTCGCGCTCCTTTGAGTGGTCTGTGGTAAAGGTGACGAGAATGAAACGCGCGCCCGTAGGCAATTCTATGTAGGCGGCGTCGTGGCGCGTGGTGCTGGTCCAACCGGCCTTCGACCAGAGACGAGCGCCCGGCTCAAGAGCGCTGCTCGTAAAGCCGTGGGCCTGGTCGTCGGCGTCTGTGCTCTTGCCCGAATAATCGCGCTTCATTAGTTCCAGCATCAAACGGCTTCGCGCGGGCGTCACGCTTCGCCCCATAACAATCTCCGACAAGAGGCGGGCGGTCGCTTCGGTCGTCAGCCGGTTGCGATTCTCGCCCTTGCTGCCGCGAAAAAATTGCTCGCGGCCATAAGGGCCTTCGCAATAGGTCTTCTGGTTGACGTTGATGTTTGTATAGCCGAGGCCCGCGAAATAGCGATTGACGCTGTTGCGCTTCTCCGCCCACTGCTTCAACTCGTCGCCCTTCAACTCCGGGCCGCTGGTCGTCCCCGTCAATAGGTCGAGCACGTAAGCGGTCGCGTCGTTTGATGAATCAACAATCATATCTTTGAGCGCGCGCCGCAATTCGTCAGTCTCTTTGAGCTTGCCGTCCTCCATTAGACGGTGGGCCATCGCCAGGTAAAACATCTTGACGACGCTCGCCGGATAGATGGCTTCGTTGCCGCGAAAGCTGGCCTGCACGGGGCGCTCCCGGTCGCGCAAATCTATCAACGTGATTGCCAGATGCTTCGCTTCGAGTTTTTGCGCGCTGAAGCGTTCGAGAGCGGTGCGCGCCGCTTCGTTGACGATGGCCTGTAGCTCGCTGTCGGAGCGTGTTGCTTGGGTGTTCACTGCTGGTTTGTTTCCTCTGTGAGCAGGCGTCGAAGAAGCGAGCAAGAAGAAGAGCAGGCAGGCGGCGAGAGCGCAACGGGCGGCTTGGCGTGGCATTAGTCCTGAAATCCTTTCGGGTGAAATCAGCGCATCAGGTTCACAAACGAATTGATAATCAGCGCGTTGGAAAAGTCTATAAAGAAAGCGCCGACGATTGGCACAATGAGAAAGCTGCGCGGCGCGGGAGCGTAGCGCGCGGTCAGCGCTTCCATGTTGGCGACGGCGTTCGGCGTCGTGCCGAGACCAAAACCGATGTGCCCGCTCGTCGTCACAGCCGCTTCGTAATCGCGTCCCATCAGAACGAAGGTCACGAACACACTGTAAACAATCATCACGATAACCTGCACAACGAGAATGACGAGCATCGGCAAGGCTAGTCCGGCCAGTTCCCAAAGCTTAAGGTTCATCAAAACGATGACGAGGAAAAACGCCAGCGCAATCATCCCGATTAATTCGATGGCGTGGGCGTTAACCTTAAGCCA
>CAZEZJ010000413.1:0-603 GCA_964516695.1 uncultured Blastocatellaceae bacterium
TCGACGCCTGTCCCCTGCACATCAGCGAAAACGTTTTCTTCTGCGGCTTCACCTCCGAATCGAGCTACGGAGCATGGAGTTACCTAATAGTGCGCCCCGCAGAGGCTGGCGGCAACGTGCTCGTCGATAGCCCGCGCTTCGCCAGCCAACTCGTCAAACGCATCGAAGCGTTGGGCGGTGTGCGTTTGATGTTTCTGACTCATCGAGACGACGTGGCGGACCACGCCCGCTTCGCCAAAAAGTTTGGCTGCACGCGCATCATGCACGCGGACGACGGAGCGGCCCGCTACTCAATCGAACAGGTTATCGAAGGTGAAGCGGCGGTGCGCCTTGACGACGACCTCACAATCATCCCGACGCCCGGGCACACGCGCGGCCACATGCTGCTGCTCTACCGAAACAAGTTTCTCTTCACAGGCGATCATCTGGCATGGTCGCCCGTGAAGGAAACGCTGACGGCCTTTCGCAGCGTCGCCTGGTATTCATGGCCGCAGCAGACTAACTCGATGCTGAAACTGCGCGACTATTCCTTCGAGTGGGTGTTGCCCGGCCACGGTCGCATTCATCACGACACGCCCGAAAAGATGCGCGCGCATCTCGAAC
>CAZEZJ010000413.1:613-4796 GCA_964516695.1 uncultured Blastocatellaceae bacterium
TGCATTCAATGGATGCAAGCGACGCCTTAAAACTCTAACGGCTCTGCCGAATATCGCTCATGCTGGTGCAAAAACGGGGAGGCAAAACATGAAGTGTCCTAACTGCGAGAGGATAGTCGGCGCTACCGCCCTGCGCTGCCGCGTCTGCCATCAACGTCTGCCCTGCTGGTATGTCCTCGCCACCCTCATTACGGTCGCGTCTCTGGCGGGTTTAATCCTGCTCCTGGAAATAGCTTAAGCAACTGCGCCGGAACGGGCGCGTGCGGTGTCGCGCCCGTTTTGTTATAACTACAGTGACAAGTGATAAGCGACGAGTGACAAGCAAGACATGACCCCAGCTCGTCACTCGTCGCTTATCACTTGTCACTATTTTTTATGAATCCCGAACGTCTTAGAAATTTCTCCATCATCGCGCACATTGACCACGGCAAGTCTACGCTGGCCGACCGCCTGCTTGAGCTAACGGGCGCTGTCGCCGGGCGCGACATGGAGGCGCAAGTCCTAGACAACATGGACTTGGAGCGCGAGCGCGGCATTACGATTAAAGCGCACGCCGTGCGGCTCGACTACACGGCGCGCGACGGTCAGGCCTACGTGCTGAATCTGATTGACACGCCCGGCCACGTTGATTTCAGTTACGAAGTCTCACGCTCGCTTTCGGCCTGCGAGGGAGCGCTCCTGGTCGTCGATGCCTCGCAGGGCGTCGAAGCGCAAACGCTCGCCAACACGTATCTAGCCATTGACAACAATCTGGAGTTGATTCCCGTCATCAATAAGATTGACTTGCCCGGCGCTGAGCCGGAGAAGGCGATGGAGCAGATAGAGCACGTCATCGGCCTCGACACCCATAACGCCGTTTTGACGAGCGCTAAGACGGGCCTCGGCGTTGACGAGGTTTTGGAAGCCATCGTGCGCGATGTGCCGCCGCCCAAAGGCGACGCGGATGCGCCGCTCAAAGCGTTGATTTTTGATTCGTGGTACGACTCCTATCGCGGCGTCATCGTCCTTTTCCGCATCATCGACGGCTCTTTGAAAAAGGGCATGAAGATTCGTTTCTTCAACACGGGCCGCGATTATCAGGTGGAGACGCTCGGCGTCAATCGTCCGCGCCCGACTCCGATTGAACGCCTCGGCGTCGGGGAAGTCGGCTTTCTGACGGCTTCGATTAAAGAGGTGGCCGACGTGCAAATCGGTGACACCATCACGGAGAGCGCACGCCCGACCACAGAGCCTTTTCCCGGCTTTCAGGAAATCAAGCCGATGGTCTTCGCCGGACTTTACCCGATAGACACAAACCAGTATGAAGAGTTGCGCGACGCGCTCGACAAGCTCCGCCTCAACGATGCCTCCTTCTTCTACGAGCCGGAATCTTCGACCGCTCTCGGCTTCGGCTTTCGCTGTGGCTTTCTAGGGCTGCTGCACATGGAGATTGTGCAGGAGCGGCTGGAGCGCGAGTTTAATCTGGACTTGATTACAACCGCGCCCGGCGTGCGCTACACCGTCACAACCACGGACGGCGATGTCTTGGAGATTGATTCGCCCGCGAAGATGCCTGAGCCTGTGCGCATCGCGAAGATTGAAGAGCCTGTCATTCTGGCGACCATTCTCACCTCGGATGCTTATCTCGGCGGCATCCTGCCGCTGCTTGAAGAAAAGCGCGGCGTCCAAAAGAAATTTGAGTACATCGCCGCCAACCGCGTGATGCTCACCTACGAGTTGCCTTTGAACGAAATCGTGCTCGATTTTTATGACCGCTTAAAATCGGTCTCGCGCGGCTACGCTTCGCTCGACTATCATTTCAGCGGCTTCTGGGAATCCGACCTCGTCAAGCTCGACGTGCTCGTCGCCGGCGAACCCGTTGACGCGCTCTCGCTCATCCTGCATCGCTCGACCTCGCAAGCGAAGGGGCGCGCGCTGGCCGAAAAGATGAAAGAGTTGATTCCCCGCCAGCTTTTCGAAGTGCCGATTCAGGCGGCCATCGGCAACAAGGTCGTCGCCAGAGAAACGGTCAAGGCGCTCGGCAAAAACGTCATCGCCAAATGCTACGGCGGCGACATCACGCGCAAGCGCAAGCTCCTCGAAAAGCAGAAAGAGGGCAAGAAACGGATGAAGAAGGTGGGCCGCGTCGAGATTCCGCAGGAGGCATTCTTGGCCGTGCTGAAGGTCAATGAGTAACGCTCAAATGCTCATGCTATGAGTCATCGGAAGCCAACTCGTTATGAAGAAAAGATAGATGAAATTGTGACTGCACAAGCCGATGATAATTCTGCTTGGGAGTCATCGCTTTTTGTCTTATCCCTGAAGAAGCCAACCTCAGAGGTAAATCATATGACTCTTCAGCAACAAACTCCTAAAACCTTAGAAGAATGGGCCGGAGCCACGCACCCAAATTTAACCTTAGTATTCACTGATATAGTTGAATCGACAAAGATTGGTGTGACACTTGGAGATAACGATTGGATAGAAGATTTATTCGTGCATTTCTCCCGCGCGCGTGAGTTTGCGGCGAGACATAAAGGCTACGTAGTCAAGAGCATTGGAGATGCAGTTATGGTAGCTTTTCGTAATGCACCTGACGCAATACTCTTCGCGCTCGATTTCTCAATTGATACAGGCGTTGAATACATTAGCATCAGAGTCGGGATAAACTCTGGCTTTGTTCAAATCAGAGAAAATGATATCTATGGTCTAAACGTAAATTTTACGTCACGCATACAGCATAAGCTTGAGAAGTGGGGAATATATGTTAGCGATGTAGACAAAAAAGATTTTGAGAAAGCTTTTGGAAGACGCTCTTCCGAAATATGCTGGTTTAGACAAAAAGACCGAGAAATCAAGGATTTTGGGAACAGAACCCTTTGGTGGGTGATGTCGCCCACATTGCGGGAAGCAATAAAGGAACAAATCAGGGCTAGGAAGCGATTGCTTACTCCTATAACTTCTACTTCTTAATAATCCGTCAAAGTAATTCAAGATGCACGTCACACGGGTTGAATTAGACAACATCAAGTCTCACGCTCATTCCGTCTACACCTTCGCGCGCGGGACGACCGCCATCACGGGCGAGAACGGCGCTGGCAAGACGACGATTCTCGAAGCCATCGCGTGGGCGCTCTTCGATACGCTCGAATACAGCAAGGAAGATTTCCTGCGGCGCGGCGCGAAGAAGGGCAGCGTGCGCGTCACCTTCGAAAGCGATTTGGACCAGCGCCCGTACACCGTCTATCGCGATACGGGGCAGGGTTATTACGTCTTCGACCACGGATTGAATACGCGCATCGCAGAGAAGAAGACGGACGTGGGCGCTTTCCTGCGCCAGCATTTAGGCATCGAGCCGGGCACAGACTTGAAGGCGCTGTTTCGCTCCGCCATCGGAGTTCCGCAAGGCTCGTTCACCGCCGAATTTTTGCTTGCCGCCAATGCGCGCAAGGCCGCTTTCGACCGCCTGCTCAAAGTCGAAGAATACCGCGACGGGGCGGAACGTCTGCGCGATACTGTGCGGCTGGTGGGTGAGCGGATGGCCGAAATCAACATTCGCATCGGCAAAGCCGAGGGCCAACTCATCAACTACGAGCAACTTGTCGAAGACCACAGGCAGGTCGCGTCGTCAGTCAGCGAGATGGAAGCGGAGTTGGCACGGCTGCACAGCGAGATAGAAGAGCGCGCCCGCGTCGTTGAAGAGATGGATGCGGCGGAACGCCGCGTTGCGGAGACGCGCGCCCGCTTTGAGCGCCTGACAATCGAGCATGAGGCCGCCACGCGCCGCCTGCGCGACCTCATCAGCGAGCGCGATGAAGCACGGGCCGCGCGCGAGCGCCAGCGCGCTGCGGAAGCGGATTACAAAGCGCATCTCGCGGCTCTCGAACAGTTAAGCAAGCTGGAGACGGAGCGGACGGCGCGCGACCAATTGCGGGCCGAAGAAGCCAGTGTAGCGCAATTGCTGGCCGCGGCGCGCTCAGACCTGCGCCGTCTCGAAGAGGCTCTGGAACGCGCGCGTCAGGCTGGCGCCAGCGCCGCTCTTTTGGCACCCGAAATCAATGAGCAAGAGGAACGGGAGCGCGAGCGCGAGCGCCTGCGTGACCTGCGCGCACGCGCCTTGAGCGCACGCGAGCGTCTCGCACAGTTGGACGCTGAGTTGGACGCTTTGCGCGCACAGCACACACGGGTCAGAGAGCGCGTCAAA
>CAZEZJ010000414.1:0-4793 GCA_964516695.1 uncultured Blastocatellaceae bacterium
GATTGTTCGCCCGCGAGCGACTGCGCCCAGCGCTCGTCGAGTTCCCAGATGCGGCGCAGCCACGTCTCGCGCTGGGCCAGCGCGCCGAAGCTCGCCACCGTCAGCGGATAGCGCTTGCGAAAATCGCTCAGGTCGGGCGCGCCGTTTCGCGCTTGAGCCGGGGTCGTCGCCGCCATAATAAAACCGTAAAGACTAGCAAACGCGTCGAGACTTCAATAGCCTCCACGCGTCTAGGTTCACCACCAAATCAAAGAAAGCGATTGTCTTTGGCCGCGAGTGTAGCAAAGGCAAGGCGAAAGTTGAAAGTAGGCAAGCCAAGGCGGCTCGCTCACCCTGTTTCACTTTTGTCTCTTAACTTTTCATTTTCGCCTTACACGTCTCGCCGCCTCGTCAGCAGACTAATGACGGCGACAAAAAGCGCCGCGCCGATGATTGACCAAATAATCGGAAACGGCTTGCCGCCGATGTTAACCACGAATAATTCAGGCAACTTCAGCGCGCTCGCCAGCCACATTCCGATAATCGCGCCGATAAAACCGAGCGCGATGGAGACGAGACACCCGCCGCGCGAGAAACCCGTGATGGCCTGACCGAGCGCCCCGCACAAGCCTGCGACGAGCAGCAACACCAGAAAGTCTATCAAACTCATATCACCGAAATTCATAGCACCTCCGTCGTCGTAAAGCAGTATTCAAATGAGAGCAAATCCGAATGCGTCTTATCTCGCGCCGCACATCTGTTCTCCCTGCGCGGCGTGTGCCTGTTGGTTAGCGCACGCGCCGCAATTCCAGCGCGCCGGGCCGCCAAAATCTGTTTGGTCAGTGTATTCGAAATCTCCCTGATTGCTGTTGGTGTCCTTCGTGTTGACGCTATCGCGGCCAGACTTGACGCGGTAGATGCTGGTGCGCGCCTTGATGGCATCCAGAATGCGCCACGTCGTATTGTTGCGAACGACGACGGGCTGCGATTTGTCGAGACCCATAATGTAGTCTGCCGAAAACTCTCCGAGTCCGGCCACATCCAGACGGTTCTTGTTTTCGCCGTACTCCTGCTTGACGCCCGTGTAGCGTATGCGCGCGTCAATCTCTTTGACCTTCGCTTCCGCTTCTTCCGGTGAGACGCGGATAATCAGGCGCGCGATGATGATGCGCAGAGCTTGGCGCTGGCGTTCATCGGCGCGCTCGTCAATAAACATCGTGCGCCCGCCGCTCAAGTCGGCGGAGCCAAAATGAAGGCCGTCGAGCTTGACATCTTGATAGTAGCCTTCGCGAATATGGTAGGAGTAGAAGGGCCAGCAGTATGAATGCGGCGACGGGCCAGAGCCGAAGTTGCAGGTGCAGGGCACGGCGCAAGTGCAGGCTTCCGTCAAAGCGCCGCGAATCATCCAGACTGTTTTCTTCTCGGCGGCCTGGGTCGCCTCGGCATTGTCTGGCGACGCGGCCGGTGCCTGCGCGTCCGGCTGTTTGGTGGGAGAACGACGCTTAGAGAACGCATAAAACGCCACTACGCCAGCCAAGCAGACGGCGAAAACGCTCAATAGCGCAATCAACCCGGTGGGCCGACGGCTTTTCTGTTTGCCTTCCAAAGGCTCCGCCAAAATTTCACCTGAACTCAAAACCGCTTCTCCTTGAGTAACGCTTCGATGACGGCGACGGCCACAGTGTTTGTCAGTCTCGCGCGAAAACTTCTCGGAGCGCAAGCTTTTTCGAGTTGGCAGAGCCGGTTTTCATTGCATCGCGGCGGGCGGCGTGCGGGCGAAAAATTATGCTTTCAATTTCGCCGGATGCCGCTATAATCATGTCAGGTGGCGTGCAACGGCCACCGCGCAAACGGCATCTGAAAACAGCAGCAAGCCGCCCCCGTCAATCAGCCTTCACAATCAACCTTGAAACAGGAGTTTTGGAGAAATGCGTAAATTTTTCATCGCCGCTCTGATGGTCGTCGCCGCCTTTAGCTTTGCGCCCGCTCAGCAAGAGAGCACGCAGCTTTCGCTCGAAAATATTACACGGTTGGCGAGAGCGCCGCAGCAGCCCGATGGTTTGGGCCGCGCCGTCATCCTCGTTTCCGACAAGGACGGCAACCCTATCAGGAACGCATACGCCAAGCTGGAATCCGTCTGGGGCGGAGACCAATTCTGCGAATCATGGGGTTCGACCAACAATCTGGGCGCGATTGCCTTGAACCCGATTCACATGGGCAAGCTCAAGCTGATGGTCAAGGCCAAAGGCTACGAGACGCAGAAAATCGAAGTTGACGCCAGCACGCTCTCCGAGCCGGTGCGCGTCACCCTCGTGCGTAAGTAAGTTAAACTTACTCCGCCGCATCGAAGCCTACTATGTTAACGAATGAGCGCGCTTGCTCGTGAATTGAGGAGCGCGCTCTTTCGTCCCTTTCAGCTTGCTTTGCGTCGCTCCGCGCCATCCCATTCTCCGCGCGCGGCCTCTTGTTCTTGGCGCACGGCTTCCTCCACACGCGGCATCAACTCGGCCAGCGTCGCCTGTAATTTTCGCGCCTGTTCCAGCGTCAAGAGCAGCGTCGGCGCACGCTCTCCGTGGCCTTCGATTGTGAGTGCCAGCATTTGCTCCGCGAAGATAAAAAGGCGGACATGCCCGTCGCCGTCGCGCCGGCCCGTCGCAATCTCTCCATCATGCTCCGATACAGCCATCTTCAAACGCTTCCATCCTTGCTCTTTGGTTTTTGGGAGATAGGGGAAGGATAACAGAAGTGATGAGTGATGAGTAATGAGTGATGAGTTAGGTAGTGGTTCAGTTTGGAAAACTGATTCTTGGAAAGTTTATGCTTCGACACAGGGGTAGAGCTGAGGTTTACATCGGCCAGCCTCTTCATCCTCTTTATAGCATGGCGGCGGAGGGTTACACGGAGGGTTAGTAATTCTCAAGTAAAGCCAGAAGAGAATGGCAGTAACAATGATAATAATAGCCCACAGCAAGCGGCGATTCATGTTATGAAGGTTATCACTTGCCAAGCAGCTTCACAATATCCTCAAGCTCCCCAAACTGAACCACTACCATGAGTTAAGAACCTCTTTCTGTTACTCATCACTCATCACTCATCACTCATCACTTTTCTTATAAAGTCGCGGGCCACTTCTTTAACGTCTCGCTTGTTGCCGTCAACTTCGTGGTTGAGGCGGCGCATCTCTTCGGTGGTTAAAGTGTTGTTCAGGCGTAGGAGAATTTCGGGGAGGGCGGGTTGGCGCGCGAGCGTGCTGCGGCGCGCGAAGATGACGGCCTGATAGGGAGGAAAGAAACGGCGGTCGTCCTCGAGTTGAAACAGATCGAGCGCGGCGATGAGGCCGTCGGTTGAGTTGCCCGCGATTAAGTCTACCTGTCCGGTCGAGAGCGCGCGATAGGTGAGAGACAAATCCATCTCGCGTGGTCGCTCAGCGAAGGTCAGCCCGTAGGTACGCGCGAAACCGGCGTAGCCATCCTCGCGCGACATGAAATCCTGTCCGAAGCCCGCGCGCCACTGGCGTGCGTGCGGCGCAGCGTCCGAGATGGTTTTGAGTTTGAGGCGGCGCGCGACCTCCCCGCGAACGAGAATCGCGAAGTCGTTGCTGAAGCCGAGCGGCGGCCCCGTCTCCACGTCAAACTTTTCTGCATACTCGCGTTTGACCTGCTCGTAGACGAGCGCCGGGTCTGTGATGGCCTTGTGATGCAGGATGGCCGTGTAGGCCGTGCCGGTATATTCCGGGTAGCAATCAATCTCGCCCGCGATTAATGCTTGATGGCTGAGCGTGCCGCCAAGCTCAAAGCGCCGCTCAATTTTCAAGCCTTTCGCTTCGAGCATCTGTGCCACAATCTCCGCGAGAATCACGCTCTCTGTAAAATCCTTCGAGCCGACGCGGATGTCCGCGCTCTCGCGCCTGAGTGTCATCAGGCCGCCGAGCGCGACGAGCAAGACGAGCGTTGCCCAAGCGAGGCGTCCGAGCCATTTGTGCTTTCGCTGGCTTGTGCGCCGGGCGCTGGCGTCAAAACGTTTTTCCAACAATCCGAGCGCGAAGTCCGCCAGGATAGCCATCAGGGCGGCGGGCACCGCGCCCGCCAGTATCAGATTAATGTCGTTGTTCTGGCGCAGGCCGCGAAAGATAAACGTGCCGAGTCCGCCCGCGCCGACCGCCGCCGCAATCGTCGCCACGCCGACAGAGATGACGACCGCCACGCGCACGCCCGTCAGGATAACGCTCACGGCCAAAGGCAACTCGACTTGCCGCAAGATTTGCCCGTCCGTCATTCCCATCGCGACGGCAGCCTCGCGCACATTTTTGTCAACGCCGACGATGCCCGTCACCGTGTTGCGAATAATCGGCAGCAGCGCATAAAGGACAAGCGCAACCGTCGCGGTGCGCGCGCCGATGCCGCCGATGAAAGGCAAGGGAATGAGAAAGCCGAAGAGCGCGAGGCTCGGCACGGTCTGCATCCAGCTTGCCTTTCGTGACAGCAGGATGCCGACGGGAATGCCGATGGCAACGGCAATCGCGGTCGAACCCAACACGAGCAGCATGTGCTCCCACGTCAGCCCGAGGATTTCGCGCCAATTCTGTTTGAGAAATTCGCTCAACGGCGTTACGCGTGCTCCTTCGCCTGAACACCTGATGCATCGTCGCGAGAAAGGCCAATCGTTTCCAGAAAGGCACGCGCGTATGCTTCCTTCGATTTTGTAAAGTTGCCGGGCGTTTCCAGCAGCACGAGTCGTCCGGCCTGCATGAGGCCGATGCGCGTCGCCAAGAGGAGCGCCTCGCGCACGTCGTGCGTGACGAAGATGACGGTCTT
>CAZEZJ010000415.1:0-4792 GCA_964516695.1 uncultured Blastocatellaceae bacterium
CCTTGACAGCCTATCATTTCGGCGTGTACATTGCCGCTCTACCCGGTCAAGCGGCGGGTGAATGGTCGGAACACAAGCGGTGAATACGAGCACAGCGGAATTCGAAACTTTCATTAACCATCTTTGCAACTCCAAACGGCTCGCCCCCTCACCTCTGATACGCTCATCCGGCTAATCACCAATAGACAAAAACAAGCAGCCGCATGTCCGCTGCCCGCGCACGCTCTAGCGGCGTTTGTGGGCAAGGCGAGCGCCGGGAGGCGGCGTGAAAAGTTCTTCAACGCGCCGCAAATCTGTGAGGGAGTCCGATTAATAATCTAATGTCCATCGAAGAACCCAAGCCGTCCGAAAACGGTGAGGACAACAACATCAACCAATCTCAATCCGGCGAGCCGGACGCTTCGCCGCAAGTGACCGAACAGCCGTCGCAGCAGCAGCCGCCGGGCGCTTCCGCCACCGCCGCTGCCGCCAAAGCTTCAACCAACACGACGTCAAACGCAGCCGACAACTCCATGGATGACGACGATGACGAGCCGCGCTCGGGCGGTGACATGGATTTCGGTGCCATCCTGGCTGAATTCGACCAGCAGCAAGCGGGCTTTCAAGAAGGCGAAGTCGTGCGCGGCACAGTCGTCAGCATCGGTGAGCGCGGCGTTGTCATTGACTTCGGCTACAAATCCGAAGGCATCGTCAATCAAGCCGAGTTTACCGAAAACGGCGTGCTCCTGGTGAAGCCTGGCGATGAAGTCGAAGTGCTCGTCAAGAGCATGGAGACGAACGAAGGCTTCCCTGTGCTCTCGCGGGCCGATGCCGTGCGCATGAAGGCTTGGGATGAGCTGGAAAAGGCTTACTCTGAGGGCACGCCCGTCAAGGGCCGCATCACGGAGCGCATCAAGGGCGGCTTGCGCGTTGACATAGACGGCATCGCGGCCTTTCTTCCCGGTTCGCAGGTGGACACGCGCCCCGTGCGCAACCTTGACAGTCTTCGTAATCAAGAGATTGAAGCCAAAGTCATCAAGCTCAATCGCAAGCGCTCAAACGTCGTGCTCTCGCGCAAGGCCGTGCTCGAAGAGCAGAACGCCGATAAGAAGGGCGCGACTCTCGACCAGATTGAGGAAGACATCATCGTTGAGGGCCAGATTAAGAATCTGACCGACTACGGCGCGTTCGTTGACCTCGGCGGCATTGACGGGCTGCTGCACGTCACGGACATGTCTTGGGGCCGCCTACAGAATCCGGCCGAGTTGTTCAAGGTCGGAGATAACGTGCAGGTCAAGGTCTTGAAATTCGACCGCGACCGCGAGCGCGTCAGCCTCGGCTACAAGCAACTCTTGCCAGACCCTTGGGCCAGCATTGATGAGCGGTTTCCCATCGGGCGTCGCTTGTCGGGCAAGGTCGCGAGCGTTGCCGACTACGGTGCGTTTATAGAGCTTGAGCCGGGCGTCGAAGGCTTGGTACACGTTTCGGAGATGAGTTGGTCAAAACGCGTCAAGCATCCCTCGAAGCTGGTCAACCCTGGTGACGATGTCGAGGTCGAGGTGCTGAGCATTGACCCGCGTGCGCGCCGCATTAGTCTCGGCATGAAGCAAGTGCAGTCCAATCCGTGGCAGACTCTTCGTGAGCGCTACGAAGTCGGGATGCACGTCTCTGGCCGCGTGCGTAATCTGACGGACTTCGGCGCGTTCATCGAAGTCGAAGACGGCGTTGACGGTCTCGTCCACGTGACCGATATTTCATGGTCGCGTCGTATCAAGCATCCGAGCGAAGTCTTGAAGAAGGGGCAGGAGATTGAAGCCGTCATCACCAGCATTGACGCGGAGAATCGTCGCCTCTCGCTTTCGATTAAAGACCTTGAGCCGAATGCCTGGGACCGCTTCGTGACGGAACACAAACCCGGCGATGTCATCAAAGGCAAGATTGCTCGCTTCGCAAACTTCGGCGCGTTCGTCGAGTTGGAGGAAAACCTGGAGGGCTTGTGCCACATCTCCGAGTTAGCGGACAAGCGCGTTGACAAGCCTGAAGACGTGGTGCAGGTCGGGCAGGAGATGGACTTCAAGATTCTCAGGATTGATGCCGAGAATAAGAAGATAGGTCTTTCGGCGCGTGCCGTCGGCCATGACGAACCGATTGTTGATACCAAGTCTTACTCTTCGGACGCTGGCGGCGGCATGGCGAGCCTTGGCGAGTTGGCTGATTTCGGTTTCGGCAAAAGCAGTTCTGACGAAGACCGGGAGAAATAACGCTTCGAGTATTAGCTGAAGGCAAGCGCCTCGCGCATGGAAGGGCTGAACTAAGGTTCGGCAGATTTCCAGCGCGGGGCGTTTTCTTTTGCTCGGCTGGCGGCAGCGGTTAAAATGTTGCCTGCAAGCGAGTTGTGTCTTGCGAGGCGAGACGGTTTTCTGCTACTGTACAGACCGTCAAAGCCCTCAGACCTTTAGGTAACCTTGTGAATATTCTTCGACCCCACGGGGTCTTTGCGGCTGTGAGAAGCCTTTGAACAGGAGCGGCAAGATAAAATGGTGATGACGAAAGCAGAATTGGTGGAGGATGTGGCGCGGGCAGCCGAGTTAACGAAGAAGGATGCTGAGCGTCTCGTCGAGATTGTTTTCGAAAGCATTATTGATACGCTCAATCAGGGCGAGAAGATAGAGCTGCGCGGCTTCGGTAGTTTTCGCGTTCGCGAGCGCGGCGCGCGGCGCGGGCGCAATCCGAAGACGGGCGACCCCGTCAACATTCCGGCCAAGCGCGTGCCCTACTTCAAGCCCGGCAAAGAACTCAAAGAGTTGATTAACGAAGAGCAAGCCCCCGCAAAAAGCGCTTCATCCGACTCAAGCGCCGCGCCCTCCACGGACGACGACCAGACGCCTTAGGCTCCCCCATCTTCGATTCTTTCAACGAAGGAGAGCCGCTCAGATGGACAGGTTATGGAGTCCGTGGCGCTACGACTACATCAAGTCCGGCTCAAACGAACCAGCAGGACAATCAAGCGCCTGCATTTTCTGCTCGCTCCCGCAAACCTCTGACGACGACGCGAAAAATCTCATCATCCATCGCGCCACGCATAATTTCATCGTTCTGAATCTTTATCCTTACATCAGCGGTCATCTTTTGGTCGTTCCTTACGCACACCTGGGCGAGCTTGATGCTGCGCCGAAAGAGACTACAGACGAATTGATGGATTTAACGAAGCGCTGCCAGAGCGTTCTACGTGAAGTTTATCGCCCGCACGGCTTCAACCTCGGCATGAATCTGGGCCGCTCGGCAGGGGCCGGAGTTGCCGACCACATACACCTGCACATCATGCCGCGCTGGACGGGAGACGCCAACTTCATGTCCACCATCGGCGAAACACGCGTCATCCCCGAAGACCTCTCAGAGACTTACCGCAAACTCCACGGCAAATTCTAAAACGTGGTGATAAGTGATGGGTGATGGGTAATAAGAGAAACGTCTTTCTCTTTCTTATCACCTATCACCTATTACCTATCACTGTTTTCTAGTAATCGCTTCGTCTTCGACTTCGCCGCCTTTGTTGATGGGGATTTCCGATGTTCGGTTGTAGCTGACGCCGCGCTCTTCGGAATCAAGGCCGGGTTGGGGAAGGGGCGGAAGCTGGCCTGTCATCGGCGGCGGGTTAAAGCCGGGATAATCAATGCGTGCGTGGTAGATGGCTGTGAGCGAAGCGATAACGGATTCGCGGATGGTCGTCAGTTCGCGCAAGGTAAGGTCGCATTCGTCCAGTTGGCCGTCGCTGATGATGGCGTCAACTATCTTGGTCACAATGGCGCGAATGTTCTCTGGATTCGGATAGGCCAGCGAGCGCGCCGCCGCTTCGCACGAATCCGCAATCATCATAATCGCCGTCTCCTTAAACTGCGGCTTTGGCCCCGGATAGCGAAACTCCGTCTCGTCAACCTCTTCATCCGCCGCCGCCTGCGCCTGTGCCTTACGCAGGAAGAAATGGAGCGTGCGCGTTCCATGATGCTGCGGGATGAAATCGGAAATCATCTTCGGCAGACCAATCTCTTTTGCCAACTTCAGACCATAGGTGACGTGGCTGGTGATGATTCGCGCGCTGTTTGAAGGGCGCAGCTTGTCGTGTGGATTATGGCCCTGCTGATTTTCGACGAAGTAGTCCGGCGCGGCTAGTTTTCCGATGTCGTGATAGAGAGCGCCGATGCGCGCCAGCAGCGGGTTTGCGCCGACCGCACGACAGGCATCTTCTGCCAGTTGGCCCACGGCATGTGAATGCTGATTCGTGCCCGGCGCTCGCAGAGCGAGTTGGCCCAACACGGGGAGGTCTGCGTTGGAGAGTTCCAGCAGTTTGACATCCGTGAGGACGCCGAACATTGATTCGTTGATGGGAAGGCCGCCCGCCGTAAAGATGATGGTCAAAAGCCCGCCGAGCAGTCCGCAGCCCATCGCCATCAGAATCGTGTTGAGCGTTAAGGGTTGCTGCGCGTAGGCAATCAGCGCGATAGCTACAAAGGCGTTAACAGCGCCGACGAACAGGCCCGCAATGGTAACTGACTGGCGCTCACGATAGCGCCCGATGCCGTAGATTGCCGCCGAGCAGGAGATGAGCGCATAGAGCGACTTTTGCATTCCCGTCGGCGCCAGCATTCCGGCGAAGATTGCTGTGAGCAGCGTTGTAATCAGAGCAAGCTGCGTATCAACCAGCAGCGCGACGAGCAGCGCCGCAGCGGCAAACGGAATGGCGAAGTTCCAGATTGTCGGGTCGTTGAAGGGCGGGCGCATTCCCTGAATCGAGAGATTGTCACCCAGGATAAAC
>CAZEZJ010000416.1:0-4719 GCA_964516695.1 uncultured Blastocatellaceae bacterium
GACCTCAAGCTTGGGAACGCGGACGCGCGAAAACCGTCGCTCCGATGCTCTCTCCGATGCGCAGCGCGCCATCAGCATGATGTCACGCGAGATTGGTAATTCCGGCTACGGCTTGATTGACAACGGCATCGTCGTTAACGATTCAGGGCAGACTTCGATTCGCATTCGCGCCAACATTGATAGCGCGCTGGAGAGCGCCAATGACCCGCTCATGGCTCCGCTTGCCACGGACGACGCGGACGAAGACGTGGCTTATGTTTACCAGCCCGCCAACGAGGCCATCGTGCGCTTTGACCGCAACACGAACACGAACACCGTGCTGGCGCGCCCCGTCAACATCTTTCGCATTCGTTATCTGGATGTGCTTGGCGCTGACACCGCGATTCCCAACGCCGTGAAGATTAGATTAAGCGTTCTCATCACGCTGCCGGCGAGCCGCAATCAACCGGCTTCACAAATGCAGCTCACCTCCGATGTCGCGCTGCGCAACGCTCCGGCGGTGCTCGGTCGCTACTAAGTGGCCTTGAACTTTAAGTTTTTCTGACGAAGTGAGGATGTGCCCCAATGAAGAAAGCTTCAACATCTACTCGACGCCGCCGCGCGCGGCGCAGAAATGAACGCGGTGCGGCGCTCATCTCAGTCCTGTTAATCTCGCTGCTGCTGCTCTCCGCTGGCGGCGCGCTGATTTTGACCACCTCCATGTCTGCGACCAACTCGATTGACGCGACCGCAGAGATGCAGGCTTACTACGGCGCGGAAGCAGGAATGCAGGCGGCGCTCAATGTCCTGCGCGGCAACGTCCAGCCCAACACGCCCGTCAACCCTGGCCTCATCGGCGGACTGCTCGGCGGCATCGCCAACCTGCTCAGCTACATCGTCAATAACGTCATCACGTTTCTCGGCGCGGTCACGCCCGCGGTCGGTAATCTGGACACCGACCCGACGACAAACCCCGACGGCACGCCGTTTCCCAATCGTCTCTCCAGGTGGCTCGTCTACGATTACAGGTCGCCCGGCATGAACTACAACGACCGTGTGCGAATCACTAACAACTACGGCCCGCTGAGCGGCGCAGCCTACAGTGTCACGGTCGCTGACCCGGACGCCAACCTTCCGGCAGGCCATCCAGACAGAACGCAGCCCGGCACCCAACCGAAGCGCCTCCTCATCGAATCCACGGGCTACGGCCCGCGCGGCGCGCAGAAGAAATTATCCGCGATTATCAGCCGCTATGCGCTCGACATCCCGACGCCCGCGCCGCTCGTCATGCGCGGCTCCGACAATCCAGCCGAGGTGATGACTTTCGACATCGGCAATAGCAACGCCAAGAAATATTCGGGCGCCGACCGCGTCGGCATCGGCGGCGAAAGCGTGAAGCCGAGCTTTGCCGTCAGCCTACAGGATGTCGCCGTCACGCAAGCCGCTTATGCCAGCAAGCCCAATACGGTCAACGACCCTAAGTGGAGCGTGATTCCGCATCCCGACCCGAACATCCCGCCCGCTTATCAGAAGGTTGAGACGCCCTGGTTTCTCAGGACAACGGCTGATGCGCGTAACTTTCTGGCGCAAGCCAGAGCCACCGCCCAAATGGCTAACCGGGTCTACACCTCTGCTACGTTTCCCGGCTCCGTTGGCACCACCAATAATCCGGTGATTAGCTATGTTGACGGCAACGCCACGCTGACGGGCGGCGCCGGGCTGCTCATCGTCACCGGCAAACTAACCATGCACGGCAACCCCAGCTTCGACGGCATCGTTCTCGTTCTCGGCACAGGCGAGGTGGAAAGAAGCGGCGGCGGCAACGGAAACTTCGGCGGCGCGATGATGGTCGCCAAGTTTGACATCAACGGCACGGGCGGCTTTCAAGCTCCGAAGTTTCAGACCAACGGCGGCGGCAACTCTGATTTTCAATACGACTCGCGCGCCGTCGAAGCCGCTCGCACCCTCTCAGGCCATCCGATTCTAGGCATCTACGAGCGCTAAAGAGCCGGATAATATTTCCCACATCCACGTTCTCTCCCTACACGGGCGCGTGCTTGAATTCAAGCACGCGCCCGCTCTTTTTCATTTGAGAGCATCTCTCTTGACACACGCGCGCGGAAAGTTGAATGATGGCTGCCGGAATCTTCGGAGGCTGGCATCATCGGCGGCAACGCAATTCTGATTCTCTATTCTGCTGGCTTTTGGCTCCTGACTTCTGCCGTTACTTATGCCTGACATACTGCTGGTCGAAGACAAAGATAGCTTGCGGCGCGTGCTCTGCCTGACGCTGGAAAACGCTGGCTACACGGTGACGGAAAGCGCCGACGCGCGCGCCGCCGCCGCCGAAATCGCGCGCACGCCGCACCGCCTTGTCCTGACAGACCTGCGAATGCCGCACGGCTCCGGCCTCGACGTGCTGCGCGCCGCGCGCACGGCAGACCCGGACATTCCCGTCATCGTGATGACGGCCTACGGCTCGATTGACGAAGCCGTGCAGGCCATGAAAGACGGCGCTCACGACTTTCTACAGAAACCCGTCGATTCAAACCACCTGCTGCTGCTTGTCGAACGCGCGCTCGAACAAGCGCGCCTGCGCACCGAAAATATACTGCTGCGCGAGGAATGGTCGCGCCGCTACGGCTTCCCGCGCATCATCGGGGAATCGCCGGAAATCAAGCGCGCCGTCTCCGAGACACAGCGCGTGGCCCAGACGGAAGCGACCGTTCTGCTGCTCGGAGAATCCGGCACCGGCAAAGAGCTTTTCGCGCTCGCCGTTCATCACTTAAGCCCGCGCCGCGAGCAGCCCTTCGTCGCCATCAACTGCGCCGCGATTCCCGAGACTCTCATCGAAAACGAACTCTTCGGCCACGAGCGCGGCTCCTTCACGGGCGCGAGCGAACGCCGTCAAGGAAAATTCGAGCTGGCTTCCGGCGGCACAGTCTTCCTAGATGAGATTGGCGAACTGCCGCTCAACGTGCAGGGCAAACTGCTGCGCGCCATTGAAGAGAAGGTCGTTGACCGTATCGGCGGGCGCGCTCCTGTTCCGGTGGACGTGCGCGTGGTGGCGGCCACCAACAAGGACTTGCGCGCAGCCATCGACAGCGGAGAGTTTCGTCGTGACCTCTTTTTTCGTCTCGCCGTCTTTCCCGTGGAGATTCCGCCGTTGCGCGAGCGCGGCGAAGACGTTGTGCTGCTCGCGCGCCATTTCGCCGCGCAACTCGGCAAAGAACTGCGCGGGCGCGAAGCTCTCCTGAGCGACGAGAGCCTCGCCGCCTTGCGCGCTCACACTTGGCCCGGCAATGTCCGCGAACTCGAAAACGTCATCGAGCGCGCCTGCATTCTTGCTGACGCGACGACGCTTGAGCCGCACGACCTCGGGCTGACGGGCAAGAGCGCAGTTGAGCCTGATGCGCTGCAAGGATTCGACCTTTCGGGCACCCTCTCCGAAGCCGCGGAACGCGCCGCGCGCATGGTCGAGCGCCGCAAGATTGCCGCCGCCATCAAAGCGCACGACGGCAACAAGACGCGCGCCGCTGAAGCCTTGAGCGTCAGCTACAAGACGCTGCTGACGAAGATTAAAGAATATGAGTTGTAGGACATTATGGTAAATAAGAGCGTGCTCTAAAAAAAGACCCAGTTAAGCTGAGAGCGAAGCGGACACTTTGAATAAAGGCAAACGAGACGAGCAGCCCACAAACGACGAGTCATCCGAGACTTCCCGGCAATCATCCGATGCCAGGCGGCAAGACGAGATAAACGAGACGCCCGCTGGCGAAGATGCGGATGTCGTCGCGAGCGCGGCTGACCTGCCCGTCGGAGCCGTCGAGGGTGAAAGCATCGGCGAGCAGCAGACCGCGCGCCGGCAGCGTCATCAAGGCAGCACGGGGAAATTCGCTTTTCTCGTCGGGGCGGGAATCCTTTTGAGCCGCATCGTCGGGCTGATTCGCCTGCGCGTCTTCGCCTACTACTTCGGCAACTCCGCTGCCAAAGATGCCTTCGACGCAGCCTTCCGCATTCCCAATTTTCTACAGAACGTCTTTGGCGAAGGCGCGCTCTCGGCCTCCTTCATCCCCGTCTACGCGGGGCTGCTGGCCCGCGATGATGAAAAGAAGGCGACTCACGTGGCGAGCGCGGTTCTCAGTCTGCTCGCACTCGTGACATCCGTGCTCGTGCTGGCCGGAGTGCTCCTAACGCCGTACTTGATTGATGCCATCGCGCCCGGCTTCGAAGGAGAGAAGCGCGAGCTGACCATCCGGCTCGTTAAGATACTCTTCCCCGGCGCGGGCCTGCTCGTGCTCTCCGCCTGGTGTTTGGGTGTGCTCAATAGCCACCGCCGCTTTTTCCTCTCCTACACAGCGCCCGTCATCTGGAACGTGACGATTATCGCTTCGCTTATCTGGTCGGGCGGGCGCGTGCATGAACTGGACCAAGTGCGGTTGGGTTCGTTCCAATTCGGATTGGCGGAGACGGCTGCGTGGGCTTCCGTCATCGGCAGCGCCCTTCAATTCGCGATTCAACTTCCGACCGTCCTCAGATTGGTGAAGGGCTTGCGCCCTGTGCTGGACGTGACGACGGAGAGCGTGCGCCGTGTCGTACGCAATTTCTTTCCGGTCTTCTTCAGTCGCGGCGTCGTGCAAATCAGCGCCTACGTTGATTCGTTGCTCGCCAGTTTGCTCCCGACCGGAGCGGTCTCCGCGCTCAACTTCACACAGAGCCTTTACACGCTGCCCGTCAGTC
>CAZEZJ010000417.1:0-4709 GCA_964516695.1 uncultured Blastocatellaceae bacterium
CTTGATCAGGATGAATTAAGAATCGCCTGCGTCGTCGGTGACGGTGAGTTGGAGACCGGGCCTGCTTGTGCTGGCGTGCTGGCATTTCGCGAACTCGCGGCTCAAGGCCCTGTGCCAATCGTGCCCATCGTCAATCTGAACAACTTTCGCATGAACGCTCGCTCAATCCTGGGCCGCATGACCAACGATGAAGTCCGACGCTACTTCGAGGGCTTTGGATTCCAGCCATACCTGACCGGACTCAATCATGCCGAGGCGCGTTCATGCTTCGCTGAGGCATTCTCAAATTTGGCTTCTCGTCCGGTCGTAGTGGTGCGCAGCGAGAAGGGAGCGACCTTTCCCGAGGAGCCGCGGCTCCCGGCGCGCGTCGTCGGAACCATCAACTCACACAAAGCTCCGCTCAAGTTTACGGACGATGTTGAGGGCCACGAACTACAGACGTTGGAACGTTGGTTGGGCAGTTATTCACCTCAAGAAGTGCTGACTGATGAAGGTGCGCCGAGTGAACTCGTCCAAAGAATCCTGCCACCGCCGGAACTTCGGATTGGCCGCCAGTGGCGTTGCTTTCGGACTGCGCGCAAACTCTCGCTGCCGAATCCCGCCCGGGTCGAGACGCGCGGGCGGCCGCCCATGATTGCCGTTTCCGACTACCTGAACCAAGTCTTGGAGAACGAAAAGAATCAGCGCCGCTTCCGCGTGTTTTCGCCCGACGAACTAGGCTCCAACCATCTGTCCATGCTTTCGCGCCAGCATCCCGCTCAGGTTCTCGAAATTCTTAGCGAAGATGTTTGTCATGGCTGGACCGAAGGCTATGTTCAATCAGGGCGACACGCCATCCTTATCAGTTATGAGGCGTTCGCCTCGAAGTTTGCGACTGCCGCGTGCCAATACCTGAAGTTTTTGAGTGAAGCGCGCAGCATCTCTTGGAGACCGCAGCGGCCGAGCCTGAACTATTTGCTCACAAGCCTCGGCTGGAATAACGTTTTCACTCATCAGAATCCAGATTTCGCTTCCATCTTGCTGTGGCGCGAAGCAGAGTTTGTGCGGGTCTACATGCCCGCGAACGAACGCCGGCTGCTCGCCTGCCTGCACGAGTCGCTGTCTTCGATGGGCCGCGTCAATCTGATTGTCGCCAGCAAGTATGAGATGGGCGTCTCACTTGTGCCGGACACGGAGAAACTCCTCGACGAGCAAGGAATCGCTGCGCTTGACGACATGCAAGAGCGGCCCGACATAGTGTTTGCCGCCGCCGGCGACGTTGCCGTCGCCAACGTCATTCAGGCTCAACAAGCAATCAGCCACAGTTCGGATGGGGAAGTAAAAACCAGAGTCGTCATTGTCGAAGACTTAGCGAGATTGTCCGTCAACCATCAACGCGGCCTCGACGCAACGCAGTATGCGGAATTGTTCGGTGAAGATGTCCCCGTTGTCTTCAACTTCATAGGCTACCCGGCAACCGTGGACGCTCTATTGGCGGGACGGGCCAACGCAAGTCTCGTTCGCGTCACCGGCTACAGGGATTGTACGGGCTACGATTATCCGTCCACTTTGGAGGCTAACGGGGTCGCTCCGGCGCAACTTGCTCGCCTGGCCCTTGAGTTGGTCAGCCGGCAGCGGGAGGCCGAGCGGCATGGAACATGAAACCAATGCTCCGGCCATCGTTCAGGCCACATCGTTGAGCGAGTTGCTGCATCTGACTCAGCAGCTTTTGGTCTCGCGGGGAGAGCGGAGAGCGCCCGCGCGTGATGCCCCCGAAGGAGTCACTTCAGTGATTGAAGTGATGAACTATGCGGGCGTCATCGCAAATCCGCGACGACGTTTGTTATGGGGCGATGGGAAGCTCTACAGCCCGGGCCTTGCCGCTGCGCGCTTCTTTTATTTCCTTTCCGGGTCGGATCGGCTTGATGAGATAGAGTTTTACGCGGGCAATCTGCTGGCGTTTTCTCCAGACCGCTTGACGCTCGGCGGCAGCGCCCACGGAGCGCGCGTGTTCGCTCGCTTGGCCGGGCAAAGTCTTTACGAAAGGTGCTTGCTCTGCCTGCGCGACGACGGAGAAAGTAATCGCGCCGTCATCCCGGCTTATCAACCGGGAGATACTTGCACCGGCCCCAGCGACGCGCCATGCGTTATCGCCATCATGCCTTACCGGCGCGGCACCAGGTTGCACATGAGCGTGCACATGCGAGCACAGGAGATTACACGTCTGCTGGCCTACGACATCTTTGAGTTTACGCTTTTTCAGGAATACCTCGCGGCGTCGCTCGGCCTCGAACTCGGTCGCTACTATCACGGCGCGTTTGCCTTGCATGAGGTGTGTCGAAAGACTTCGCTGCTGTCGCCGTCGCAACCCGAAGAGGCGAGCGAACCGCCGGAGATGGCTGCGATGCCTCCCGTTAACAGCACGACCCGTTCAATGCTGGTCGGATATGAAAGGAAACTTCGTCAACATATTCTCGACGGCCAGCAGATGGAACTGCTGGCGCGCCTGCGCGACGAGGTTGAGCCGTTTTGGTTCGACCTTCTGGCGGCAGCAGGGGCACATGCCATCGCTCGTCGCTCCGGCGCAGACGCGGCGATAAGCTCCTTTCAGTCATCGGCCCTTTCAGCAGATGAAAGTCTCGTGCTGCGCCTCGAATTGAAGGCAATCGAAACAAGGCAACAGGAGAAGGAACATGGAACTTTATCCCGGTAGCCTGTGGGCCAAAACGTGGACCTGTTTCCCCGATGCGCAGAGGATTCTGAGCGAGCATCTGCCGCCGCGTCAATGGAATGTCTTAATCCTCGGTTGCGGTGATGGCAAGCATACGATTCCGTTTCTCAAGGCCAGCCACAGGGTTGTCGCACTCGATGATGATAGCGCCGGCATCTATGGCGGGATGTTCGACTTTCTCGGTGAACAACTGACGATGCATGGGCTGCTGGCAAACCTCAAGCGCGAAAACATCCCGGACAACCAAATCAAAATCGAACTGGTTGACTACATGAATTTCAAGACGGATGAGACTTTTGATGTCGTGTTAACCAGTTGTTCCTGGCAATTCCGGCGCAACTGGGTGTATCCCATCGGTGATATTCTGGCGAAAATTCAGAGCTTCGTTGCGCCGGGCGGCTTTCTGGTCGCGGACTACATGCAGCCGCATGGCTCCAAGCAGGGCCTTCAACATTATCTAACTCCTGAAAGATTGGCGGAATTTTTCGACCCTGACTGGATTTTCCATCTCAACCGCGACGACGGCGTGATTCGCGAACGACACATCAACGGCGAGCAGTGGCACACGCATCGCTACGCCTCTCTGGTGGTGCAAAAAAGGGCGGGGAGGGAGCTATGAGAATGCTCTTTGCCGAAGCTCCGGCTCCCGGAGGAC
The DNA here is from genome assembly GCA_964516695.1 of uncultured Blastocatellaceae bacterium. Classification (GTDB taxonomy): domain Bacteria; phylum Acidobacteriota; class Blastocatellia; order Pyrinomonadales; family Pyrinomonadaceae; genus DASVTR01. The sequence continues at coordinate 3,366 of CAZEZJ010000417.1, forward strand.
AGCTATACCGTGGCAGTCCGATGAGCCTGCTCTATGCAATCGCGCCGCTGTATGCAGCGATTGGCGAAGGCGCGATTCCTGATACGAGCGTCAACGACGTGCTTGTGAGCCAGCCGGCATCCGTCGCGGATTTGCTGGCTGATGTCCGCCAGCATCAACCGGACATCGTGGGCATCAGCGTCACGACTTATTCGGTAGGCTTGGCGCGCGAGGCTGCACGCCAAATCAAGCAACTGTCAACGCAGATTCAGATTGTCGCCGGCGGAGCACACTTCGACGGTATCGCGGGTCAATGTGAGGGCATCCCTTCGCGGATTGAGAAGTATGTAGATGCGAGCTTTGATGTTGTGATTGCAGGCGAAGCGGAGAACGCTTTTGTCGCTTTCATACGCTGCGCCGCCCAACAAAGTCGGTTGGATTTGCCGGCCACACTTGAAGCTAACGTCGAGGTCTTAAGAAGAGCGCCGGGGCGTTTCTCGCTCTGGTGGCGCACGGATGGAGAACTGCGGATTGTCCCCAGCGATAGCAGCCATGTAGTCAACATCCGCTCCAATGTTCAGTCGTTGCGCGCACCCTTACCCCGCCACCTCTTGACCGGTGAATGCGAACGTCAGTTCTCAATCTTCGTTGACGCTAACAACCGTCGCCTGCGCACGGCCCAGGTCTTGACTTACAGAGGTTGTCTCTTTGCGGTCAATCCGAAGAATGCTTGCACCTTCTGTTTCGCTGCGAGCCGTTATTCTCCGATAGATATCAACCACACGCTGGCTGAGATTCGTCACTTACATGAACAGGGTTACGAAGCGATTTTCTTTGACGATGCCGTTTTCACAGCGCGCAGCGAGCGGCGGAAGGACGAGCTGCGAAGGATTGCGGCGCTGCTCGCTGAACTGAAGTTTCCGGCATTAGGTTTTCAAACTCGCGCCGATTTTATAGACGAGGAGGTTCTACAAATACTAAGCGGAGCTGGGTCGAGCCAGTGGTACTGCTCGCTTGGTCTCGAATCGACCGACCCGACGATACTCGCGGTCATGGGAAAGAAACAGTCAATCAGCGATGTGGGCCGCGCCCTGCGATTGTTGCGCACGTACGGCTTTAACGTCGGGCTGTATCTGCTTTTCGGCGGCGTCGGGCCGGCTGAGGCCGGATGTTATACGCTTGAGACCGAACAGACGGCCAAGGCCACTATTGACTTTGTGGCGAGCAGCATGAAGCAAGGCTCTCCGATTATCTGCGTTCTCCCGGGCCTGTCCATGATTCTTCCCGGCACGCAAGACGCTCTGCGCTACGAAAGCAGCCGGATGAACGCCGAGCGCCCGCTTCAGTTTGATGTCGTCCATGAAG
>CAZEZJ010000418.1:0-4679 GCA_964516695.1 uncultured Blastocatellaceae bacterium
GGCCTGAGCCAGCCGCAGGTTCATAGCGGCCCACATACTTTTGCAGAATCTCGGGCGCGAGCTTGACGGCTTTTTGAATGGGCGTGCCGGTCAGCAGTTTTTCGACATGCTCAGCGACGCGCGAGGCGGTTGGCGGGTCGTAGTTAGCCATGACGGCCATCGTGTAGCCGAGGTCGGGGTACATGCGCAGTTCGGAGTTGATGCCGGGGAAGCCGCCGCTGTGGCCGAAGCGACGATGCCCGTTGACGTTTTCCTCCTGAAACCCGTAAGCGTATTTCGTGCGGTCGCCGCGTGGCAAATCCACTTTGCCGCTCGTGATGATGTCTGTGTATTTCTGGCTCACAAACTTGTGTGCGGCGAGCGCGAGGGCGAAGCGATGCAAATCTTCAACGGTCGAAAAGCCGCCGCCCGCGGGGCCGCCCTTAAACGAATGGCGGAAAATGTTTGAGCGGCGCTGGCCGTCAGGTTGCGGGCCGCTTGGCGTCATCATGGTGTAGCCGGTGGCAAGGTTTGGCGTGTCTGTGTCCATCTCGTAGGCGTCAGTGTTAACCATTCCGGCTGGCTTGTAGATGTGCTCTTTGACGTAGTCGAAATAATTTTGGCCCGAGACTTTTTCCACTATCGCGCCGAGCACCATAAAGCCCGCGTTGCTGTATTGCCAGCGTTGGCCCGGCTCAAACTGCAATGCTTCGTTGACGAATAAAGGGAGATAATCCTGAATCGTTCTGAATCTATCTTTGGATGTCTCTATAAACTTGCTGTTGAAATAATTGCCGAGGCCGGAGGTATGCGTCAGCAGATGATGGACCGTGACTTTTGCGGCCACCTCTTTGTTTGGATAGTCGGGCAGAAGTTTGGCGATGGTGTCGGTGTAGGCGAGCTTGCCTTGTTCCGCGAGTTGAGCGATGGCGACGCTCGTGAACATCTTGTTCATAGAGCCTAGATTAAACTTGGTGTCCAACCGGTTTGGCGCGTTGTACGCTTTGCTCGCCAGCCCGTAAGCCTTTTTGAAAAACACAGCGCCGTCTTTCGCCAGCAAGATTGTGCCCGAAAACTTATCTGCGGCAGCCAACGCGTCAACATATGCTTCAATCTCGCGGCTCAGTTCAGCGGTTGACATAGGCTTGGCCCTGCCGGCGATGGCGGGTTGCGTTTGTTGCCCGCAGGCCAGAACGGTTGCGCCGAGCGTGAGAATGATAATCGTCAATAATTTTTTCATTGTAATGAGACCTCTTTATGTGTTGAAGCTGATTCTTATGGAGTCTGGCCGCAGGCTCTTCACTAAACTATTCGCTGGAGAGCCGAGAGTAGTTCCAGTAATTTCTTTAGCCGAATGAATTAGTGCCAAATAAGTCGTGCTAACGTTTTTAGAAACCGCGAACGGGAAGCAGGGGCGAGCGTTGGAGCCAGTTGTCATGGCTATAGTGACTGTCGCCTTCGATAACGTGCAGGGTGTAAGCCTGACGCGAGCGCGGCGAAGTGTTCATGCGGCTCAGGTGCGGCAGTTGCCCGTCGAGGAGGATTAGAGCGCCCTCCGGCACTTCGAGCGGAACCAGCCCGTCTTGCGGCCAAGGGGTGTCATCGAGGATGAGGAAACGCGTGCCGCCGCCGGGCGCGCGTTGGAAACGCGATTTGAGGCCGAGCTTGTGATGGCCTGGCAGCGCCCAGAGGCAGCCGTTCTCGCGCGTCGCCTCTTCGAGCGCGAACCACAGGCCGACGACGCTCGCGGGTTCCGTGTAAAGAAACGTGCTGTCTTGATGGCAGGTCACTTCGCCGCCGATGTTCGGCTGCTTGAAGATATACATGGACTGAATGAGCAGCGGGCGCTTGAACTGCAAATCAGCGATGAGCGAGGCTATCTTCGGCGTGCGCGAGAAAGCGTCAAACACAGGGTCTAGGTCATGCAGGGCATGTCCGATTTTGTTAATCGAGCGCTCCTTGCTTTGGCGCAGGCTGCCGTCGTCACGAAAGGCATGTTCCTCGAAGAAGAAAGACACCTTGTCGCCTGACGCTAGAAAGTAGTCGTCGCTGGTGCGCGTCTGCTCGTTGGTGGAAAAGATGGAGACTACACCCTGCGGGTCAAACTTTGCCACCAACTCTGCGGCGCGCTGCCGCAACGCCGCACAATCTTTCGCGCTCACGAAGTCTTCGAGCACCAGAAAACCGTCGCGCTCGAAGTGGGCCAGTTGTTCGAGTGTTAGTTGCGCCATGCTTTAATAATAGCCACAGAGGGCTGCGAGCAGAAAGGATGAACGCTAAACATTCGGACGAGCGCCGGCAGCAACAGCGCTTAAGCGCGCAACCTCGCCGCGTTCCTTTGTGCCTTCTACTATTACACAAAAGCGCCGCTCTTCGTTATGATGGTTAAAAATTTTCGGTGAGCAAGGGGAGGGGAAAATGGAGAAGGTGAAAGTTTACGGCGCGGACTGGTGCGGTGATACGCAGCGCTCGCTCGGCCATCTGGATACGCTCGGCGTCGCTTACGATTACGTGGACGTAGAACAGGACGCGCAAGCCGCCGCTTGGGTGAAAGAGCAGAACGACGGTAAGGAGCGCAAGCCGACGATTAAAATCGGTGAACAAGTGCTCTCGGTGCCGAGCAATCAGGAATTGGAGAGCGCGCTGCGCGATACAGGCCTAGTTCGTTAGCCTGCCAGAAGCTATTTGGCTCAACCGGAGCAGAGCTGAAGAGAAACGCGCGGCGGGAGCGGCTTGAGGAGTTTTTTGAGCGATGAAGAAAGTCAGGCAACGAATCATGCTCGCCTTCGCCGCGCTTTTCTGCCTCTTAATCTGGCTCGGTGTGATAGCGCCCGCGAGCGAATCACGAGCGCAAGATAAACAGAACACGCAAGACGCGCGGGATGCCGCGACGCTCTATCGTAAACACTGCGCGACTTGCCACGGCAAAGATGGCCGCGCCAAGACTTTTAAGGCGAAGCTCAACGGCGCACGCAACCTGACGGACGACGCTTGGCAGCAAGACGCGAGCGATGAGCGCCTCTTCAATTCCATCGCCAACGGCAAGGGCAAGAAGATGCCAGCCTTCGCCAAGAAGTTTTCCGAAAGCGAAATCAACGCGCTCGTCGCTTTCGTCCGCCAGCTTAAAAAGTAAGGATGAAGACATTTGTTCATTTCATCATGTAGTCATTTAGCCATTTAATAAATGAATCAATGATGAAATGATGACATGAATCAATCCCTTAATCGTCTAGCTTCGTTTATCAGTGTGAACACGCAAAGTCTCGCCTACAATTTGCTCGTCGGTGTCTTGCGGCTCGCGCTCGTCGTCGCGCTTATCTTCGCTGGCCTGAGCGTCTATCGCACGCTACCCGAAGATGACGGCGAAGCTGTGGACCACTCAAACACGGGCGGGCAAACGGCGCTGCTCATTATTCTGCAACCAGCGCCGGAGGACCAGGCGGCGGCGATGAATATTCCGGTCGAGTTGTATCCGATTGATATTTCGGCGGTGCAGCGCGAGTTTTTGTCGGAGCGGCGACCGGGCGTGCGCTTCGATGATTTTCTGGAGCGACGAATGAACGGCAAGTCTAGGGTCGGAACCACACTAGACGAGCGCGGGCAGGCGACCGTTCTTGTGTCACCCGGCAAATGGTGGATTCATGCCGTCCTCTCAGGCGCGCATAACGTCGAATGGCGCTTGCCCGTCAACATCGCAGGCCCCAAGCAAACAATCGAACTCAAGCCGGAAAACGCTTACGCGAAAATGAAAAGCTTTTGAAAAATTCGAAGACGCGATTCAGAGGCCGAAGGATAAGGCTTTGCTAAGGCAGCTTCTATTTTATCCTCGCGTTCTTCCCGCCCACTGACTTTCGCAAAGATATTATGCTCGCTCTACGTTATGAGAATGGACGGGTGGCGGTCGTTGATGTTGAACGACCGAGCGATGAGCGTGAGGCTGTGGTGCGTGTGACGCTAAGCGGCATCTGTAATACTGATGTCGAGATTGTGCGCGGCTACGCCGGCTTTGCGGGCACGCTCGGACATGAGTTTGTCGGGGTGGTGGAGAGCGCGCCGGATGCGCCCGAGCTTTTGGGCCAACGCGTGGTGGGCGAGATTAACGCCGGTTGCGGGCGGTGCGCTTTGTGCGTCGCGGGAGAGCCGCGCCATTGCCCGGGGCGGAGGGTGCTCGGCATCGTCGGGGGTGCCGGCGCGCACGCCGAATTTCTGCAACTGCCGATTGCTAATCTGCTGCGTGTGCCCGATGAGATAACGGACGAGCGCGCCGTCTTCACAGAGCCGTTGGCAGCCGCTTGGGGCATTACGGAACGCGCTCACATTTCGGCCGAGACGCGCGTGGCCGTTATCGGTGACGGCAAACTCGGCCTGCTCTGTGCTCAGGCGCTTAAACTCAAAGCTGCTCCTGTGCTGCTCGTCGGCAAGCATCAGGAGAAATTGCGCATCGCCGCCGCGCGCGGCGTCGAGACGGCGATGGTTGACGAGGCGGCTCAGCGTGCGCGCGAGTTTGATGTGGTGGTCGAGGCTTCGGGCGGCGAGCAGGGATTTGCGCTCGCGCTTGATTTACTAAGACCGCGCGGCGTGCTCGTGTTGAAGTCAACTTTTCACGGCGCGACCCGTATTGATGCCGCGCGCGTGGTGGTTGATGAGATTAGCGTGGTTGGCTCGCGCTGCGGGCGCTTCGCTCCGGCGCTTGAACTGCT
>CAZEZJ010000419.1:0-4660 GCA_964516695.1 uncultured Blastocatellaceae bacterium
ACCGGCCGCAGTTTTACTTTCGGACGACGGACGTAACTGGGGTGGCGCACTTACCGCAGGGGGTGGAGATGGTGATGCCGGGCGATAATGTGCAGATGGAGATAGAATTGATTGCACCGATTGCGATGGAGAAGGGCTTGCGGTTCGCCATCAGGGAAGGTGGGAGGACAGTGGGTGCCGGCACCGTCTCCGAAATCGTGGAATAGTGGTTCATGCTCAGCGCGCCGTCATGCAAATGGGCGGCGCGCTGAGTGCTGAATAATTGCTAGTTGAAAGCCAAATTATGCTGAACGAAAAAATCAGAATCAGACTCAAGGCTTACGACCATCGCGTGTTGGACCAATCCACCACGGAGATTGTTGAGACGGCCAAGCGCACGGGCGCTCGCGTCGCCGGGCCGATTCCGCTACCCACTTTGAAAAACAAGTGGACGGTCTTGAGGTCGCCGCACGTGGATAAGAAATCGCGCGAGCAGTTTGAGATCAGAACGCATAAGCGTCTGATGGACATTCTCGACCCGACGCCGCAGACCGTTGACGCCTTAATGAAGCTAGACCTTCCGGCGGGCGTCGATGTGGAGATTAAAGCGTTCGGCAGAGACAGGTAATTTGCGATTTTAGATTTTGGATTTGCGATTGAGTAAGGACTAAAGATTAATAAATTTAAGTTTTTATCCTTATCCAATCCAAAATCTAAAATCGCAAATCTAAAATTGAGGTAAGTGATGATTAACGGAATCATCGGTAAAAAAGTCGGCATGACGCAGTTGTTTGCGCCGGATGGGACGGTCACTCCGGTGACGGTCATTAAGGCTGGCCCATGCGTTGTGGTGCAGAAGAAGACGGCGGCTGGCCGCGACGGCTACAACGCCGTGCAACTCGGATTGGTCGAAGACCGGCCCATCAAGCTGAAGAACGTGAACAAGCCGATGCGCGGCCACTTCGAGAAGACTGGCGGCGGCGTGCCTCCGGCTCGCATCCTGAAGGAATTTCGGCTGGAAGATTCGGCTGATGCGACGAACGTTGGCGACAAAGTGTTGGTTGACCAGTTTGCTGACGGCGACCGCATTGAAGTTATCGGGCGTTCGAAGGGACGCGGCTTCGCGGGCACCATCAAGCGTCACAACTTCAATCGCGGGCCTGAATCACACGGCTCGATGAACGTCAGAGCGCCGGGTTCAATCGGCGCTTCGGCCTATCCGTCGCGCGTCGTGAAGGGAATGCGCTCCTCGGGCCACATGGGCGACGAGCGTGTGACCGTGCGCGGGCTGACGGTGGCGCGCGTGGACGTTGAGAATAATCTGCTGATGGTGCGCGGCGCTGTGCCGGGCGCGAACGGCAGCGTGGTTATAGTCAAGAAAGCAAAAAGGGGTAATAAGTAATAAGTAATAAGTGATAGGAAACAGCTTTCTTCTTATCACCCATCACTTATCACTTATCACTCGAACGGAGTGAGCTATGCCTACCGTTAAGGTGCGCAATTTGCGGAACGAAGAAATCGGAGACCTTGAGTTGTCCGATGCGGTGTTCGGCGCGGAGTTCAACGAGACGTTGATTCACGCTGCCGTGCGAAATTACATGGCGAACGCGCGCGCGGGCACAGTCGGCACGAAGACGCGCGGCGATGTGTCCGGCTCGGGCAAGAAACTCTGGAAACAGAAGGGCACGGGGCGCGCACGCATCGCTTCGATTCGCTCGCCGCTCTGGAAAGGCGGCGGCAATACGCATGGGCCGCAGGCGCGTGATTGGTCTTACGGGATGCCGAAGAAGATGCGGCGCGGCGCGCTGCGCTCGGCGCTTTCGGAGCGCGTGCGCGAGGGCAATCTTCTCGTGCTCGAAGGATTGAGCTTCGACCAGCCGAAGACGAAAGATTTTATCAAGGCGCTTGGCACGCTTGGCCTCGAAGGCAAGACGCTGATTGTTGATTCGCTGGAGAACGAAAACCTGCTCTTGTCTGCGCGCAACATCAAACGCGCGAAAGTCGTCAACAGCTACGGTCTCAACATCTACGACCTGCTGTATCACGAAAAGCTGGTGCTTTCGCGGGCGGCGGTCGAAGAGTTGACTCGCCTGCTCGATACGCAAGGCAAGGGAGCGGGCGCTTCTGAAGAAGAGGCAGCGACAGCAAGCGACAATGCAACGGAGCCGGAAACTGCCGGCCCTGAAGAGGAGGCGGCGTAAAGCGAGATGAGAACAGTTTGGGACATCATCAAGTCGCCGGTCATCACGGAGAAGGCGCTCGTTGCCAAAGAAGAATCGCAGGACGCGCGGCAGCTTCTGACCTTCCGCGTTGACACGCGCGCGACGAAGCCTGAAATCAAGTCGGCGGTGGAAACGATTTTTCAGGTTCAGGTTGACGCCGTGCGGACGGTCAACTACGCAGGCAAGATTAAGCGTCGCGGGCGCTACGAAGGCCGCAGGCCCTCTTGGAAAAAAGCCTACGTCACTTTGAAGCAGGGCGAGAAGCCGCTCGATTACGGCGAAGCGATTTAAGGGCCGTGATAGGTAATGGGTGATAGGTGATGAGAAAAAGCCTTTTACCTGTTACTCATCACTTATCACCTATTACTTGAATTATGGGCATCAAGAAACTGACACCGACATCACCGGCGCGTCGTTACCAGACGTATTTGACGCGTGACGAGTTGACCGCAGGGGCGGAGCCTGAGAAGTCTCTGCTGGAAGCGAAGAAGCGCATTTCCGGGCGCAATAACGACGGGCGCATTACGGTCAGGCGTCGCGGCGGCGGCCACAAGCGTTTCTACCGCATAGTTGATTTCAAGCGCGACAAAGCGGGCGTGCCCGGTCGTGTGACGCAGATTGAGTATGACCCGAATCGCTCGGCGCACATCGCGCTCGTCACCTATCTGGACGGCGAGAAGCGCTACATCATCGCTCCCGCCGGGCTAGAAGTCGGCAAGACCGTGATGAGCGGCCCTGATGCAGACATCCTGCCGGGTAATGCCTTGCCGATTCGCAATATTCCGCTGGGCACGCAGATTCACAATATCGAACTGCGGCCCGGCAAGGGCGGGCAGATGGCCCGCTCGGCTGGCGCGTTCGCGCAACTTGTCGCGAAGGAAGGCGACTACGCGCAACTGCGTATGCCTTCGGGCGAAGTTCGCCGCGTTCCCGTCGTCTGCATGGCGACCGTGGGCCAAGTCGGCAACGTCGAGCATGAAAACGTTTCTTACGGCAAAGCGGGACGCTCGCGCTGGAAGGGCATTCGCCCGCACGTCAGGGGCGTGGCGATGAATCCTGTGGACCACCCGCACGGCGGCGGCGAAGGCAAAACCAGCGGCGGACGCCACCCCGTCACCCCTTGGGGACAACCGACGCGCGGCTACAAGACGCGCAGCAACAAACGCACGCAGAAGATGATCGTGCGCGATAGAAGAGTTAAGTAATTTGCGATTTTAGATTTGCGATTTTTGATTCGATAATGACTAAAGATTAAAAGCTCTTGTCCTTATCCAATCGCAAATCAAAAATCCAAAATCTAAAATGGAGTAGACATGGCGCGTTCAGTTAAAAAAGGTGCTTTTGTTGATAAGAGTGTGGCGAAGGCGGTCGAGCGGATTCGCGCGGGCGGCAATCGTCCGCCGGCGATTAAGACTTGGTCGCGGCGTTCGACCATCACGCCCGACATGGTGGGCTTAACCTTCGGCGTGCATAACGGCAAGCGCCATCTGCCGATTTATGTGACGGAGAATATGGTCGGCCACAAGTTGGGCGAGTTTGCGCCGACGCGCACGTTCAAGGGCCATTCGGGCACGAAGGCTGAGAAATCATCGAAGGTAGCTAAAAAATAGTGACAAGTGACGAGTGACGAGTGACAAGCAAGAAAGCTTGTTACTGCTCGTCACTCGTCACTCGTCACTCGTCACTGAGGTAATTATGGAAGCGAAAGCGAGTGCAAAATATCTGCATGGGTCGGCGCAGAAGGCGCGGCTCGTCGTTGATATGATTCGCGGCAAGAACGTCAATCAGGCATTGGCTATCTTGCAGTTTACGAACAAGCGTGCAGCCGGACACATCGAAAAGTGTGTGCGTTCGGCCATCGCCAACGCCAGCGAAGCGGCGGAGAAGGCCAATATCGCGATTGACCCGGATGAGTTGTGGGTCAAGGCGGCGTTTGTGGATCGCGGGCCGACGAAGAATCGTCGTCGTATGCGTCCGGCTCCGCAAGGCCGCGCCTATCGCGAGAAACGACACTTCTGCCACGTCACCGTCCTGCTCTCCAGCGACGAGAAGGCGGAGACGAAAAAGACTCAGGGCAACGGCAAGGGTGAAGCCTCGAAATCGGCGCAGCCCTCCGAAAACAAGAATCGCAGACGCGGCGGAGCGGCTGCCGCGCCGCGCGCCAAACGCACAGCCCTGAAGACAGACAAGACCGCAACCGCCGAAGAAAGCAAGAACACTGAGACGGCGGCATCGACAAACACAACGGCTTACACTGAGACGACTGAATAGTCAGTTTTTAAGACTCAGAAACGGAGAAGAAGAGTGGGTCAGAAAGTTCATCCTTACGGCTTCCGCCTCGGCTACAACAAAGACTGGCACTCGCACTGGTTCGCGAAAAAACAGTACGGCGATTTCCTGCTCGAAGACCTGAAGCTGAAGCGCGACCTGAAGAACCGCTTCGCCGGCGCGGGCGTCTC
>CAZEZJ010000420.1:0-4640 GCA_964516695.1 uncultured Blastocatellaceae bacterium
GTTCAAAGCGAAAGAGCGATTGCCGCCCTCCTCTCCTTGGACGAACGCAGACGATTCCACAACGCTGCTCACCGCTTGCATCAGCATGATGGAGACGCCGCCGGAACGAAAATTCGGGTCACTGGTTGGACCGGAAACGAGGCCGCTAATTGTATGGCCGCGCTCGCCCCTGTAGCGCACGTCGATGCCGGTTAATTCTTCCTCCGCGTGCAAGGTCACTTCGGCGGCAGTGTCGCGCGTCGCTGCAGGATAATAGGTCGGCGCGTCGCCCTCGTAGGGGTTGACGTTGCCGTAGGCCTGGGCGCTTCCGCCAGCGGCTATCACGTAGACGCCAGGCTCCAAGCCGTAGAGCCTATAAATGCCTCGATCATCTGTCAGCCTCGGCATGGGATAGGTCGAACTCGCCGTCACCCGCTCCGTGGGCTTGCGCACGCGGATGGCACGAACGGTGGCGGCGATAACTGGTTCGCCGTCATTCGTCGTCACAGTGCCCGTGATGACGCCGCCCTTGACGAGCGTGACATTCACCGTCTCACCGACGCGGTAAAGGCGCGGCGAACCAAACTCCACCCCAGCATCGGGCAAGGCGACGTAGCCGGGCGCTGAGACCTGCACGTTATAAGCGCCGGGCCGCAGATTCTTGACCTCAAATCTTCCGTCCGCGTCCGTCGTGTCTCCGGTCGGAGGGCCGCCGACGCTGAGAGCGTAGACGAGGATGGTGGCGTTTGCGACCGGATGGCCTTCGTTACCGAGGACGCGGCCCGTAATCGTGCCGGTGCGCGGCGCGGCGCTTTCGGCTTTGGTGTCGGATGGCTGATTGGCGGGCGTTTGTTTGGTTGTCGTCGTCTGCGCGCTGGCCGCCGAAGCGAGCATGACGAGCGAGACGAGAAGGAAGTTGAGAGGGCGCGCTCTTGGGCTGCGAAGAGCGGGCGTGTGAAAGAGAGGGTTGAGCTTGCTGTTCATCATTTGTTGCTCTCGTCCTTCGCTGTGAGATCGAGAACAAGCGTGACCTGCGTTTCCACTCCGTTCGTCACGTTGACGTTTTGCACGACCACGGGGATGCGCTGGCTGCTGAGGCCCGTGTTACCGCCGAGTCTGAGTTGATATTCGCCGGGCGGCAAGCCCTCCATCACGAAACGCCCGCGCGCATCAACTTCAGCGCCGGGCAAAGACGGCTCAGCCGCGCTCGGCCGGCGCGCGCTGACATAGAGGCGAGTGCCTTCGGGAAGCGTGCCGTTTTCGACCCGTATCTGACCGCGCAGAATGCCGGTGCCATATTCGAGCACCAGGCGCACGCCCGTCACATGCCCGACCGCCGGAACATCAACGATGCCCGCCCGCTGCTCAACGCCGTCGCGCTCGACGCGCACCAGCGAAAAGCCTTTCGGCGGAGGCCACCCTTCCAGCATCAGTCTGACCTTTCCGGGCTGAAGACCGGCGATACGGAAGCTGCCGTCGGGATTAACCCGCGTGCCCTGATTGAAAATGGGAGCGACTAGCTTTTCGGATTCGGGCCAGTAAGAAATCCTCAGTTGCGAGAGGCGCGCGAGCGCGGCGCGGTCGGTCGCGCCTTCGACCACCGCCACGCCGCTGATGCTTGCGCCGCGCCGGACTTTGATGATTAGCCCTGACACGTCGCCCTCGTTAATCTCAAACGTGACGGGCGCGCTGTAGTCTTCGTTGCGCTCGCTGGGCGCGATGAAGGCGGCGTAGCGTCCAGATATCAAGCCCTCGAAACGGAAGTTGCCTTCGGCATCGGTGCGTGTGCCGAGGCCCATCCCGCCCATCTGATTTTCGCGTTCGCGCACAGCGCCGTAGGCTGTCGTGATATTGGCGACCGCTTTGCCCGTCTCGGCGTCAATGACGCGTCCCGAGGCCGCGTAAGTCGTTGCGCGACGATTCAGCGTGATGTCAACGTTTGTCGCTTCGCCGCCTTCCGTCACCTCGATGATGGTGGCCTTTGCTTCTTCAGCCGCGTTGGGATGAAAAGTGCGCGTGTAGAAGCCGCCGCGAACGATGCCCACTCTGACCATCCCGGCGCGGCTGTCTTCACCGACGCTGACGACGTAAGACCCTTGCGGAATCCCATACATACGATAGATGCCGCGGTCATCCGTCTGAAACATTGACGAGCTAAAGGAGAACGTGCTGCCGCCGCCGCGTCGCTCTGCGTTTTGCGTGACGACGGTCGCGAGCCTGACGTTTTGGCCGATGACGGGTCGCCCGTCCGCGTCCACGACACGACCCGTGATGACGCCGCCTTTGACGAGCGTGAAATCAAGCTTGTCTATCGTCTCACCCTCCGCGAGATTGACGCTCTTGCCTTGGTTCCTCTCGTGCATCAAATTGGCCGCAGAGACGAAGGCGGGCGCGACCGGGGTGACTTCGTAACGACCGGCGGCGAGGTTCATCAGCCGAAACTCGCCCTCGGCATTCGTTGTTGCCCGCGCTACGGACCTGCGGTCAGGCGCATATCTATCCGCAGGCAACAGCAGAATTGAAACGCCCTGCGCCGGTTTGTCGGAAATCGTCACGCGTCCGGTGATGGTGCCCGTGCCGACGGCTTGAGCAGCCTGCGCGTGCGCGCACACGGCGACGCAACCAAGCAGGCTCAGGATGAGCGTCAAGCGTGCCAGAAATTGCATCTTGATTCTCCTTCGATTGAGAGAGAGGCTTTGGCTGACGGTGCGGGGCCTGAAGGGTTTTTGGGAAGCCACGCGCCGCAGCTCAAACAAGAATCGTCCGTTGATTTAACTACACGGCCCGCCTTTAGTTTCAGTTTTATTCGGGCCGCTGCAAAGTAAACAATACACTATTCCGTCCCAAGCCCTCCGGTCAAATACATACGCGGGTAAAGAGAGAGAAAAGCCTTCCGCTCAAAAACCCTTCGGAAATGAGAACTAAAGCGCGCACGAAACACGAAAATCTTCTCTGCGCGCTGTTAGCCGTTTCTCTTCTTTGCCTCTCGGCGCGAAACCGTTTTTCTAACGGAAAGAAATCTCCGGCGATGGCCGACAAAATCTGACGGGCAAGCTTCGGCTCTTGACAGCATGGCCCGGCGACGCGTAGGGTTTTCCGCGCTTGAACCCCTGCGGAGGCGCATCTGTTCTGGTGAATGGCGCGGTCTTCAAAACCGTTTGTGAGCCTGTGAGAGCAGGCTCAGGTAGGTTCGATTCCTACACGCCTCCGCCAATTTAATTTGCGATTTTAGAGTTTTGATTTGCGATTGGATAAGGATGAAGAATTTAATTTCTAAATCTTTAGTCCGCTTCCAATCTAAAATCTAAAATCGAAAATCAAAAATTATGAAAGAGTGGATTGCACTCAATATGACGCCGGGCATCGGGCCGCGCGCCGCCGCCAAGCTGTTAGAGCGTTTCGGTTCGGCGGAGGCGGTCTTTGGCGCATCGCGCGCGGAATTGGAAGCGCTCAGGCTGAGAGCGGAAGCCATCGAGAGCATCATGGCGCGCGACCTCTTCGAGAAAGCGGCGGATGAGATTGCGCGCGTCAGAGAGTTAAACGCGGACGTGCTCCTGCTGGACGACGGCGTTTATCCGGCGCTGCTGCGGGAGGTGTTCGACCCGCCAGTTACGCTCTATGTCAAAGGCGCTTGGGCCGAGTGTCTGGATAAACCATGCGTGGCGATTGTCGGCTCGCGTCGTTGTTCGACGTACGGGCAGAACGCCGCGGGGATGCTGGCGCGCGATTTGGCGAAGCGCGGTGTGACGATTGTTTCCGGGCTGGCGCGCGGCATTGACGCGGCGGCGCATCGCGGCGCTCTCGAAGCTGGCGGGCGCACGGTGGCGGTGATGGGCACGGGGCTGGACCAGGTTTACCCGCGCGACCACCGGAAGCTGGCCACTGAGATTTTGGAAAACGGCGGCGCGCTGGTCTCCGAGTTTCCACTGGAGACGCCGCCCGCGCCGCAGAATTTTCCATATCGCAATCGCGTCATCAGCGGCTTGAGCCTCGGCGTCATCATCATCGAGGCGGCGGAGAACAGCGGCTCTTTGATAACGGCGCGGATGGCGCTTGAACAGGGCCGAGAGGTCTTCGCCGTGCCGGGCAACATCACTTCGCGAAACTCTTTCGGGACTAATTATCTGATTAAAGGCGCGGGTGCAAAACTCGTACAGCAATGGCAGGACGTAGCCTCCGAATTGCCGCCGGAGGTGGCCGCACAGTTGCTTCCGCCCGAGTCGAAGAAGACGGAGGAGAGCGCCCTCGTCGAGCAGTTGCAACTCGTTCCGGCGGATTTGACTGCCAGCGAACACGCCGTCTTCAAGTTGCTTTCCACGGACGACCCGGCGCATATTGATGCGCTGGCCGAAGCCACACGGCTACCGGTGCCGGAGTTGACGGGCGCGTTGCTGGGCTTGGAAATGCGCGAGTTAGTGCGGCAACTTCCGGGCAAATGTTTTGTCAGAAAAATGTGAAGCGCGGTACGAGGGTGACGAGTGAGAAGTTGACGAGTTGAAAGCAATAGCTCGTAAGGTTCGTCAAACATTTCTCGTATCGGTCGGCAAGCGATAGTGCTCGCCGGCGCATCTAAAAGGTTATTAATAAGGAGCACAAAGTAACAGGTCGCAGGCAGCCACAGTGGCAGAGCTTTTAACTCGTCACACGTCACCTTGTCACTT
>CAZEZJ010000421.1:0-4631 GCA_964516695.1 uncultured Blastocatellaceae bacterium
AACTGGTCAATGGTCGCCCGCTCGAATTAAAGAGCGCGCTGCTCATCGCCATTCAGGTGGCGGACGCTCTGGCCTCGGCCCACGCCCGCGAGATTATTCATCGCGACATCAAAGCGGGCAACGTGATGGTGACGGACAAAGGACAGGTGAAGGTCTTAGACTTCGGCCTCGCCAAGTTGCTCGATGAAGAGACGGCGCGCCTTGAGGGTATTCATCATACGGAGTTGACGGAAATCGGCGTGCCTTACGGGACGGCGACCTATGCCGCGCCGGAGCAAGCCAGGGGCGACCGCGTTGACAAGCGCGCGGACATCTTCTCCACGGGCGTGCTGCTCTACGAAATGCTGACGGGCATCTGGCCCTTTCAGGGCAAGACGAGCGTTGATGTGCGTCATGCCGTGCTGCACGACCAGCCGAAGCCGCTCGCGGAAGCGCGCCCCGACCCTGTTCCGCCGCGCCTGCAAGCCATCCTCGATAAGGCGCTCCAGAAAGAGCCGGGCGCTCGTTATCAACAGATGGAAGACTTGCGCGACGATTTGCGCAGCGTCTATCGCGAAATCACATCGGGCACACAAGACGGGGCGCGCTTTGAAGAGGGACTCGGCACGAGCGCTCCACGCCATCTGACCAGCGCCAGCCCCATGTCGCGCGCTCTGCGCTGGCTGCGCAACATCACAGGCAGCGGCGGCGGAGAGCCGCCGACCACCGCGCCCATCACCTCTCAGGTCACGACGCCCATCGGCAGCGCGCAGCCGCAGATTCACGAAACGCCGCTGACCAGCATCGGTGACCAAGAAAAAAAGAGCGTCGCCATTCTGCCCTTCAAGAATCTGAGCCAAGACACGGAGGCCAGCTTTTACGAGTTTTCGCTGGCCGATGCCGTGATAACGGAACTGGCGCGCCTGCGTTCCCTTGTGGTGCGGCCTTCGTCCGTGATTGTCAAATATCAGGGCACGGAGCGCGACCCGCGCGACGCCGGGCGCGAGTTAAACGTGGACGCCGTGCTCTCGGCCGGCTTCCTGCGCGCGGGCAATCGCCTGCGCGTGACGGCCCAACTGCTCGACGTGAATTCCGGCACGCTGCTCTGGAGCGACCGCATTGATGCGGACTCTTCAGACATCATCACCGTGCAGGACACCATCACGCAGCACATCGTCAAGGGCTTGCGCCTTGAGTTGACCAAAGACGAGAAGAAGGACTTGGCCCAACCGGCCACCGCGAACGCCGCCGCCTACGAGGAATATTTGCGCGGGCGCGACCGCATGGGCCGCTACATCTATCACACGCTCGCGCCTGAAGACGTTGACGCCGCGATAGGCCATTTCAAGCGCGCGACCGAACTCGACCCCTCGTTTGCGCTCGCACACGGCGCGCTCGGTAGCTGCTACGCCAACCGTGTGATGAAGGGCTTTGGCGACGCCGAAGATTATCATCACGCAGACGAATCGTTCGAGCGTGCGCTGGCGCTCGACCCGCACCTGATTGAGCCGCGAATGCACATGGTCTTCATTCATCTCTCGCGCGGCGAAAAACAGAAGGCGCGCCAGATTGTGTCGCAACTCAGGCGCGAAGTCCCGAATGATGTCGGCGTGCATTTCGTGACGGGCGTGCTCAGACGCCTTGACGGCGACTATGAGGGAGCGCTGCGCAGCTACGAACGAATGGTGCGCTTGAATCCGGCCGAGCGCGTCGTCGTCAGCTACAACCGCTCGCGCATCTTCATGTATCAACGGCGCTACGACGATGCCCTGCTTGAGTTGGACCAGGGCGCTGCCGTCGAGCCGGAGCATCCGTTGATTAAGTCTTTTCGCGCGCGAGTGCTCTTTTATCGCGGCGAGGTTGACGAGGCCGTGCGCCTGCTCGAAGAAGTCTTCGCGGCGCAGCCGCAGTTGGACGGCATCCGCCCGATTTACGCCACCTGCCTAAGCGCGCAAGGGCGTCACATGGAAGCCTTAGCGCAGATTACAGAGAGCGTGAAAGATTCCGCCGCCGCCGACCATGATATTTCCTACTGGCTGGCTTCCGTCTATGCGCTGGAAGGAATGCGCGCCGAGGCTTTGCAGTGGCTCAGGCGCTCGATTGCGCTCGGCAATGAGAACCGGACGTGGTTTGAGTCTGACCCAAACTGGGCTGCGTTTCACGATGACCCCGAATTTAAACAACTGATGGACGCGTTGCCGCCCCCGCGCCCGGCGCAAAAAGGATAAGGCATGAAGACCTTTGTAATCGGGGACATTCACGGGCGACGAGCGCAGTTGAATCTCCTGTTGGAAATGCTGCCGCGCGAGCCGGACTCCGACACGCTCGTCTTTCTAGGGGACTTGATTGACCGCGGCATGGATGCGCCTGGCGTCGTCTCGGATGTCATCGCGCTAGAGCGCGAAGCGCCCGCGCAAGTTATCTGCCTGCGCGGTAATCACGAACAAATGCTGCTTGATTTTCTGGATGATGGCGCGACCATCTGGCTCAAACCCATCATCGGCGGCGAGCGCACCTTCGAGCAATACACCGGACAGCCCCTTTTGATTACGCAGGAAGAAGACTACGAGGCGGCGCGCCAGCAGTTGAAAGAGATTATCCCCGCAGAGCATCTTGACTTCATACGCCGCACGCCGTTTTATCACGAAGACGAGTATGCTCTCTACGTCCACGCGGGCCTCGACCACGGCAAGCATCCGAGCGAGACTGACTCTCAACAACTGCTCTGGACGCGCAACAAAGATTTCTACCTACACTATCGCGGCAAGCCCTGTCTCTTCGGCCATACGCCGACCGCCTTCCTGCCCTATCGCGGTCGGGTGGGCCGCCACGGCATCTACATCTTTCACAGCGCCATCGGCCTAGACTCTGGGTACAACCACAATTCCCCGCTCAGTTGCCTGCAACTTCCAGACTTCCTTCTCTACCAGTCTTACGCCAACGGCCACACCACGCGCCATCACATCACCGCCTTCATCCCCGAAGAACTGCGCGCGATGCAGGAGAAGAGCAAAAATGCAAAAGGCAAAAGCGTTGGCGAGCCGCTTTAATTGAGCGGCTTCCGCTTTGCTTCTGCCTTCCGTCCTTCTCTTCCTTTTACCTTTTACCTTTTTACTTTTACCTTTCTCACGGTTGCCCGAAGCGCGCTCTGTATTCGGGCGAGTTGATGAAGGCTTGCACCATGCCGAGGTAGTTGTTGACATCGCGGTTGCTGACGACATCGAGCCAGAAGCGATAGCCGCCTTCGTCGGGGTTACGTTTTAGGTAGCCGAAGTATTGCATCAAGACGAAGGCCGGGTTGTATTCGCGCTGCTTGAGTTCATCGATAGCGATGACGGCGCGGAGCACGTCGGCGCGTGTCCACTCGTTCGTCCTCAATCGGTCTGCCATCGCGAGGCGTTCGGTTGTGTAGGGGAAGAGTTGCGCCGTGTCGAAGAGCTTGTTGACGAATTCATCGGCGGTCAGCGCGTCTGGATAGACTTGCTTGAAGGCGTCGCGCCGCACCCATTCTTCGGTGAAGGCGCGGCGGCTTTCTTCCAGATTACTGCTGTCAACCACGCGGCTGCGGTCGCGCATAAACTCTGCGAAGAGGGGACGCGCGCCCGTCGTGACTTTGTGCAGCAGGTAGATGAAATAGCCCGTGCGCTGAAACTCGTCGGAGATGAAGAAGGCTGCGGACGTGCGATGACGGATGTTGTTCATGCAATTGATTTGACCGTTGCATGGCTTGATGAGTTCGTCGGACCAGTAGGTGAGTCCTCCGGCGTCAGGCTCGCGGCTGAGAAAATCGCTGTAGTGCTGGCGGACGAAGAAGGCCGGGTCGTCAATCGGATTGCCGTAGTAGCCCTGCTCGGTCGTGACGTTGAAGGGCTGTTGCCTGGCGAGCGTTCCGTAGGCGAAGAGGCTGAAAGAATAACTGCCGGGAGGCGTTGGCCCAAGCGAGTAGGTCTGCGTGACGCGGTTAAAGGCGGTCGGCTGTCCCGTCCAGCGTTCTATCCTGACATCAATCGCAAAGTCGTTGCCGCTGCGCCTGACCGGCCCCCATTCGACGACGCGGCAGGGCGCGTCGCCGCAGATGATGATGGGAAACGCGAAGGTGACGCCGCCGTTCGTGCGAATGGGAATGACGACGCTCTGTGCGTTCGGGACGAACGGCTCCCACCGCTCAACGACCTGCGCGGGGTCAAACTGTAAGCTCTCGATGGTCGCGCCTCTGGAGTTGACGGTGAAGGTATAAGCGCCGGGCGCGAGCGTGCCGAGGTCGTAGATGCGCTCGGCGGTCATTACGGCGACGCAAACGATGCCCGTCCAGCGTTCGGCCTTGATGTCAACGGAAAAATCATTGCCGCTGCGGGCGACCGTGCCCCAATCAATAATCCGTGTCCCGCAATCGCGGAAGGTGAATTTGACGCGGACGCGAGTTGTGCTGCCGGATGTCCAGGCGTGAATGTCTGTCTCTTCGGGTATCGGTTGATAGGGCACAAGCTCTTCGGCGCGTGCGGCGAGCGTTGTGAAAAGCAGCAGGAAGAGGGAGACGATTAGTGTGCGAGGTTTCATGGGCTTCTCTCCGGTCAAGTTAGTGATGTGCGATGAAAAGAGAGCTTCATCTCGTGCGAGACGGCGCGGGGCGACTGGGAGACGATACCATAACC
>CAZEZJ010000422.1:0-4630 GCA_964516695.1 uncultured Blastocatellaceae bacterium
ACAATATAAACGGGCGACTCCGCCATCTCAGCAATCGCGATTGCGCGATGCACGCCTTCAGCTTCGGCACGGGTGGGCCGCGTCAGCGCGTGATACTTCGGCGCGGTCTTGCCCTCGGCCAGCGCCCGCTTGATAATCTCGTTGATGACGATGCCGTTTTCCGCGTGCATACAAATCAGGCCGCCGCGCTCTCCGGCGGCTATCATCGCGCGATAAATCGTCGCATCATCAACCAGAAAGACGCCCGGATACGCCATGAACAGCTTGAAGCTCGTCACGCCCTCATCCATCACGCGATGCATCTCCGGCACGCGCTCGTCCTCAAGCTCGGTCGTGATGAGATGAAAGCTATAATCAATGGCCGTCTTGCCCTCCGCCTTCGCGTGCCAGTTATCAATCGCCTCAACCAGCGATTCGCCTTTATACTGCACGGCGAAATCAATAATCGTCGTCGTCCCGCCATGCGCGGCGGCAATCGTGCCCGTGCGAAAATCGTCGGACGCCTGCGTGCCGCCAAAGGGAAACTCCATGTGCGTGTGCGGGTCAATTCCGCCCGGGATTACTAACTTGCCACCCGCATCAATCACGCGGTCAGCCTCCATCTCAAGCTTCGCGCCGATGACGGAGACGATGCCGTCTTCAATCAACACGTCGGCTTTGTAGTCATCAACCGCGGTGACGATGCGACCGTTACGAATCAGAATCTTCATGAAACTTGTCCTCTTTTTCTAATGAGGGTGAGTTCAGACTGTTATTTAGCTTATCAGGGAGCTTGCGAATTGGAGGCCCTGAGGGCCATTCTTTATCAAAGTATCTATCTTTACCGCGCAAGGCTCTCAAACATTCCAGTGCATATTGTTCATCATTTCTGAGCCGCTCAATCTGCTTGGAAAAGCTTTGTTGGTCTAACTGTAGGCTTTGACAATAATCGGAAAGCAGTTCAGCATCTTCCACAGGCAAGTTGACCACACTCGGCATATGAAGTTTAACTAATCTCGGGTCATTTAAGAGCGCTTGCTCGATTCTAGTCTGCGCCCGAACTAACTCTAGTATTTCCTCAAGTATTTCTCTTTCATTGCGTTGCTGTTTAGTTATTTGGCTTGGCTGAGGGATGCCGGTTAGACGTTGCTCCAACTTGGGCCACCACACATCAAATGCTTCGTCAATTTCGGAATCCGATAACTTACTTTCTCCGAGCGTGTTATTAATCGTCTGAATCAGCTTTCTGACATCATCTTTCTGCGCTCTCGTGTTTTGAAATTGCGCCAGAGGCTCTCTCACGTCCACGGGCTTTAGTTCAAAGAGAAAAGTACAAACTCGCGTGCTGCGCTGTTGCTTGGATAAAGCTCCGGCTTCAAAGTGAATCCAGCTCGACTCTATATTCTCAGGAGTTAAACAAATAATACCGATGCCAGCTTGTTCCAACTCATTAGTTAGACCGGCGCGCCATTGAGTGCCTTTCTCAATATCGTTGGCTGACATCCATGGTTGTATGGCCTGAATAACTTTAGGCAGCCAGTATCGCAATGCTTCAGCTATCAGCCTACTTCTTTCTCCTGACCAACTGAGAAATACTTTCATAACTGAGCTAATGCCCCATCCAATGCTTCGATTAATTCATTAACCGTATCTTTAGTCGAATTGAGCATTAGCCCCGTGCGAATCACGTTGGCATAGAGTCCGCCTTTGCCGATGAGGACGCCGCGGCGTTTCGTCTCCTCGAAGACTTTGAGGACGGATTGCGGGTCAGGCTCTTTGGTCTCGCGGTCTTTGACGAGTTCGATGGCTTGCATCAGGCCCAGCCCGCGCACGTCGCCGATGACCGGATATTTGTCTTTGAGTTCTTCGAGACGCTGGCGGAAGTATGCACCGACAGTAGCCGCATTGGTCTTCAAGTCTTCGTCTTCGATGACCTTGATGACGGCGAGCGCGGCAGCCATCGAGACGGGATTGCCGCCGAAGGTGGAGAAGGTCAGGCCCGGGTAGCTGTCTGCGACTTCCGGTGTGGCGGTCGTCATGCCGATGGGCACGCCGTTGCCCATGCCTTTCGCGGAGGTGATGATGTCAGGCTCGACGTTCCAATGCTCGATGCCGAACCACTTGTCTCCGGTGCGTCCCCATCCGGTTTGCACTTCGTCGGCAATAAAGAGTCCGCCGTGCTTCTTTGTTATCTCGACGGCGCGCTCAAAATAGCCCGGGGGCGGAACGATGAAGCCGCCGACGCCGAGGATAGGCTCGGCCATAAAGGCCGCGATTTCGCCCGTCGTGGTCGTCATAATCACGTCTTCGATGTCTTCGGCGCAGGCCAGGCCGCATTCAGGATAAGAGAGCTTGAGCGGGCAGCGATAGCAGTAGGGCGCGCGCGCGTGAACGATGCCTGCGACTTGGGCGGGCAATTGCCGCCACGTCGAATGGCCGACCGCCGAGAGCGCCGTGGCGGAGCGTCCGCTGTAGCTGTGGCGCAGGACGACGATTTCGTGGCGGCCCGTGTAGAGCTTGGCCGCCATGATGGCCGTATCGTCGGCCTCCGTGCCGCTGTTGGTGAAGAAGGATTTTTTCAAGCGCCCGGGCGTGATTTGATAAAGCTTCTCAGCGAGGTCGGCTTGCGGCTTGTTGGCATAGAGCGTGGAGGTGTGCGAAATAGTCTTGACCTGCTCGATGATGGCCGCGTTGACTTGCGGGTTGGCGTGGCCGACGCTGACGGTGAGCACGCCGCCGAAGCAATCAAGATAACGATTGCCCGCGTCGTCCCAGACATACATCCCTTCGCCGCGCACGAGCGCGAGCGGTTCCTGATAATAGGTGGCGACCGCCGGGAAGAGAAATTCCTTCTGCTTGCTAATCGTCTCGGATTGGCGCGCGCTTGATTCAACTGTGCTCATAAATGTTTCTCCATTGAAAGACTTTTTTTCCAAGATGGCTTCGCTTATGACGTTGCTTGAGAGCGATAAGCTTTGCTGTCGTTTTTCAGCTTGAAGAAGATGATGTAGAACACCCAGGCGAAGATTAAAAGCATCAGCCCGAAGCCGTACACACCGCGCACCGCGCGGTTAATCTCCCTTGAATAAATATAGCCTAAGATGGCGGGCAAGAGGCCGACAAGGGCGAGCAAGTAGGTGCGCAAGACTCTGGCGGCGGAAAGCGGAATCTGCGCGAGAACCGTAAACTTTGAGGTCTCGCGCCCGTAGCTTCTTTCCTGCGTTTCGGGCTGAATGACGTATGCCGAGAGCGGAAAAATCGGCAGGAAAAGGGCGATGACCCAGCGCGTCGCTTGATACGTCCCGTCGGGCAGCGGGCGGTAATCCAGGAGCGTCGTGCCAAAACCGTTAAAAGAACGGAAGGACGGGCGCGGCGCGCTCATCCCTTTAAGCTTATCCGTCAGTTTCTTTAGTTCATCCACGCTTTGCTGAAAAAGCGCGGGCGCGAGCGATTCCCCGCAGTTTGCGCAGGCGGATTCCGCCGTGGGGTTAACATTGGAGAAACTACAGGCGGGACACGCTACAGTTTTCATGCCGTCGAATGATTCAGGAAAATTAAGCGAACGAACCACAAGCAAACCTCTTTGTTCGCAGCTTCCGCGCGTGTGCTGCGGCTGCGACTGAAAGAGTTGAAAGTTAATATAAATTCCCCTCGCGCTTGCGCCCTGTATAGTCAACGTAGACCACCTTCAACTCGGTGTAGAAATCGAGCGCGGTTGAGCCTTGCTCGCGGTCGCCGATGCCCGTCGCTTTGATACCGCCGAAGGGAATGTGCGCTTCGCCGCCTGTGGTCGGAGAGTTGATGTGCGTCATGCCCGTTTCAATCTCGTCAACGAAGCGGAAGATGCGCGCGGCGTCGTTGGTAAAAATTGATGATGAGAGGCCATATTCGGAATCGTTGGCGACCTGCATCGCTTCTTCAAAATCCTTGACGCGCAGGACCGAGAGCACAGGCCCGAAGATTTCCTCGCGGGCGATGCGCATGTCCGTCGTGACGCGGTCAAAGACGCTCGGGCGGACGAAGTAGCCGCGGTCTAAGCCTTCACCTTCGGCGCGCGTGCCGCCGCAAACGAGTTCGGCGCCGTCTTCGCGCCCGATGTCTATGTAGTCGAGCACGGTCTTGAATTGATTTTCGTCAACGCTCGGCCCCATCTCCGTCTGCGAATCGGAACCTGCGCCGATGCGCATTGATTCCGCGCGCCGCTTGATGCGCGCCACAAATTCGTCTGCAACATCATTGATGACGACGGCGCGGCTCGTCGCCGTGCAGCGCTGGCCGGATGAGCCGAACGCTCCCTGCGCCGTTGATTCGACGGCGAGGTCAAGGTCCGCGTCTTCCAAGACGACGACAGGATTCTTGCCGCCCATCTCGCATTGCACTTTCGCGCCGCGCCGCGAAACCTGCTCGTAAAGACGGATGCCAATTTCGTTTGAACCTGTGAAGGAAACGGCGCGCACAGCCTTGTGGCCGATAATCTCATCGCCCGCATCCGAGCCGGAGCCGAGAATTAGATTGAGCACGCCCTTCGGAATACCCGCTTCCTCGAAAATCTCTACGATGCGAACGGCGGTCGCGGGCGTCAAGCTCGCGGGCTTAAAGACGACCGTGTTGCCCGCGACGAGCGCGGGCGCGATTTTCCAGATGGGAATGG
>CAZEZJ010000423.1:0-4595 GCA_964516695.1 uncultured Blastocatellaceae bacterium
GGATTGGTGTTCGGCGCACGCGCGGGGCGCGCCGCAGCCGTTGACTCTGCGCGTGCGAGCGTGAAGCCTGATGATGCGGTTGCGCTGGCCGGCGGTGGTAAAACGCCCGCCGCGCTCGCGTCAGGAGAAATAGCGCTCGCGGTGCGCAAACGCGTGCGGCGTTTGATGTGGGAGCGTGTCGGAATCTTGCGGAGCCGCGAATCCGTGAGCCGTGCGCTCCTTGAATTTGAGCAGATAGCACGCGCGCCGCTCTCGCGCGCGTCAAGGAATTTCCTGACCGTCGCCACGATGATTGCCCGCGCCGCTCTCTGGCGCACGGAATCTCGCGGCGCACATTTTCGGACGGATTTCCCCGCGCGCGACGACGAGCGCTGGGGCGTGCATTCCATCATCCGCGAAGGTTTCGACATCGAAGGAGCGCCGGAAATAGGGAAGGTGAATGATGACAGTTTGACGATTGAAGATGAAAGCGTGGCTGCTCCAGGTTGAGCCGGCGCACAGTTAGTCCCCCGCCTTCCTAATTCCCCTTTGCTTTTGTATAATCCGCCTGCTCAAAAGGCAGCCTGACTCGTGCCGCTCATGGTGCTTACCTTGCGCTCGCTCGTCCGCGTGCCGCTTCAAGGAATCTGAGGAAGAAAGAGTGTGTTATGAAGAAAGTTTTATCCGCCGGTGTGATATTGCTGGCTAGTTTTTGTTTGTTAACGGCACACGCACAGACGGAATCCGCCGCCCCGCCCGTCAACGAAGCGGTGAAGGAAACGAAGCCGAAGAACTCCCGCAAGCGCGGCGCGACGACGAAAACCGTTAAGACCACTGCCGTCAAGCCGAACGGCAATCAGGTTTCCACTGCTGAGCAGAGCAGTCTGAATACGACAAGCCCGCAGGACGCCGCTTCGTATTACGCCATTGGCATGGGCCATTACGAATCCAAGCGCTTCAAGGATGCGGTCGAAGCATTCAAGCAATCTATCCGTCTCGGCTCGACCGACCCGAAGACCTACTTCAGTCTGGGGCAGGCATACTACAGCCTCAATCTCTACAAGGAAGCGCGCGAATCCTACAAGCGTGCCGCGAAGGTCAAGCCGGACTGGGCCGAGGCGCATTATCAGTTGGGCTGGATGTATCACATTCTTGGCGATAAGGCTGCCGCGCAAGCGCAGTATAAAATTCTGCAAACGCTCAGCCCTGAGATGGCCGCCAGCTTCCAAAAGCTTCTCGGCAATGACGAGAAGACGCCGAGCGCGCCCGGCAGCAACGCCGCAAACACCAGCGCCGCGACAACCGAACCAACGAGCACGAGCGCAACGAACGACAAAGATGCTGCTCAAGCGACTGTTCCTGAAGCGGCAGCTTCAGATAAAACTAAAGCGGCCTCGTCGTCGCCCACGGACGCTTCATCTCAGACTCTTGCCGCGCCTGACGTTGCGAATCAACAACCAACCGCCAGCGAAACGAAGCCGGACTCAACCACCAACAGCGCATCAGTTGACCCAGCCGCAAACGGCACCAACGCAAATTCATCCGGCGCGAGCCAGCCTGCGACCAGCACACCGGCCAAAGACGAAACCACAGCGACGAGCGAGCCAGCCGCCGCTACCGCTGCCAGCAGCAGCGAGATGTTGCCGACGAGCATCTATCGCGTCGGCGTCGGTGATGTGCTGGACATTCGTTTGCTGAACACGCCGAACAGCCGTTCCACACTCTTCACGGTGATGAGCGGAGGACTGATTGAATATCCGCTTGTCGGCGGTTCGTTTGCGGTGGCCGGATTGACCATTGATGAGATTGGAGCACGACTGTCATCTGAACTAAAGCGGCGGGGCATCAGCAATGATTCGCAGGTGGTGGTCGGCGTGCGCGACTACGCGAGCCACGTCGTCATCATCAGTGGTCTGGTTAATTACCCGGGAAGGAAAATCCTACAGCGCGAGGCCGTGCCGCTTTACGTCATTATGGCCGAAGCGCAACTGCGGCCAGACGCCGGGCGCGCCGTCATCATGCGCGCCAGCGAGTCAATTCCCGTCAACGACCTTTCAGACCCGCTGGCGCTCAACGTGCTCGTCAAAGCCGGCGATGTCATCACCATCTCCGCGCGCCAGCCGCTCTACTATTTCATCGGCGGACGCATCCACTCGCCCGGGCAGAAAGCCTACCAGCCGGGCATCACACTGATTCAGGCCATCCTCGCCGCCGGCGGCCTCTCGCGCTCGCAAGAGACGGTCGAAATCTCGCGCGAAGAACCTGACGGGCGATTGACGACGACCAAGTACGTTCTCAAAGAAATCAAGTCCGGCAAAATCCCTGACCCGCGCCTGCAACCCGGCGACCGCGTTCAGGTCGGACAATAAGGAAAGGCAAAAGGTAAAAGTAAAAAGGTAAAAGTTAAGAGCAAGATTGAAGACTAACGAGCAGATATGCGACGTATCCGGTCGTCTTCCTTTTTGCCTTTTACTTTTTCACTTTTACCTTCTTCACTATGGCTTATTACGAGAAGATGCATGAATGGCCGGAGACGCCGCGCGAGGCCGTGGAGTTGCAGAAGTCTCTGCGCGAAAGCGTGCGGCTGGTGGCGCTTGAGCGGCGCGTGGAGACGATTGCCGGAGCGGATATTTCGTTCAATAAATTCTCGCCCGTAGTTTATGCGGGCATCGTTGTGCTCAGGCTGCCGTCGCTGGAAGTCGTCGAGGAAGTGGGAATAGTGAGCGAGACGCGCTTTCCGTATGTGCCGGGGTTGCTGTCGTTTCGCGAGTCGCCGTCGGTGTTGGAAGCTTGGTCGAAGTTGCAGACCGAGCCTGACGCTGTGATGTTTGACGGGCAAGGGATAGCGCACCCGAGGCGTGTCGGCATCGCCAGCCACGTCGGCCTGATGATTAATCGCCCGACGCTCGGCTGCGCGAAATCCGTGCTCGTCGGAAAGTTTGCAGAGCCGCCGGAGGAACGCGGAAGTTGGTCGGAGATGGTTGATAAGGGAGAAGTAATCGGCGCGGCCTTGAGGACGAAGACAAAAGTGCAGCCCGTTTACGTCTCGCCCGGACACCTGATTGATTTGCAGGGCGCGATTGATTTGACCCTGCAATGCGATGGCGGCTATCGCCAGCCGGAGCCGACCCGCCGCGCACACCTGCTGGTCAACGCGCTTCGTCGCGGCGAGCGGAAGCCTTAAGAATTTTTGATTTTAGATTTGCGATTTTAGATTGGATAAGGACTAAAAATTAAATTTTACAGTCCTTATCCAATCGCAAATCAAAAATCGCAAATCCTTTTACTGTGTGACAGTAAATTTAGACGACTGCAAGAGCGTTTGCCCGGAGACGCGGTCGCGGACGCGGACAGCGACTTCGTAGTCGCCGGGCGCAAGGCCGTTGGTGGCAATCAAGCGGGCCAGCGTCAAGCGTTGGCCGGAATCCGACATTCCTTTCCAATCCTCGGGCTGCTTGCCAATCTCTTTCCCATCTTTCGACAGCACGTAATCCACGTCAACCGAGGGTCGCAGGGTGGTCTGGTCAATGCCTGCGTTATAAATCTGCATGTAGACGCCTACGGGTTCGCCGCGACGATAGGTGCCCGAAACATTCGGAATCACTTTCTTGTCGCCGATAACGAACATGCCGACCGCCGCCTGGTCCTTGATGGTTCTTAAGACTGCCGCCAGCACCAGCGTCGAAGTCGAGAGCTTGTTGGCCTCATACTTCGGAACCGTGAAGCCTTTGCTGACGATGCCGGTCGCGCCTGTGTTGATGTCGCGCACAATGACCTCAACCTTATAGGTTCCGGGTTGCAGCGCGAGCGCTTTCTGATAGGCAGACTTGCGGTCCTTCGCTTCCGTCAATTCGGCGACGGTCGCCGTCGTAATCACAGGGTCTTCAAAGATACCGGCGCGCTTGCCTGAGACGGCTATGATGCGGCCAAAGATATTCATCTGCGCGGTTTGAAGGCCGCCGCTGTCTTTAAAGTGCAGGTCTTTATTTTCGGTCTGAATCGTGATGGCCGTCACCACGCGCTCGTCTGACTGGCGGAAGAAATCAACGCGCAAATCGAAGTTCAAAGGATTTTCTTCGAGAGCGCCGCGGTCTGTTCTTCCGAGAGCGGTTTGCAGGTCGTTAAACTTAACTTGCGGCGCGCGGCTCAGGTCGGCCAGCAATTGCAGACGCTCGAAGGGGCCATCCTGCACGCGCTGGTAGCCAAACTGGTTGCCGTAGCCGAGCACGCGTTGGGATTTATCCGCGAGTCCGAGTTGTTCAGCGAGGGTCAGGCCCGCGCCCGGGATGTTCAGCAGCGCGTCCTTTTCGTCAGGCGAGCGGGCGATGCGATATTCGCCCGTGCCCGTCGGGTCTACAAACTCAATCTCGATGCCGGAGCCGACGCCCGGCAGATAACGATAAAACCAGATTTCAAACGGATAGGTCGAGGTCGAGCCGCCGCCATGATAGGAGGGGCGGTCGTAGGAGCCGCCCGAAGGATGCGTCTCAACTTCGTCGGCCTTGCCATACATGATGTAGATGCGCCCGCGGTCTGTTTTCCAGCCGGGGATGCCGGATGAAAAGTGCTCGTTGGCGTAAGCGATGCGCTCGTAATACTCTTCCTTGTACTCGTTT
>CAZEZJ010000424.1:0-4589 GCA_964516695.1 uncultured Blastocatellaceae bacterium
AAATCTATGGTCGCATTCATTCGCCCGGCAATGAGCCTTCGGCGCTGACAGTCGGCGCGTCAAACAGCTTCGGGACGGATTACCGGACGGATGACGCGGTGACGACTTACAGTTCGCGTGGGCCAACTCGCAGTTTTTGGACTGACGATGATGGCGTCAAGCACTACGACAATCTGCTGAAACCGGATTTGGTCGCGCCCGGCAACCGCGTGGTCTGGGCAGAGGCGCGCGACAATCATATCGTCCAGACGCATCCAGAGTTAGACGCTCAAGTCAGCGCGCTCAAAAGCCGCAAGATGATGTACCTGAGCGGTTCATCTATGTCTGCGCCGGTCGTCGCGGGCGCAGCCGCGCTGTTGCTGCAACTCAAACCGAACCTGACGCCCAATCTCGTCAAGATGATTTTGCTGTACACGGCGCAGCCGCTTGCAGGCTTTAACCAGTTGGAGCAGGGCGCGGGCCAAGTCAACGTAGAGGGCGCTGTGCGCCTGACGAAGCTCATGCCCGGCATCCCGCTCGCGGCGCAAACGGGCGACCAGCTTTTGACGACCGGCGTGCCGCCCGCGCCGTTAACGACCATCGCGGGTCACTCCTTTGACTGGGCGCAGGGAATCATTCTCAACCACACGGCGGCCACCGGCCTCGATCTCATCACCAACTACCAGCGAATCTACGACGCGAGCGCATTGCTTGGCGACGGCGTCGTCGAAGGCTATGAGAGCCAGTTTGTCAATGCGGAGTTGATGACGAGCGGCGTCTCGTTGAGCGATAGCGTTTTGGTGAGCGATGGCACGAGCCTCGGCAGCGGGGCGTTTTTTCTGAGTAACTCGCTGCTGCTTGGCAACGGCATCATCATCGGCGATGGGATTGTGATTGGCGACGGCATCGTGATTGGTGATGGGATTGTTATCGGTGACGGAATTGTGATTGGCGATGCGCGGCTGCAAGCGCAGTCGGCGATGATTGGCGGCGACAATACGCCCGCGATGAGATGAAGATGTTTTGCCGCTGAACAACGGCGCAAGGAAGTTGCGATTGGCAGATCGTTCCTTCGCGTCGCTGTTCGGCGCTCTCTCCCCGGTTGATAGTTCTACCTCGCGATTTTGTTGATGGCCGGCTCTTTTCCCGAGAAGAGCGGCGGTCTTGATAAACAGGTAAAAGCTCAACGGGTGAGGGCCATCATCATGCCCAAACCTAAGCGCGGTTTTCGCTGAACACGCGTGTGTTCCATCAAGCGACACGAAAGCCGTTGCCCAAGGAGGAATCAGGTGAAAATGTTCAAACGTACGTGGGCCGTCAAATGGTTATCTCTTTCACTGCTGGTCGCCTGCGCTTTAGGTAGCAATCATCTCCCAATGGAGCGCGCTGCGGCGCAATCAAACGCCGGTTTCCCACCCATCAGCTTGAATCTGCCGGAGCGCGATGAGAAGGTTGCGCCCGATTTGTTGGAAATGGCCCGCGGTTGGCGAACGCGACAGGCGCGCACGCGCGTCATTCTGCAATTAAACGACGAAGCAAACGCTTCCCTCGATGCTCTGCTCCAAAGCTACGGCGGGCGCATCAGCCGTCGCTTCCAACACTTCAAGGCGCGCGCGCTTGAATTGCCCGCACGCGTCGTCGAACAACTGGCGAGGCGCAGCGAAGTTCGCTTCATCTCTTTAGACAGAGAGAGCATTCCCACCGGACACGTTTCCCTGACGACGGGCGCTGACATCGTGCGCAACGCGAGCGCTACGAACCCGACGGGCCTCGACGGCTCAGGCATCGGCATCGCCGTGCTCGATTCCGGCATTGACACCAGCCACCGCGCTTTTCTAGACCGCGGCAACACCATGCGCGTCATCGCTAGCCGCGACTTCACGGGCGAGAACAGAACGGACGACCCTTACGGCCACGGCACACACGTGGCCTCCATCGCAGCCGGAAACGGGCGCGTCGCCAATGGGCAGTACATAGGCATTGCGCCCAACGCCCACCTCATCAATTTGCGCGTGCTCAACTCGCAAGGCGCTGGCACAACCTCCGCCGTCTTGAGCGCCCTTGATTGGGTGATGGCTAATCGCACCGCCTACAACATACGCGTCGTCAACATGAGCCTCGGCACGCCCGCCGTCGAGACTTATCGCAACGACCCGCTCTGCCGCGCCGTGCGCCGCCTTGTTGATGCTGGCGTGGTGGTTGTCGCCGCGGCTGGCAACAACGGCAGGAATAGCCAGGGCCAGAAAATTTACGGGCAGATTCACTCGCCCGGCAACGAGCCTTCGGCCATCACGGTCGGAGCCAGCAATACCTACGGGACGGACGAGCGCTCGGATGACGGCGTCGCCAGTTTTAGTTCGCGTGGGCCAACTCGCAGTTCTTGGGTGGACGTGCTCGGCATCCGTCGCTACGACAGCTTGATTAAGCCCGATGTGGTTGCGCCCGGCAACAAGTTGGTCTATGCCGAAGCCGTGGACAATCTGCTGGTGATGGAGCATCCAGAGTTGGACGCCGGTGTCAGCCCTGTTGACAGCCGCAAGATGATGTTTATGAACGGCTCTTCGATGGCGACGCCCGTCGCGGCGGGCGCTGCCGCCTTGCTGCTTCAAGCCAACCCGACCTTAACGCCCAATCTCGTCAAGATGATTTTGATGTACACGGCCCAACCCTTGAGCGGCTTTAACATGCTGGAACAGGGCGCGGGCCAGATTAACCTCGCTGGCGCTGTGAAGCTTGCCCGTCTCATCAGAACAAACTTGACGCCCTTGACGCCCGTGGGCGCGCCGCTTCTGACGAGTCTCGCGCCGCCTACGCCGCGAACCACTATCGCGGGCCACACCTTCAACTGGTCGCAGGGCATCATTATTCATCGCACGTCCGCGATGGGCACGAGTTTCATTACGCAATATCAGAAGATTTACGGCAACGGCATTATCTTCGGTGACGCGTTGCAATCCGCCAACGGCATCATCTTCGGCGATAGCGTGCTGCTCTCAAACGGCATCATCTTCGGCGACAGCATTCTGACGAGCGACGGCGGCACGCTCTTTCAAGGCACGACCTTTCTCAACACCAATGCCCTCTTCGGCGACGGTATCATCTTCGGCGACGGGATTATCTTCGGGGATGGCATCATTTTTGGCGACGGCATCATTTTCGGCGATGCGACGTTGCGCGGCGACGCCGTCACGCAAGCACAGTCGGCGCGGATGAGCGGCGATAATACATCCACGATGCCTTTAGCAGGGGACACGGGCGAAGACAATACGAATTATTGAGCGCTTCGCCCTTTGGAGTTTCACCCTTGCTGGTCTTTGGCGCAGCTTACATTTTGAAAGAGACTAAAAGATGTCAACACCCCGACAAATGCAATTAACGAAGCCGAGCACGGCGCTGGGCCAAACGTCTGCCGCCGGCGCAAGCTCGCTCGACCTTCAACCTTTGACTAACGCGCACGCCGCCGAAGCCCTCGGCTTTCTCGCGCCCTACACCGTTGATAATATTTTCATGGCCGGGCTGATTCGCGATAACGGCATCGAGAGCCAATTTAATCGCGGCACGTTCTACGCGGCGCGCGATGCGAGCGGCCAACTCGAAGGCATCGCTCTCATCGGCCATGCCACTCTGGTTGAAGCGCGCACGGAAGCGGCGCTGGCCTCCTTCGCGCGGCTGGCGAAGCAGCACCCGCACGCGCACGTCATCGTCGGCCGGCAGGAAAAGATTGAAAGCTTCTGGGGCTACTACGGGCAGGGCGGGCAGCAGCCGCGCCAGATATGCCGCGAGTTGTTGTTCGAGCAGCGCTTGCCCGCGCCTGCGCGCGAACCCGTGCCGGGGTTGCGCGCGGCGACGATGGAAGACCTACCGCAGATTGTCCCCGTGAATGCTCTGCTGGCCGAGGATGAAAGTGGTGTCAACCCGCTCGAAGCTGACGCCGAAGGATTTCGCGCGCGTTTGCAGCGCAGAATCGAGCAGGGGCGTGTCTTTGTCTGGACCAAGGGAGCGCGCCTCGTCTTCAAGGTTGACGTGATGGCCGAAGCCGAGGGTGTGATTTATCTGGAAGGAGTTTTCGTTCACCCTTTGGAACGCGGGCGCGGCTACGGGGCGCGCTGTTTGGCCCAACTGGGCCGGCAGTTTATCGCGCGCCGTCAACGCGTCTGCCTGCTCGTCAACGAACGCAACAAAGACGCGCAGGTCTTCTTCTTCAAAGTCGGCTACAAGCTGGGCGGCTGCTACGACACAATCTTTTTGCGACCGGAAAACTAACCGAGCAGTATTCTGATGAACACAAGCCAGGGAGAGCTTGGAATGAACAGAAAACTTTTGGCGAAACCGTTTATGGTTTTCATCATCGTTGTCGGCTCTGCGATTTGTCTACACTCGTTCTACCGCTTGCCGATTGCGCAGTTAGACGTGCTGTTTTTGTTGCTGGCGGTCGCGACCGTCGCCGTCACGTCGCGCATCACCGTTCAGGTGCCGGGCGTCAACGGGCGCATCACGGTTTCCGAAACACTGATTTTCCTGGCAATGCTGCTTTACGGCGGCGAGGCGGCAATCCTGCTGGCGGCGGTCGCGCACGCTTGGAAATACGAGCAGCCCGTCTGGCAGGTCTA
>CAZEZJ010000425.1:0-4587 GCA_964516695.1 uncultured Blastocatellaceae bacterium
AAAAGCGGACTTCCGGGCATCACGAAGATGTAGAAAGAGCCTGGTGTGAGACCCGCGCCGTCCGAATTAGCAAGAGGCCGCAAAACTACTTGGCCCGTGCCCGCCTGCCCTATTCGACTACTTTAGCGTCCACAGTTATACTATACGAACAACCGAAAAGGCTATAGAGTGATGCCCGGATTTTGAAAAATTCTTCCCCGCGAATCAAAAGGAGACTGACCAAGCTACATGAGCAAAGAGACGTTGCACAGGGATGTTGTCATCATCGGCTCCGGCCCTGCCGGGCTGACCGCAGCCATTTACGCCGCCCGCGCCGACCTCAAGCCGCTCGTCGTCGAAGGCCCGCAGCCCGGCGGGCAATTGACCATCACGACCGAGGTGGAAAACTATCCCGGTTTTGCCAAAGGCATCCAGGGACCGGAGTTGATGGAGGAGTTCAGAGAGCAGGCCCGTCGTTTTGGCACGGAGTTTTTAGTCACTTGGATTAACAGCGCCGACTTGCAAGAGCGACCCTTCACGCTCGAAACCGAAGACCACATCATTAAGGCCGAAACTTTGATTATCGCTTCGGGCGCTTCGGCCAAGTGGCTCGGCATTCCGGGCGAAGCGCCCGCGCCTTATGGGCTTGGCGGCTACGGCGTTTCGGCGTGCGCGACGTGCGACGGCTTTTTCTTCAAGGGCAAGCCCATCGTCGTCGTCGGCGGCGGCGACACGGCGATGGAAGAAGCTACCTTCCTGACGCGCTACGCTTCAAAGGTCACGGTCGTGCACCGCCGCGATAGCTTGCGCGCCTCGAAGATTATGCAGGACAAAGCCTTCAAAAACGAGAAGATTGATTTCATCTGGGATACAGCGGTCGAAGAAATTTTGGGCACGCCGGAAACGGGCGTGACGGGCGTGCGCCTCTTGAATCTGAAGACAAATGAGGAGAGCACCTTCGCTTGCGAGGGCGTCTTCATCGCCATCGGCCATAAGCCCAACACAGACCTCTTCAAAGGACAGTTGGACATGGACGACGTGGGCTACCTGAAGACTTCAGGCCGCTCGATGGCGACCAACATTCCGGGCGTCTTCGCCTGCGGCGACGCGCAAGACTCCTTCTATCGTCAGGCCGTCACAGCCGCCGGCACAGGCTGCATGGCCGCCATTGACGCCGAGCGTTATTTAGACAATCTTCCGGTGCCGACTCCGACCGGAGAAGAAGTCACCATCGAAGGCGAACACGTCACCGCCGACCACCAAAAAATCATCATGCCCGATGGCGAAGTTATCTCCAACGTCGCAGAGGGAGTCGCCACAGACTAAACTCAATATTAAGTCTAAAGTTCAAGGTCCAAAGTCAAAAGGCTATGTCTTCTGACTTTGGACCTTGAACGTTAGGCTTTGGACTGTTTCTAAAGCAGCACAATCGAATCGTCACGGTCGCGGCGCGTTCGCTCCGGCGCGTGGCGTGTTGCTTCTTCGTCATCATTGCGCGGGCAGGCGGCGCAGTAAGAGCCTGTACGCTCTTTTCTATCTGCGCAGTCGTTGCAATCAAGGGTTTCGCCTAGTTGTCTGAGCGCGTCGAGGAGAGGCAGGAGCAGCCGCCCGCGGTCGGTCAAGAAGTATTCGACGTGCGGCGGGCTGCCGCCGAAGTCGCGGCGCTCAATCAGCGCGTCGCGCTCCATGTCGCGCAAGCGTCCGACCAGCGTGCGGCTGCTGATGGGATGCAGCGCCGCCAATAGTTCTGTCGTGCGTTTCGGCCCGTCAATCAGGTCGCGCGCGACCAGCATCGTCCATTTGTCGCCGACAAGTTGTAGCGCGCCCGTCACCGGGCATCCATCGCCTTCACGTCGTCGCAACCGCACGCCTCCTTCGCGTCAGCCGCCGGCTTTCAACTCACAGCTCGGGTGAATTATTACTGGCGAAAAGCACTCGCGAATCACTGCTCAAGGCTGACTAAAAACCGGCTTTTGCCTCTTGCCGATTGCTGACCGCTGACGGTTGACCAAGCTTAACATAAAGAACGGCTGTTGCGGCTATCAATGAAACTATTTTAAGATGCGCTGGCAGGCGTACGTGCGGCGCCTCAAAAAAAGTCTCTTGCGCCCAATAGTCTTTCGTCTTCACGGTAGGATGTAGTCCTCGCTTGTCTCTGCCTGCGCTCAGGCCGAGAGCGCCTCCGACTAAATGGCAAAGACGGAAACAGATTCACACATGAACGATCAGGGCACGCTTCCAAACCCGTCAGCGCACGGTGGGCCGGAGAGGCTGCGTCAGATTGCAGCGCTGGCCCGCGAGTTAAACGCGGCGAGCAACGCGGATGTGGCCGTCGGCAGCGCCTTGCGCGAACTCTCCGACTTGATTCCGGGCGACCTCTTTTGTTTCGCTGCCAGCGCCGGAGATGACCGGCAGGCTTTGCGTGCGTGCCTTGAGCGCGGCGCTGAAGTTGAAAGCGTTACTGACGGCGAGGTGGTGCGCGTTAGGCATACGATGCTGGCGCGCGCGCTTGAACGCGGTGCGCCACTTTATTTCAACGACGTTTCGACCGAACTCATCAGCGGCGCTCTCGTGATGCCGCTCGTCTGTCGAGCCGCCGCCTCCGTTTTGTGTGCGCCGCTCGCACACGGCGCTGCGACGACCGGGCTGCTCATCGCCAGCACGACTCGCCTCGCCGCCTACAGCGACGCAGACGCAGATGCCGCCAGCGCCGTCGCCGAACTTCTCTCGGCAACGCTCAGGCGTCTCGAACTGTTGGAGCGCATCACGGGCGCAGACGAACGCGAGCAGGCGCGCATACGCGAGACGGCGCTCGTTGACCGTCTCTATTCGACCACCGGCGCATCCTTCGACCTCGACCGGATTATCCAACAGGTTATCGACGTGGTGGCGAGAGCCTTGCCCGCCAGCTTCGTTACGCTGCGCATGGCCGCCGCCGGAGGACTTGAGCAAACCCTTCGCGCTTGGACGCCGGGCGATGACCGTCCTCCGCTGGAACTCAGCGTGCCGCTCTCGAAAGCCGAGCAGGCCGCTTATGCAGAACAGTGTCCGATGTTCCTCGAAGATGCGCGCGCCGTAAGAGCCGCGGACCATGAACTTCGCCCGCTCGTCGAACGTCTCGGTGCGCGTTCCATTTACCTTTCACCAATTATTTACGGAGGCCGCGTGCTTGCGACCATCGGCCTCATCGAATCGGACAAGCCGCGCCGCTGGACGCCCGCCGAGCAGCAGCTTCTGGCGCGCGTCGCAGAGACGGTCGCACCCTTGATTCTTAACGCGCAGTTGCACGCGCGCCTGCGTTCCTACATCGAAGACTTGCTCACCTTGTTGCGGTTGGCGAGCGATGTGACGAGCCAAGCCGATTTAGACCGTGTGCTGCGCGCGGTGCTCGATTCGTGGTCGAAGATTGCGGAGGTCGGCGCTGCCGCCATCCTGCGCTGGGACGATGAAGCAAAGCTGCTGCGGCTGGCCGCGACGAAGTATCTGCCGACCGGACTCTTGGAACGCTACACGCAAGGCGTTTCCTTAAGCGAGCCTGTCTGCGGGCTGGCCGCGACGCAGCGGGTTGCAGTCGTCGCTGACTTGGCGGGTGAGGCGCGCTTCGCGGGGTTGTATGCCACCGTGCGTTGGTCAGGCTTGCGCGGCGTGTGGGCCACGCCCATCATCGGCGCGACCGGACAACTGCTCGGCGTCATCGTGACCTTCTCTCGCGTAGCGGCGGAAGCGAGCGCCGATGAGCAGCGTCTCGCAGACCTCTTCACGCGCCCCATCGCCATCGCCTTCAATGGCTTCGCGATGAGCCAGCACCGGCACGCACAGGCCCGTCACATCGTCGAACTCGAAGACAATCTGCGGCAGTCCGAACGACACCGGACGGAGTTTATGTCCATCATCTCGCACGAACTGCGCACGCCCCTCAACGCCATCATCGGCTACGCGCAAATGCTGCTCGAAGGTTTTTCCGGCGATTTGAACGAGCTGCAATTAACGGACGTGCGCACCATCGCGGAATCCGCCGAACAACTTTTGCGGATGGTCGAAGAAACCCTAGACCTAGCGCGCATTGATGCGCAGCGCTTTCCCATCTACATGGATAGCGTCGCCTTCGACGAGGTGATTCGTCGCGCCGTCGCAGACATCCGCATGACCGCGGAGATGAAAGGTCTCATTATTAAAATCGAGATTGCGGAGGATGCGCCCGTCGTCAGAACAGACCCGGAGCGTGTGCGCCAGATTTTGATGAACCTTCTGTCCAACGCCGTCAAGTTTACGGATTCTGGGTTTATTCAAATCAAAGTCGAACGCGTTGAAGCGGGCAGCGCGCAGATTAGCGTGGCCGATACAGGCATCGGGTTCGACGTGGCATCCTTCCCAGACATCTTCGATGAGTTTCGACAGGCGGACGCTTCGACAACACGCACGCACGGCGGCTCCGGCCTCGGTCTAGCAATTTCCAAGCGCCTCGTCAGACGGCTCGGCGGCAACATCGGCGTCACGTCCACGCCTGGCGAAGGCTCGACCTTCTGGTTTAGCCTCCCGCCGGAGATTCCAGGAGCGGACGTTTAACTACAGAATCCAGGAGTGCAGGAGTCAAAAGATAAGAAAATT
>CAZEZJ010000426.1:0-4554 GCA_964516695.1 uncultured Blastocatellaceae bacterium
AATCCTTTCGCGGCCTGTCCGAGACGGCGACGGGCCGCATGACGCTCGTCTTCCGTCGCGTCGGCAATGCTTGGCGCGCCATCCACCTGCACACCTCCCCCGACGCGCCCGACCCGTCGCGCCTGCTCCCCTCCGAACAAACGCCGGCCCCGACGCCGAAGAAAAGCGAGTAGAGAATCAGGCGGGCGAAAACAATGGGCGCTCAACTTGAAAATCAGTCGTTCCGCCCTCATACTTCATCCCTCATACTTGCCCCTAACAGCCCCCAAGCTTGACGTGCAGCGCGTCGCAGTGTGATGAGAAGAAGAGACTGCGCGCCTTTCGGATAACGTTTCAACACGAGGTGACAATATGGACTGGATGAATCAACTGGGTGGAATCTTGCAGCAGTACAACGGCGCGCAACCCAATCAAGCGCCCGACACGATTGACGACGATTTCGATCAACTGGCGCAGAACGCGCCGCCCTCTGCGCTTGCCGACGGGTTATCCGCAGCCTTCCGCTCCGAGCAAACGCCGGACTTCGGACAAATGGCCGCCAACCTGTATAGCAACTCCGGCGGCCAACAACGCGCCGGTATTCTCAATACGCTGCTCAGAGCAGCAGGCCCCGCCATTCTCTCGCAAGTTCTCTCACGCGGTGTTGGCGGCGGCGGCGCAACCAGTAGCGGCGGCGGCGGCCTCGGCGGAATCATTGACTTGCTGCGCGGGGGCCAGCAGGAAGTGACGCCGGAACAGGCCGCGCAAATTCCGCCCGAAGCCGTCGCGGAGATTGCCCAACAGGCAGAGCAAAAAGACCCTTCAATCATTGACCGCGTCAGCGATTTTTACGCGGAACACCCGACGTTGATTAAAACCCTCGGCGCGGCTGCCCTAACCATCGCTCTCGCCAAAATCGCGCAACGACAAACCAACTGATAAAAAAGGCGAAAGGTAAACTTAAAAAGGCAAAAGGGAAGATGAGAGACAAGGCTCTTTATCTTCACTTTTGCCTTTTACCTTTTTACTTTTGCCTTACTTGCGTTCGGGCATGATGCGTACGAGCGCCAGCCGTTCGCGTCCGTTTTCCAGTAGTTCGGTGACGCGCGCCAGCATAATTTGAATCTTGATATTCTTCTCCTCGATTGGGCAGGTGATGCTGAATTTCTGCACGGCATCGCCAAAGGCCATGAAGGAGAGAAAGCGGCTTTTTACTTCCTTGACCTGCTCACACGGCGCGACCTCCGTGAAGAAGTTGCGCCCGAGAATATCCTGCGGCTGAATGTGTGAGTTTTGTTCGGCGGCCGGACTGTAGCGAATGACTGTGCCCGCCGCGTCGAGTTCCAACATACCGAACGGTATGGTGTGAGAAATCGTGTCAATCATAGTTTTGTTTCAACTCTTTCGGCTTGATGAAAGCTCAAGGGGCAGCAGCGGTTTGGTCAAACTGAGAATTTTTGTGAGAAAGAAGCTAACGCCGAGACGCGCTTGCGGTTGCATCGGCTTGCCAACGAGCTTGCCCGCGCTCGCTTAACATCCGCGAGTAGCATTTCAAGCACATGCCGTGTGAGTCTTTGGCGCTGGTGCGACGAATGATAATCCCGCACCATGAGCACAACACCTTGAAATGCAATTCCCCTTTTTCGTCTTCCCGGCCCATGGCTTAAAACAACTCCCCAATGCTCGTTCGATAAAAAGAAGGGTGAGCCAGCGATAACTCACCCTTCTAACCCTCCCCTGGTTCGTTCTGTCTGACAAAGCAGGGTTTTGTCGCCCTTGTCTTTGCGAGACCTTGTTATCAATGAGCGGTCTTGCTGCTCACCGAACTCTGATGGGCAATTCAATTCGCGCCGGAACTTAAAACGCCAGCCCGAGAGCGCGCACACAGAGCGCCCGCCGGATTGAGTTGCCACAAAACTTTGCTGCCTCCATCGCCAGGACTTTTTAGACGCTCTCTCTCTTGAAGGCGTGAGCCTTGACGGAGGCGCTTCTTCGTGTTGAATGTTCATCGCTGAACAGGGGGTTTTCGCTACTTAGAGGCTGAGGTGGATTTTAGCTAGAAGGCTGGAAGAACGTCTGTACGTTTGAGTACAGTTGTGTGGAGCACAATTATTGTGATGCTATGCGCGCGTGCGCGCGTGGGCCTCGATTGGTAAGAGCTGGCGCTCGCCTGGCGATGAGGGAGGTTCTTCAGCGGTAAAGGCTGTCGAATTCCGCTTTGACGACCCCGTAACACTCGCACGTCATGGCTACCAGTTCCTGACGATTGAGAATCTGAAACTGCCCGCGGTCGTAATCTATCAATCCGGCGCGTTTGAGCTTGTTGGCGACCATGCTGACACCGGCGCGACGGATGCCGAGCATGTTGGCGATGAACTCGTGCGTCAGCCTGAATTCGTCTTTTCCGATGCGGTCTTGATACATCAGCAGCCAGCGCGCGAGGCGTCCTTCGATTCTGTGGCGAACGTTGCACACGACCGACTGCGAGATTTGCGAAAGGAGCGCGTGTGTGTAGCGCAGCAGGTAGGTTTGCAGCCCGCCGCCGCGCTTGGCTTCATCTCTGAGCGCGCTCGCCTTCATCCGCAGCGCTGTGCCGGCTCCCTGCACCGTCGCCACCTTCGGCTCTTTATCGGTGCCCAAAATTACAGAGACGCCAGCCATTCCCTCTCGTCCGACCAGCCCGACTTCGATACCATACCCATCCGAGAGGTCTGTTAACAAAGAGACGATGCAGGTTTCGGGAAAATAGACATACTTGAGAACGTCATCAGGCCGGAAAAGAATCTGGCTCAAGGGCAGCGAAACCTGCTCCAAATGCGGCATCAGCCTTTCATACTCCTCATTCGTCAAGGCAGACAGGAGGCGGTTCTCAGTGCGCGCTGCTATTTGTGTAGACATTAAAACGACCTCAAGCGGGTTGTGCGATAAATATAGAGCCGAGCAGCCGTGGCATCAGTACGATGTCGTACAAAGCGGCCTCCGCGAGGCGCTCGTCCAAAGGCTGCTGGCACGCCGATTCCATAAAGGCTCAAAGAGAAAGCCGCCCGTGCAAAGCGCACAGACGGCTTTCCGGTGAACTGTTGG
Organism: uncultured Blastocatellaceae bacterium; assembly: GCA_964516695.1. GTDB lineage: Bacteria > Acidobacteriota > Blastocatellia > Pyrinomonadales > Pyrinomonadaceae > DASVTR01. Next base: position 3,064 of record CAZEZJ010000426.1, read on the forward strand.
GATTGGCCTCTTGTGCCGCTTGTGTGGCGCTCAAGACTTGAGCCTGAGCGCGCTTAACAAACTGCCGAACTGGACGAGAATCCTAACAAATTCAGATTATCAGTCCAGAGGTCAGGCCGCAGCCACCTCACTGTGATAAGAACTCATACTTTTTTAAGTAGCGCTTTTTCTTAAAGTTAGTGGGAGCAGGCGTTATCGGTTTTACCAGCTAGTGTGCGAGATGTGTGCGCCACATCAAAGAATGCCGTGTATAGATAGAAGCTTGAAATTCGGCGTCTTTTCTTCACTTATAGTTACGGTTTACGCGCTCGACTGAGCAGAACCGTGATACAGGCGCACTATTACACTAGATATTTTTGCCTCGCCTTAGAGAAGCCGTCGGCTATTTAGCGGGCGGCTTTTCGTTATTTCGATTCCTTAAAATTCATCAACAAGAAGTACAATGTCTGATAGAAAGTAATCTAGCCCCCGAATCACTTGACACATTTCACAGGGAGAACCGTTATGGGTGACGACAAGGATACTAAGGACACTTACGAAGCTGACGACAGCATTTTTAATCCGAGCGGCAAAGGCGAGCATACGGAAGTTACGGAAACGGACGAAGAAGGCAAAGAAAACTCTTATGAAGCCGACGATAGCATCTTTAATCCGAGCGGTAAGGGTGAACACACCGAAGTCACCGAAGAGCGGGAGGGTGAAGACGGTACGAAAGACACTTACGAGGCTGACGACAGCATCTTCAACCCTAGTGGCAAGGGAGAACATACGGAAGTAACAGAGACTCGTGAAGACGGTACGAAAAATACCTATGAGGCGGACGACAGTATTTTTAATCCGAGTGGTAAAGGTGAACATAAGGAAGTCACTGAGACAGACGAGGAAACAGGCAGAGAAGATACTTACGAGGCCGATGACAGTATCTTTAATCCGAGCGGTAAAGGCGAACATACAGAGGTCACAGAACCGCGCGATGGCGACGGCGACGATAAAAATGGTGACGATGAGAGCGAAGATGACGAAAAAAGCGGCGACAGTGACGAAGATAGTAGTGATAGCAATGATAGCGACAGTGATGATAGCGGGGACGGCGACGCTAGCAGTGACGGTGACAGCAGCGACAGCGATGACAGTGGCGGTGATGATAGCAGCGATAGTGACTGAAATGACGGCGACGAGTAGGGCGTATACGCCGCAGCATTTTTAGGGCGCTAGAAACTTGCTCCCACTCCGCAATATGTTAGCAATCTAAAGCTTGTTGTAGGTCAAATACGGCCCAAAGGCGGGCATTTGAGAGGCACTTTTAGCCTACTCAGATGCTCGCTTTTTCGTGTCTGAAATCAGCTTTTCATGGTCGAAAAATAATTCTCAAAAATCGAAAAAAGCACTTGCAAACAACAATGTTTTACCGCTAGGGGACATAAGGGGCAGCGATAAAAGATGTGGACGCTGCCAAAGATAAATCGAGCTTTAATAATCAACAGGAGGTAC
>CAZEZJ010000427.1:0-4550 GCA_964516695.1 uncultured Blastocatellaceae bacterium
TCCTGCAAATGGAGTCTGACTTGCGCCGCGCTATCGAACGCAAAGAGTTCTTCTTGCACTATCAGCCGATTATCACTTTAGCGACCGGAGAGGTGCGCGGCTTTGAAGCGCTCGTCCGCTGGCAACACCCAGAGCGCGGCTTCATTCCTCCCAGCGATTTTATCGAAATCGCTGAAGAGACCGGATTGATTATCCCCATCGGCCAGTGGGTGCTGGAAGAAGCCTGCCGCCAGATACGTCGCTGGCAGGAGGAGTTTCCGCAGTATCCTCCCCTTCAGATTAGCGTCAATCTCTCCGTCAAGCAGTTTATGAACGACGACCTGCTGGCGCACATCCAGAAGGCGCTTAAAGAAACGGGAGTTGACCCGCACAGCCTCAAATTGGAAATCACCGAAAGCATGGTGATGGAAAACGTCGAAGCCGCCATCGAAATGCTACAGCAGATGCGCGCGCTTGGCATCGAACTCAGCATCGACGACTTCGGGACAGGCTACTCTTCCTTGAGCTACCTGCACCGCTTCCCCATCTCGACCCTCAAAATCGACCGCTCCTTCGTCGGTCGCATGTCCGTTAACAACGAAAACGCCGAAATCGTTCGCACCATCATCATGTTGGCCCGCAACCTGAAGATGGACGTGGTGGCCGAAGGCGTGGAAACCGCGGAGCAGTTGGCCCAGTTAAAGGCGCTCAATTGCCAATACGGTCAGGGCTACCATTTTTCAAAGCCGCTCAGCGCCGACGCTATGATGAGCTGGCTTTCTTCTCAACAACAACTACAGCCCGAGATGGTCATCTCACCCTTCGAAGGCTACTTTCAAGATAAAAACGCCCTCGTGGCTTGACACCACTCAAGCCACCTTCCCTCGCGAGGCCCTGAGCGCAGAGAGAGTTACATGCGCGCGAGTGCCTTATGGATGAGATAGAAACAAGTAGGCTGCGATTAAGACGTTTTACCCCGCACGACTTGGACCAACTGGCGGAGATTTTCAGCGACCCGCTCGTATTGAAGTATCTACAGCCGGGCAAGGCGGCGACGCGCGCGGAGACTAAAACCGCCTTGCTCAGTATGATTCGCCACTGGCAACGCTACGGCTACGGTCGCTGGGCCGTCGTCTACCGCGCCACGCAAAAACTCATCGGCTACGGCGGCTTGCGTTGCTTCGACGGCACGCCCGAACTCGTCTACCTGCTCGACCGAAACTTCTGGAACCTCGGCCTCGCCACCGAACTCGCTCGCGGGTGTCTCGAATACGGCTTCCTCCAACACAAGTTTGAGCGCATTATCGCCGTTGCCCGCCCGGACAATCTGGCCTCGCGCCGCGTTATGGAAAAGGTCGGCTTCCAATACGAGCGCAACGCCAATTTCTTCGACATCGAAGTCGCGTTCCACAGCATCACCCGCGGAGACTACCTAGCTCAATCCCTCGCCAACCACAATTCCTCCGCAAACCTTTCAGCCGCCGCAATCTAAAGCAAATTTCTACCGTGTGCGAAACTGTAGGAGCAGGGCTTGGTCTTGCCAGGCGCTCGCTGGGCAAGGCTTGTGCCTCCGGCCCGCGCTCTCTGCCAGCACATGCGAGCCGGGACACAAAGTCTCGCCCCGGCGATTATTGAGTTAGAAGAGTGAAGGCCCGGAAGCGAGATACCGCTCCATGTGTCCGAAGGGCGCAGTTGTGAGCAGGTGCGAGTAGGCCGTGAGTCGCAGTCCTGACTGTAGCGCGAAGCGAATGGCCGCGTGGTTGATGCCCGGAATTAACAGGCGTAGAGGCTGCGCCCCGGCTGCCGCTTCATGGCACGCGAGCGCCAGCATCGCCGCCGCATCCTCCGCGCGCGTCCACGCCGCAGGGCCGACCAGCCCACGATTAAAGTAGTAATAGCCGATTAGTTTTCCGTCGCTGAGCACCTGCCGCCCCGCGCTGCCCGCCTCCGTCAGCCAAAACCTGTGGTCTATCTCTCGTCCCGCATCGCGCACCTGCTCATCCAGACTAACGGCCACAGGGATTTCCAACTCTTTGACCTCGTACCCTTCTGGCCGCTCCGGCAGCTTGTCTGCCGCGCCCGTGAAGGTCAACGCTTGATAGCCCGGCAACATGCCGGCGCGCATGTAGCTCGCCATCGCCGTCAAATCTATGGACGACCACGTGAAAAACTTACGCGCGCCCGCCGCTTCGCCTTCTGCCCAAACTTGCCTGAGCAGCATCCCGCCGATGCGTTTGCCCTGCAACTCAGGCAGCGCCCAGAAGCCTGAGAGAAACCACAGCGGGCCGCGCACGATGGCATGGCCGATGGCCGCCACGCGTCCCTCTATCTCAGCGACGTGAAAAATTCCCGTACGGAAAATGTGGCGGTAGTGCAACTCTATATAGGAGCGTTCGGGCAGCGGCGTGGCGAGCGCGTTGCGCTTGTACAAATCGGCCAGCGCCGTGCGGAAGAGTTCAACTGCGGCGGGCAACTCTTCCTCACGCGCGGGCCTATATTGAACTTGTGCCATCCGGTTTCTCCGCCATGAACATTAAGGCTTTTCTTCGCGTTGCCCGTAAGCGCCGACGGCGTCAACCGCGCCCTCGTGCATTCTTTCGGGCCGGACATACCGCCAGTGTTTCTCAAACTCTTCGTCAGACATCTGCGGTTGCTCTCGGCGTTCACGCTCCTTGAGCCATTCCTCGGCCCACTGCCTGAGCCGCGGGTCGCGATTGAGCGCCATGCGCGCCGTGTGCATATTAATGGGTTGATTCATTCGCCCTCCGTCTCTCTCATCCGATTTTCAACTTCTTCGACTCACGACGAAATTCTTACTGGCCATCCGTCGTTGCAGCCGACTGGCGGCGGCGAATAAGGTTCGCCAATCCTTCGAGCGCCTTGCGGCCTATTCCGGTCGGGTCTTTCGTCAACCCTATAGACTGCTGCGCGTCTGTGATGATGCCCAGCAATTCATTCCTGACAACTGAGCGAACCTCTTTCTCTTCTGTTTCCGTCATCCTTTTATCCTTTCAGCACGATTGTTTATTTCGAAAAGTAATAGACAGGTAATTACCCGCCGCCAGCGCTCTTGTCAAACAGGCAAGACCTGTTGTAACGCTTGACGCATTGCGCGCCGGACTAAAACGGATGAGAATGAAAAGCGCTTTACAGTCTGACGCTAATTTAAACGAAAGGTCACAGCAGATGATTACCGTCCGCCCAGCGAAAGAACGCGGCCACTTCAATTTCGGCTGGCTCGACACCAACCACACCTTCTCCTTCGGAGAATATTACGACCCGCGCTTCATGGGCTTTCGCAGCCTGCGCGTCATCAACGAAGACAGGGTGCAGCCCGGCCAAGGCTTCCCCACTCACGCCCACAAAGACATGGAGATTATCTCTTACGTGCTCGAAGGCGGCCTCGCACACAAGGACAGCCTCGGCACAGGCTCCGTGATTCGTCCCGGCGACGTGCAGCGCATGAGCGCCGGTCGCGGCGTCCGCCACAGCGAGTTTAACCACTCGCCGGACGACCCCGTACACTTTCTGCAAATCTGGCTCATCCCCAATGAACAGGGCATCGCGCCAAGCTACGAGCAGAAGACATTTGCCGACGAAGAAAAGCGCTCGCGCCTGCGCTTGATAGCTTCCGCCGACGGGCGCGACGATTCCGTCCTCATCCATCAAGACGCTCAACTCTACGCCGCGCTCTTAGCGCCCGCCGAGCAAGTCGTTCATCAACTCGGCCCTGAGCGCCACGCCTGGCTGCAAGTCGCACGCGGCGCAGTTACCCTCAACAATCAAACGCTCAATCAAGGCGACGGCGCTGCCATCAGCCATGAACAGACTTTGCAAATCGCCGGTCAAGAAACAGCCGAGATTTTGCTGTTCGACCTGGCGTAAGTTTAATAAGAGTTCAAGTTGGAGAAAAGAACCTGAAACTTGAAACCTGAAACCGAGGAGAAACGATGAAACTATTTCTGACGGGCGCGACCGGCTATATTGGCAGCGCGGTGGTCGAAAGTTTGTTGGCCGCCGGACATGAAGTCACAGGGTTAGCACGCTCCGCAGAGGCCGCGCGCAAGCTCGAAGCCGCCGGCGCTCGTTCATGGCCGGGAGATTTGCACGACTCGGAAAACATCTCGCGTGCGGCGCGCGCGGCAGAGGGCGTCATCCACATGGCTTCAACCGGCGGCCCCGATGCTAGACAGGCTGACGAGCAGGCAGTCGCCGCCATCCTCAGCGCTCTCGATGAAACGAGCAAGCCTTTCATCTACACCAGCGGCGTCTGGGTGCTCGGCAACACGAACGACCGCGTGGCAGACGAAGAGACGCCGCTCGACCCGACCCCGCTCGTCGCCTGGCGTCCCGCCGTCGAAGAGCGCGTGCTCGCGGCCTCGGCGCGCGGCGTGCGCTCAATCGTGCTGCGCCCCGGCATGGTCTACGGGCGCGGCGGCGGCAGCGTCGGGGAAATGGTTGAAGCTGGACGACGGAAAGGAACGGTGCGCTTCGTCGGCACAGGCGAGAATCGTTGGACGCTGATTCACGTTGACGACCTGGCGGATTTGTACGTCCAAGCTTTGGAGCGA
>CAZEZJ010000428.1:0-4544 GCA_964516695.1 uncultured Blastocatellaceae bacterium
GGTAGTAATAATCCGTGCCGCACATGTGAATCAGTTGTGCCGTCTGCTCTTGAATGGCGCGGACAACTTCCGGGTGACAGTGGCCCGTTGAGCAGACGGCGACGCCTGCGTTGCAATCCAGGAAAACGTTGCCGTCAACGTCCGTGACCCAAACGCCCTCTGCGCGCTCAGCGACGAGCTTGAAAGAAGGGCGCGGGTATGAAGGCGTGACGTACTGTGCGTCGGCTTGAATAATCTTTTGCCCGATGGGGCCGGGCAGCGCTGTTTTAATCTCCGGTCTCTTCGGCGGAGCAATCGTGGACATCGTCTTTCTCCTTAATCTGTGAAAGCGAGCGGTTGATTGATGAAATGCTGTTGGTAGCGACGATAGCGAGTGAGCGGTTCGCTAGTCAGCGAAGAGATTGGCCCGCGTGTCCTGCGGGCGGAGATGTTCGTGGCGGAAGCAAATCATAATTAAAGGCAGATGGCGGATTTCAAATTAGAAGTCTCGAAAGCTTCGCTCCCATATTTCAAATCCGCTATCTGAAATTTGATATTAGCACTTCTGTCAACGCCGTTTCCAGCGAACGCCGTCCTTGGTGTCTTCGAGCGTGATGCCGCGCTCCGAAAGTTGGTCGCGTATTTGGTCGGCGCGCGCGAAATCGCGGCGGCGGCGTGCTTCCTGTCGTTGGTCTATCAGTTCTTGGACTTCGGCGTCGAGCATCGCTGGCTGGTCGTCGTCAAAGATGTTCAGCACGGTATTGAAGCGGTCGAGCAGTTCGAGCAGTTCGCGTTTGTTGTCTTCGTGGACGGCGTGGTCTGCGAGCGCCGTATTGACCTCGCGCGACAAATTATGCAGGGCTGCGAGCGCGACCGACGTGTTGAGGTCATCGTCGAGTCCGGCTTCAAAGCCTTCGAGCGCACGCGCGGCTGTTTCGCGAAGATGCGAATTGCTGCCCGGTTCCGTGCGCGCTTCCTTCAGACGCGAACGGAAATCACGCAAGCCCGCGACTGTTTTTCCGGCGGCGCTCAATCCTTCAAACGTGAAGTTGAGTTGCTTGCGATAGGGCACGCTTAACAGAAAATAGCGGACGGCGACGGGCGAATAGCCTTTGGCCGCGACATCGCGGAAGGTGTAGTAGTTGCCTTTGGACTTCGACATTGATTCGCCGTCAACCTTCAAGTGCTCGAAGTGAATCCAGTATTTCGCAAACTGCTGGCCGGTCGCGCCCTCGCTCTGCGCAATCTCGTTTTCGTGATGCGGGAAAACGAGGTCAATGCCGCCCGCGTGGATGTCAAACGTCTCGCCCAGATACTTCATTGACATCGCTGAGCACTCGATGTGCCAGCCCGGACGCCCGCGCCCTATCTTTGTATCCCAAGCCGGTTCTTCACCGGGCGCAGACATTTTCCAGAGCGCGAAGTCGCGCGCGTTCTCCTTCTCATACTTGTCCGTGTCCACGCGCTCAGACGCGCCCGCGATGTTGCCGGCGAAGTTCATCTTCGACAGCTTGCCGTATTCGGGAAACGAACTGATGCGATAATAGATTGAGCCTTCGGAACGATAGGCGTGACCATTCGCTTCGAGTTGTTCGATGAGCGAGACCATTTCGGGGATGTGGCGCGTCGCGCGCGGAACGATGTCTGGCCGCGCGCAGCCGAGCGCGTCAAAGTCTTGCCATAGCGCCTCGATATATTTCGCCGTGTAGTCGTCAATCGTGACGCCGTTTTTTTGTGATAACCCGATGATGCGGTCTTCGACATCCGTGATGTTCATCACGTGTGTGACGCGATAGCCCTTAAACTTGAGATAACGGCGCAGCAGGTCTGCAAAAATATTCGAGCGGAAATTGCCGATGTGCCCGTAGTCCCAGACGGTCGGGCCGCAGTAGTACATCCGCACTTCGCCCTCAACGAGCGGGTGAAACTCCTCTTGCCGGCCTGTCAGTGTATTGTGAAATCTCAGCATGTGTTTGTGTTGATAAGAGACTGACGTTTAATAATCGTGAATCTTTGATACTACGAAAGCGCCGCCAGCGAATCCTTCGGGCATGGACCTTCCAGCTTGAAAATCTCCAGATAGTCGTCTATTAGCTTCTGAATCTTAGCCTTGAGGGCGGGCGTCGAACCATATTTGGGCAACAGTTGGCCGATGCGAAAGCCGTCGTTATAGAGATGCTCTTTCACTTTCGTTTTAGTCGCCTCGCTGACCTCTGCTTCGGGAACACATCTGACGGTGGCAAATCTGGCCTTCATCCCGGCCTTTCGCAGATTCATGTGTCGCTGGGCCGCGTTGATGCCAAGCGTCGGGTTCCGCGCTTTCTCAACTTTTCCGACCAGCTCCGCCGTAAAAGAATCAAAGTCGTCGATGACGGCGCTCACCTTTGCATCCGCGCTCGGCGCGGGCTTTGCTGTGCTTCGGGTTGAACGCTTATTCTGCGATGAAAGTTCGCTCTTCGCCGTCTTCTTCGCCACGGGCCTTCGTTTCTGAAAACACTGGCCGGTGTCAAAGCCGTAAGCGATGAGGAAGACTAAGAGTGAGCCTGCGAAAAGATTTTTCATGCGGCCTCCATTCCTTAATAACTTACCGCTTTGAGATAACCGCTGGCAACAAAATCGAGCATGAAAAGTTTGCTGGACGAAATCTTCCGTTCCATTGGCTAGCGCGTGAAGTGTGTAAAACCTGACGGCTGTAGGTTCCACTGGTGCTGGCCTTCAAGGATTTGAACGCGTCCCGCTTGGCGTGTGACATCCCCGATGTAGGTCGCGGGCACGCCGTCAACTCTCGACGGAAGGCGGCGCAAATCGCGCGGGCGGATGGTAAACAGTAACTCGAAATCTTCGCCGCCATCGAGCGCCAGCGCCAAAGGGTCAAGCGCGCGCCGCCCGCAGATGTGCCTGACCGCCGGATTGATGGGCAGGCGCGCGGCTTCCAGAACTGCGCCGACCCGGCTTTCGCGGCAGAGATGAGCGATGTCTGACGAAAGACCGTCGCTGAGGTCTATCATCGCGGTTGCGAGTTGTTCAGCGCCGAGCAGCGCGCCCCAGCCGACGCGAGGCCGGGGCCGCAACTGCCGCAGCAAAAGTTCTTCGACATCTTTCTCTTCTTTCGATGCGCGCCCGCGGCGGCGTCGTCTCTCGCCTAAACGCGCCCCGCGCTCTAATAGACGAAGGCCCGCCGCCGCACCGCCGAGTGTGCCCGTCACGAAGATATGGTCGCCGGGCCGCGCGCCGCGACGAAGCACCGCTTGCCCGCTCGCCGTTTCTCCCAGCACAACGGAATCAATGACGACCGCGGCGGGCGTGCGCGACACGTCGCCGCCGGCGAGAGCGACATCGTATTGCTCGGCCAGCGCGAAGAAGCCATCGTAGAACTCGTCAATAAAATGTGAATGCCAAACTCCTTGCGGCACGCCGAGCGAAACGAGCGCCCAGCGCGGACGCGCGCCCATCGCCGCGATGTCCGAGAGAGAAGCGGCCAAAGCTTTGTGGCCCAAGAGGTGCGGCCGGGTTGTGTCGCGGCGAAAGTCTATATCTTCGATGAGCAGGTCGGCGGTAATGACCGTTTCGCGTCCCGCGGCTTGTTTAATGACAGCGGCATCATCGCCAATGCCGACTAAAAGCGGAGTGCGGAGTGCGGAGTGCGGAGTGATGAGCGATGAAACGGAGGCTTCAGTTGTGGTTCTTCGTTGTCGTGCTCGCCGCCGGAGATGATTGATGAAGTCAAACTCGCTGCGTCGTCGTGTCGCGGCGTTTCGGCGTTTGCGCTGCTTAGCATCAGCGTCTTCTTCATCCGTCATCCCTCACTCCTCATCCCTCACAGATTGCGCCGCAGGGAATCAAGTCCGGCTTCGATGGTCTCAAGCTGTGTGGAGAAAGAGAAGCGGCAATGGCCTTCGCCGTGTTCGCCAAAGACGATGCCGGGAACGGTGGCGACCTGAGCGCGTTCGAGCAGAAAATCGGCGGCTTGACGGCTATCGGTGCTGATGCGCGAAACGTCTGGAAATGCATAGAAAGCTCCGGCGGGCTGAGTGCACGGAAATCCCAACTCGCTCAGGCCAGCCAGCAGCAGGTCGCGCCGTTTGCGATAGGCGGCGAGATTATTTTCCAGAAAATCCGAGGGAGTGGTGAAGGCTGCGAGCGCGGCCCATTGCGAGGGTGTGGAGACGCCGTTGGTCGAATAGAGCGTGGTCTTGCGCAGGCCCGTCATCCAGGGTTCGGCGGCGACCGCGTAGCCCAAACGCCAGCCCGTCATCGCATAGGATTTCGAGAGCGTGAAGCAGGTGATGGTGCGTTCCATCATTCCTTCCAGCGAGGCGATGGAGACGTGTTCTCCGTCGTAAACCAAATCTTCATAAGCCTCGTCAGCGATGACGACGAGGTCGCGCTCCTGCGCAAAGCGCGCGACTTCCTCTGCTTCATCGCGTGTGAAAACGATGCCGGTCGGATTCGCGGGCGAATTGTAATAGATGGCGCGCGTGCGCTCGGTCGCATAGCGCTTGAGGGTGGGCAGGAAGCCTTCCTCGCGCGCTTCGATGCTTGGCACGAGCACGGGCGCGGCTTCG
>CAZEZJ010000429.1:0-4535 GCA_964516695.1 uncultured Blastocatellaceae bacterium
CGGAACGGAATAAATAGAAGGTCAAAGTAAAAAGGTCAAAGGCAAAAGGGAAGAGAAAGAACGTAGTCTTTCATCCTCACTTTTGCCTTTGACCTTTTTACTTTGACCTTTTCGCTGCGCCTAGATGAGCGTCAAGCGCTCTTTGTCGTAGGCGACTTCGGAGAAGGTTTCCATGCGAAGCAAGCTTCCGGCCAGTAGCGATTCGGCCAGATAGCGCAACGGCGCGGGCATTTTCTCCTGTTTGTAGTGTACGGTGTCGGGCGCGTGTCTGGCCAACAGTTGTAACTCTGCGCCGCAGAAGTCGCAGCCTGCCACATGCTTCGTCACATGTATTTTCAGTTCAGAGGCCAGGCCCGCCGCGCCGTAGGAGAGCAGTGTTTCCGATGAAGGACAGGTGAGTTGTTTACAGAATTTGGTCGCCTTGTAAATGTTCATTGATACCCCTCAAGCTGAGCTTGCCTATCTGCTGAGTTCTCGTTTCCCCGGGTTCGACTGACGAAAGCGCCGTAGCATAGGCAGCAAGGTGAAGGGCAAGAAGACTGCTAGCGGCAACTGTTAACCTTGACGGGCGCTTCGCTTGGTCATTCTGAAGAAAGCGCTAATCCCTGCCTAATTCCACAAGTTTCCGGGCCTCGGATGCCATTTTTATTGAGGCAGGTCAATATTTTGAGGGAAGTGTAAAAAGATGTTGCTCATTTTAATCTTTGCTGGTAACATCTTTCATGTCAGACCAAGGAGCCTTTAGCGCTCATTGGTTTCCCCTTCTCGGATGGCCGCGTCCATATCCCCTTCGAGCGGTTATCTTCGGGCGCCGGTCTTCTGGCAAGGTCACAAGTAAAGGCCCTGCGGGTAATGGATGTCTCTTCCCATGTGTGAGGTGTATTAGCTCATCGTTACCAATACATCGTGTGCGGTTCTCACAACAACCATGACTGCCGCGACCCGTCGTTCCTTTCAACCCTGTTTCGAAGCGCAGCACTCGTCCAACACCATTCATTAAGCCCCAACGCCCACGCAAGCATAATGAGACGGTATGGACACCGAGCCACGGCGCGCAAGCGCAAAAACCGGATGAGCATGACCCTCTCGGCTTCAAAGCACCAGGCTTAAAAACACGCTTGAGCCTTGCATGACTTCGCTTCCTATATTACAACTGTGAAATCTACCAGCGAACATCAACCGAAAGTCCCCGTTATGAGTGCCATCAAGGAACAGCAGCGCTCCCCGCAGCGCCCTTCCGCTTCTGAACGGCCAGCCTCAAGAGGCGGCCACTGGGTGGAAAGTTTGCGGAACTCGGATGTCAGCCGCCTGTGGGCAGAATTGCACCGTTTGGTCTGCTACCATCCGCTGGTGCGCGCTTCGCGCAGCGCGGGCTTGCTCGTCGAAGAAGGCTCTCATAACGCTCATACGGACCTGACGCAAGAACTCTTCGTCCAACTCTTGAGCAAGGGACGCTTCCAGCATTATCTGGACACGGAGATGACCGATTCCGAGATTGAATGCGAAATCGGGCAAATCGAGTTAACCAACCTTTTAACGGCTGAGCTGCGCAAGCGACACCCGGAATCCTATCGCCTCGCGCGCCGCATCTCGACTTTGATTCAATCGAGCGCCAACTTTCGCCGCTTCGATTCCTCTGGGCTGGACGACGAACCGCACCGCCGCCTCGCTGACCGCGTCTATGGGTTGAGCGAATGGCCCACGACGAAAATCAAGCGCGAGACACACGAACTGGAACAGCGCATTCAAATGATTCCGGTGCGCCAGCGCGATACGCGCATGGTCGGCTGCACGGGAGATTCGCAGGTCGTCATCAGCAATTCCGATTTGGAAGATTTGATTATCTCTGTGCTCGATGCTTCCGACTCGCCCGTTGATGTCAGAACCCTGCGCAGCCTCGTCATGTCGCGCCTGCCCGTGATGGATATTTACCTCGTGCCGCTCGGCGGCGACGACAACGACGACGGGAGCAGCCAGTTTGAGCCGGTTGACGGGTGCGAAAACCCTGAGCAGGGCTTGCTGCGCCGCGAGTCTGAGCGCGAGGCCGCGACCTACGTTGACCAATTCTTGCGGGGCTTGCATGAGACCGTGCGCGGCAAGGTCAAGCAGTACAATCGAATGCTCGGCGTTCTCTGGCATTGCTATTTAAGCCCGGAACATTCCACACAGTTGGAAGTCGCCGCCACGCTTCAAGTCTCCGATTCTTTAGTTTCGGATTATCGCCGCCGTATTGAGCAGGAACTTCGCGCCCTCTCTTTTTCGGAGATTGAGGAAGCGCGCCGCTTTGAGATGGCTTTGCGCGACAGAGTGCGCACCCTCGTGCTGATTGGCGATGAAGAGGGTGTGACGGTTTAGACAAAGACGGTGAGTTTCGCCTAAAATCTCACCCGACGATGAGAAAGCGGTGTCACGTGTCAGTCTCGTGCGCCGCTTCATTTTCATAGGGATGAATAGTTTGCTGGAAAAACTGCGCGGGGCCGAGCTGGAAGCCATCAGGGGTTGGTTGCGCCCCGAGATGAACGTGCTGGAGATTGGCGGAGGCAGTGGGTTTCAGGCCAGCGTGGTGGCTTCCTGGGGCTTTCAGTTGATGTCGATTGATTTGCCGGAACGTCCTTTCCCGAAGCCCTACTTGTTTCCTGTGCAAGACTATGACGGCGTCAACATCCCCGCTCCGGCGGAGAGCTTCGACCTCATTTTTTCATCAAACGTGTTAGAGCATGTCTCTCGTTTGCCTCCGCTCTTAGCGGAGATGCGCCGCGTGCTGAGACCCCGTGGCCTCGCCATACATATCTTGCCGACTCCGGCGTGGCGGTTTTGGACCTGCCTGACACACTACGGCGATTTGTCCAGAGCACACTTGAACCTGCCGCGCAGAGCCGCCGAAAATAATGGCCATGCCGCGCAGGCGGCAAGCACGCCCGTGCCCGGTAACCGGCGCAGCTTTGGCCGCAGACTCAAACGTGCCGTTTTCGCAGAGCCTCATGGCGAGTATCCAAGCGCGTTGGCAGAGCTTTATTATTTCAGCCGGAGGCGTTGGTTAAAAGTTTTTCAGGAGAACGGATTTAACGTTCAGCAGGTGATTGATAACGAGCTTTTTTATACAGGCTATGGCTTGTTTCCCGAGATGCCCGTCGAGCGTCGCCGCAAATTGGCGCGCCTGCTCGGCTCCGCCTGCTATATTTACGTCATGCACAAACGCGAATCTTCCACTACGGAGAGCGTCAGCGAAACAAACTGAAAACCTGTAGCTCACGTCTATAGGCCCGAACATTTAGCCACTAGAGCGTGCCGCGATGCCGACTAAGCGTATCTTCAGCGATTATGAGCCAGTGACACCGGGGCGAAGTGCGCTGGGTTCGGGCGAGCGTGCGTTGGATGATGTCTGGCCGGGCCATAAGGCGCTTGACGATAACGTGAGCACGAGGCGCACGGCGGCAGTACCGGAGATGGCGGCAGCAGAGACGGATGAAACGGGGCCACGCGTGCCTACGCAAAAACGCGGCCTTAAGCGCGGCCACACTCTTTCCTACATCGGACTCTTTCTCTTCACTATCGTTCTCTATTTTCGCCCGCAAGAGCTGTTCGCCTCTCTGGCCGGTTATCAATCCTTGGCCTTCTGGTTTGCTCTCCCGACCTTGTTGGTGTTTATCCCTTCGCAGCTTCTGCTGGAAGGTAATCTGACGGCGCGCCCGCGCGAGGTGCACCTGGCGCTGCTGCTGCTGTTGGCCGCGCTCATTTCAATGCCGCTCGCCATTTCGCCCGCAGATGCCTGGGATGAATTCAACCACGCGTTTTGGAAAGCCATTCTGATGTTCATCGTGATAGTGAACGTGGCGCGAACCGAGAGACGTTTGAAGGGGCTGATACTGCTGGGCATAGCGGTCGGCTGCGTCATGAGCATCGGCGCTATCAACGATTACCGCGCGGGGCGTTTTGTGATAGCGGGCCAGCGCGTGGCGGGCATGGTCGGCGGAATGCTCGGCAATCCGAACGACCTCGCGCTTCATCTGGTGACGATGATACCGCTCGCCTTCGGATTATTTCTCGCCACACGGAATCTGCTCTTCAAACCGCTCTACGCCGCTTGCATCTTCCTGATGGTGGGCGGCGTGGTCGCCACATTTTCGCGCGGCGGTTTCATCGGATTGCTCGGTGCGGGCCTCGTCTTCGCCTGGAAACTGGGCCGGCAAAAACGCGCCATCGTCATCGTTTTGCTCGTCTTGTTGATAGGCCTCATCTTCGTGTTTGCGCCTGGGGAATACGCTAACCGCCTCGGTTCCATCACGGCTCCGGGCGGAGATGCTTCGAGCGCCTCACGGCTCGACCTTCTTCTGCGTTCGATTAAGGTGGCGCTCTTTAATCCCGTGTTCGGCGTCGGGATAGGCAACTTTCACATCGTCGCCATTGGCGAGTCGGTCAGCCATAACGCCTACACGCAAGTAGCTGCCGAGATGGGGATAGCCGCGACAATCATCTACATCATGTTTATGGTCGTTCCCTTCAGAGGTCTCCGTTTGATAGCAGACGAGACATCC
>CAZEZJ010000430.1:0-4528 GCA_964516695.1 uncultured Blastocatellaceae bacterium
GGCGTGGCCGGCAAGTTGAGCGGGCAGTTGAAGGAAGGCGAGGCGCGGCGCGAAATTAAAACGGCTGCCGATGTTGGTCTGCCCGTCATAGCGCAGGCCCATCGAGAGCGTGAAATTCGGGCGCACGCGCCAGTCGTCCTGAAGATAAAAGCCATAGTCCATCTGGCTCACGCCGGCTTCAGGATTGCCGGTCGAGATGCTGAACTGCGTTGGGCCGCCGCCCGCTGCGCGAATCTCGGCGGGCGTGAGTCCTTGTTGTTGGCCGAGCAGCGTCAGACGATAACGCTCGATGCTGGTGAGGCCGGGGCCGCCAGCGAAGATGAACGTGCCGCCGAAATTGGTTGGCGCGAAATCCTTAATGCGCAAGGCGCGCACGCGCCCGCCGGCCTTCAAAGAATGATGTGCGCCCCAGAGCCAAGACGTGTAGTTCTGTAGCTCAAAGCGCTCTTCCTTATTAAAGGCTTGGCCCACTTGCGAGCCGCCGCCGACGAAGGCTTCGAGCACGTTGATGGTCGGAAGCGTGTTGTTGCCGTCGCGCTCGGAGCGCGAGCGTATATACTGGAAGCGCGTCTCGTTAATCACAGTCGGTGACAGTACAGCCGTCTCCGTCAGTTGGAAAGTCTGTTGCGTGCTCCGCGTATTGAAGGCACGCTCCTGCAAGGAGAAGCCGCCGATGCCTGAGTTATCAGTGTGGCTGCGATTGTAGGTATAGCGCGCGATGAGCGTGTTCTTTTCGTTTAACTGGTAATCGAAACGCGGGCTAAAAGTCGTTGTGCGGCGCGGGACGAGCACGGCCTGCCCGATGGAGATGATATTAAATGCCGGGTCGAGCACGCTCGCGAGAATCAACTCGTTATCGTCTGCCTCGCGGCGCTCGAAGTCCACGAAGAAGGATGATTTCTTCGCGATGATTGGCCCACTGAGATTGCCGCCATACTGGCGAAACTGAAAGGGCGCGCGATTGCCGGCAAACGGATTGCGCGAGTTTAAGCTTTCATCGTTGAAATTGAGAAAGGCGCTGCCGCGTAGTTTGTCCGTGCCGGGCTTAGTGAAAATATCTATACGCCCGCCGCCCGGCTGGTCGTTTTCGGCAGCAAACGGATTCTGGTTGATGCGTATCTCGCGGATGGATTCTTTCGGGGGCATACGCCCATTCGTGAAGCCGTCGATAAAAATCTGACCGCCGTTTGGCCCGGCCGATGGGCCAGCCAACGCCTGTAAAGCGGCGGCCAACTCGTCTGGGTCGTCGGGCAGCGCATCGAGGTCTTGACCTTTCAGCACGACTTGGTCGGCGTTATTCTCAGGCTCCGTGCTGATGGGCGTCTCGGAGGCAACCGTGACCCGTTGCTCTTCAATCGTCACGCCCAGTTTAACGTCCAACGGCTCGCGTCGTCCGGCCACGACATCGACTTCCCCGTTCTCATAGACGGCAAAGCCCGACGCTTGCACGCTCACGTTGTAGCGCCCTGGCGCGAGACCGCTAATCGTGTAGGTGCCATCATCATTGGTTGTCGCGGTCTTTTGCGTGCCGCTCGGGTCTGTCGCGATGACGCTCGCGCCGATGATGACGCCGCCGAATTCATCAGTCACCACGCCGCGCAGCGTGCCGGTCGCCTGTTGCGCGTGAATGGTGGAGGTCAAAGCAATCATGGCTAGCATCAACAATGCGAGTCCGAGGCTGAGCTTGAGCGTTTTTGCAAATAGATTCATAGCTGGTGTCTCAAAAGAAACGAAGTGATTCCCGCTGCGGGAAGTTGATTGCCAATTAATGCGAACCACAGAGTTGAAATTCAAAATCGGTTGCCTGTGGCTACTGTCTGTGGCTACGGCAAGCCGATGCCGAAGTCGAGGCCCGTGCTCGGCTGCGCTGGACGCTGTGGTCCAGCGGCGGGAGCGGCTGCCTGCCGCGCCTGCATTGCGTTGAGCAGCGGTTCAACGCCGGAGACGACGGCAATCGCCGTCACGCGTCCCGGCTCAGCGCCCGCCGTGCTGGAGACGATAATCATGTCTCCCGCCTTCAATTCAGCCAGCGTAATCGTGGGTATCCGTTCGAGAATCTCTTGAAAGTCAACGCCACCGCCGCCGCCACCCGTGCGACCGCCGCTGCCGCCGCCACCGGGTCCGCCCGCCGGCCTTTCGCCGCCTGAGCCGCCTGGCGGGGTTTGTGCGCTTCCGGCCTGTCCCGGCCCACCGCCTCCCGGCCTGCCAGCACCGCCACCGCCGCCCATACGCATCGCCAGCATCGCGGCCATCTCAGGCGGAATGCGGCGCAAAACCGAATCCTGTCGAATGCTAACGGTGACGGGCTGCTTGGTGGTCAAGTCGTTGAGCTTGACTTCACCCGCCTCGGCGTTGACGGCCAGCACAGGGCCGCCGACGGTGCGAAATGAACCGGAGACGATTTCTTCGGGAGTAAAACGCGCGCCGTCTGCGCTTTTCTCGCCAAGCGCACGCAGTTGGTCTCCGACCTTCAGCTCCGCGAAAGAACTCGGCTTGGCGTCGCTGAACTTAACCGAGTCCGGCTTGTAGCGACGAAACAGCACATCGGCAACCGAGGCATTGATAATGACAGGCTGTGCGGCCGGGCCGCGCCCGCGCAGCGCCACTGTAATCTCCTTCGTCTCCGCATTAAGCGCGCTGATGACGCCGGCGATACCGCGCCGCTGCCATTCCGCACGGTCGCGCTCATGTTTTTTCGCGATGTCGGCTTTCGTCATCACAATCACGATGCGCCCGGGGACGGATTTTTTATCGTCCGCCACTTTCCCGCGCGCGAAAACACGGTCGCCGATGCCGACATCCGCCGCGGCAATCTTGGTCGCCTTATCCAGCGTCTTCTCGCCGGGGGGAATGCGCATGTAGACGGTCGAGTCGTTTAAGACGACGGTAACAATAGAGCCTGCGTCCGTCTTCACAGTCATTTGCTTAGCCGTCATGTCAAGGGTCGTGACTTCACCGATGACGCCGTTTGGCGTCACTCCGGCATCAGCGGCTTGCGTGGTCGTCGTCGTTGTTGATGAGGACGGCGTCTGCGCGCTGGCGGCAAGCGTCAACGCGCAGGCCAGCATGAAGACGATTACAAGCTTTCTCATTAATTCTTCCTCGCTTCTTCGGGAAACACACTCAAGAGTGCATCTGTCTTGTGGCAAAATTCGGGTGGAGATAATTATTGCCGCTACTACTAAAACGAGCGACCAGACAATTTATTACGCGCTGGCGGCGGCTTATGTTCATAAAAATGGATGCGCGCCGCTTGGACCACGCCGCCGCGCCAGACGGCGGCCTGAAGTTGATTAGAACGGCGGCTTCAGGTGTTTGAAGTCTCTAAGGGGATGATTGCAGGCAATGGAGCGAAAAGTTCCACAAAAGCATTGAGAACCCAGGCCCGGCGCTCCACTTTGATGCCCGTTCGCTCAAAAAGTTGTACCAACCAAAGCCCTTAAGAGACAAAGTTCCGCCTTGAGCTTATAGACGCACGAGAAGCGTTTTCAGTCACATTATTTTATGAATTAGAGAAAAGAACAGGCGGGAAGCGACGGAGGAGAAAAGAGCAGGTGGAAACGTTCAAGCGCGTTTCCAGCCGACGCGGTAACGGGCCGTCAGCGCAAGGCCAAGGCTGGCGACCAGCAATCCGCCCGTCACCAGCGGCCAGATGTAAGGCAGCGACAGCACCAGCGCCCAGAAAGCTGTGCCGAGAAAGAGCGCGCCCGTCTCGGAATGTTTGGCTTCGGGCAGGAATCGCCGTTCGAGCCAGCGTCCGGTCGCCGCGTTAATAACGACGCGTCCGAAAACCGTCGCCATCACCAGCAGCAGCAGCGCCGTCAGCCCGACGAGCGCGCCGATGGATGTCGGCAGAAACCTGAGCACGGCCAGCACGCCAAACGTCATCAAAACCGCGCCCAAGAATCCGATTAACCCGACGCGCGCGCTCGTCAACTGCAAGCGCGCCACCGCACGGCTGACAGCGCCTGGCATCACAGCCGTCATAATCAAAGACATGACGAACCAGAAGAGAATTGCCAGCAGCCGCCAGCCCAAATAGTAAAACGACCATTGCGGCGCAAAGAGCGTCGCGGGATTACGGGCCAACTGGCGCAACTCCTGCTCATAACCCGCATACATGACAGTTGTGCTCGAAGGGTTGCGGCCCGGAGCGCTCTTGCCATGGTGGTAAGCTCCGCCGATGACGATGACATCGCCGCCGATGTGCGAGCCTTCGCGTTGAATGACCGAGCCGCCGATTGTCGCCACGTCGCCTTCGACACGGCCCTCAACAATCACATCGCCGCCGATTGACATCGCACCGTGCTTGACGTTGCCGCGCACAATCACCGAACGACCGATGCCGAAGACATCACCGTTTTCTACACCTTCAACCACGAGGGCTTCCGGGTCGCCGGCCTGTGCGCTTGCCTCGTGGCTCTGCGCGTGCACGCAGAAGGCCGCGACAAACAGCGTGAAGCAGGCCACCATCATCTGCCTGACGGCGCGCAGTGGATACAGTTCAAGATGTCTTTTCAGAAGCGCC
>CAZEZJ010000431.1:0-4509 GCA_964516695.1 uncultured Blastocatellaceae bacterium
ATGAAGTTGACCGCCGCCGCATCAATCTGCGCGAAGCGATTAAGGAAGTCGGCGAATACACCGTCAACGTGCGCCTGCATCGCGAGGTCAACGTCGAGATTCCGGTCGTCGTCGCGGACGAACGCGGCGTTCAAACTGCCGCCTCAGCGCCGCCTGAGCCGGCCGTTGCCGAAAGCAGCGAGACGCCGGAGGCCGAGGAAACGGCTGAAGGCGCGGAAGCCTAATTAAACCGGCACTAAAATCGGCGCGCCGGCGTGTGTAACGAGTAATCGTTTACGCGCCGCGCGCCGATGTAGTATAGTGCGCCACGCACGCCGCAAGCGTTGGCGCGCGCGCGATGGATAAACGGCGCAGCAGTTTTTCCTACCCTGTAATTCTACAGGGACAACGTTACAACATAACTCTAGACTATCACTTCGCAGTCTCCCGATGGCATATCCCGCTGATACGGCACGCGAACAACTCCTCGAACGGCCCCTGCCGAACAGCGCCGATGCCGAGCGCGCCATCCTCGGCGCCATCATTCTCGATAATGCGCTCATCAGCCAAGCCATCGAACTCTTAAAGCCCGAGGATTTCTACGTTCCATCGCATCGCCGCGTCTTCCTCGCGATGATTTCGCTTTTCGAGCGCGGCTCTGAAATCAATCCCATCCTGATTGCCGAAGAACTCAGGCGCGAAGGCGAGGTGGAATCGGTCGGCGGGATGATTTTCATCTCCAACCTGATTTCCGGCCTCCCGCATTTCGCCAACATCGCGGCCTACGCCAAAGTCATCCGCGATAAATCCTTGATGCGCCAGCTTGTCAAAGTTTGCAACAAGGTCACGAGCGAGGCGCTCGAAGAAGAAGACGAAGCCGAGCTGATTTTAGACCACGCCGAGCAGATGATTTTTGCGCTGGCCGACGAGCGCACGCGCCAAGGCTTCGCCCACGTTAAGCCGATTGCCGACAACCTGCTTGAGCACGTGCAGGAGATGGCCGGACGCTCCGCCATGCTGACGGGCCTGACCACAGGCTTCAACGAACTGGATTCGATGACGTCGGGCTTACAACCGTCCGATTTGATAATCGTCGCCGCCAGGCCTTCGATGGGTAAGACCTCGCTGTGTTTGACGTTGGCCCAGAACGCTGCGATTCAGGCGCAGGCGGTAGTCGGCATCTTCTCGCTGGAGATGTCGAAGGAATCTCTGGTGATGCGTATGCTCAGCTCGGAGGCGCGCGTTGACGCGCATCGTTTCCGCAGCGGCTTTCTCTCGCGCGATGAGTGGGCGCGCCTCGCCGGTGCTCTGGGCACACTGGCCGAGACCAAAATTTTTATTGACGACACGCCCGGCATCTCCGTCCTGGAGATGAGAGCCAAGGCGCGAAGATTGGCGGCGGAGCAGAAGAAACTCGACCTCATCATCGTTGACTATTTGCAATTAATGTCAGGCTCATCGCGGCGGAGCGAATCGCGCCAGCAGGAAGTCTCGCAAATCTCACGCGAGTTGAAGGGGCTGGCGAAGGAATTAAACGTTCCGCTCATCGCGCTTTCGCAATTGTCGCGTGCGCCCGAATCGCGCACGGACCATCGCCCTCAGCTAGCAGACCTGCGCGAATCAGGCGCGATTGAGCAGGATGCGGATGTCGTCGCGTTTATTTATCGCGAAGAGCAGTATAATCGCACGGAAGAGAACGCGGGGATTGCTGAAATCATCGTTGCCAAGCAGCGCAACGGCCCGACGGGCATGGCCCGTTTGGCGTTCCTTAAAGAATTCACACGGTTCGAGAATATGTGGCGCGAGTAAAAGACTCGGAAGCGCCGCGAGATAATCGTGTGTCCGATGTCAAGTTGCGCAGCACGCGCGCGCGTTCCGCTCTTTCGCCTCACAACATCCAAGTCATACAATGCGGGCTATGTCGAATGCTGAAGCGGAGAAGTCTGCCGCGTTAAATATTGAGGCCGGGTTGGACGGGCAGCGTCCGACGTGGGCCGAGATAAATCTAGATGCGTTGGCGGCGAATTTTCATGCCGTGCGCGAGCACGTGGGTTCCGGCGTCAGGGTGATGACCGTGGTGAAGGCCGATGCTTATGGGCACGGCGCGGTTGAGTGTGCGAAGAGGCTGGCGCGTGAAGGGGCGGATTGGTTCGCAGTGGCTTTGCCGGAGGAGGGCATCAAGCTCCGGCAGGCTGGAATCAGGCAGCCGATTCTCTCTCTGGGCGGCTTTTGGTCAGGGCAAGAGGGGGCGTGCATTCAACACGGAATCGTGCCCGTCGTCTATCGCGCGGATATGATAGAGGCGCTTAATGGTGCGGCGGCGGCGGCGGGTGTCGTGGCGGACCTTCACCTGAAAATTGATACGGGGATGGGACGCCTCGGCGTGCGCTATGATGAGGCGCGCGAGTTGGTTAATGCGTTTCGTAATTTCCCGCACATTCGTTTGGACGGAGTGATGACACACTTCGCGGCGGCTGACGATGAAGACCGCGCTTGCTTCACAGATGAACAGGTGGCGCGCTTCAACGAAATGCTCAAGATGATTCGCGAGCTTGGGTTTAAGCCGACCTATCAGGACATGGCAAACTCTGCCGCGACGTTTGCGCACCCCGCCAGTTGGGGCAACATGGTGCGGCCCGGCGGCGTGTTGTACGGCTTGTGGCGTGATGTGCTGCCGCATTTGAGCGAGCCGCCGCAGTTGCGTCCGGTGATGAGCGTGCGTTCGCGCATCACGCTGCTGAAGACTTTGCGGCGAGGAGAAACCCTCGGTTACGGATGCACGTTTGAGGCTGCGAGAGAGACGCTGGTGGCGACGCTGCCCATCGGTTATAACGATGGCTACGTGCGCGCGCTGTCAAATCGCGGTCGCGTCATCGTGCGCGGTGCATATGCCCCCGTGGTGGGCCGCATCTCTATGGATTTGACGTTGATTGATGTGACGGACGTGGCCGATGTCGCGCTCGGAGATTCGGTGACGCTGCTGGGAGAAGACGGCCCGCTCGCCGTCACGGCGGAAGAGATAGCGAAGACGGCGGGCACGCTCTCCTACGAAATTACGTGCGGCATCAGCCAGCGTGTGCCGCGCCATTATCTGCCGGAAGCCGAAGCGTAAAGAGCAAGGCGAGAAGGGGAAAGAGGCGCGCGGCTTTGTCCGTGTGAGGAGGCCACGCGCCTCTTTTGGTGGTTAGTATTGACTGGCGAATAAGTGGTCTTGAGAGCGCGGCTCGCAGTTTGTGTCGTTAATTCAGAACGAAGTTGAACGTAATGACACCTGAGACTTTGACCGGCTGGTTTGAGAGCAGCGTGGGCGAAAAACGGGTCTGATAGGCCGCCTTCTCCGCCGCGGCGCGCAGCAACGGATGACCGTTGGTGGCGCGTGCGTTGACAACTCGCCCCTGCTCGTCGAGCAGAATTTGGACCGTCACGGGGCCGGAGACTCTGACTCTCTTTGCCATCTCAGGATAGGGCGGGGTCGCCTTCTGTGTAATCTTGCTCTCGATGACGCCGAGCGAAACGACCGTCTTCGGTTTCGGAGGCTTCGGCTCGACTTTGGGTAAGGCGGGTGGCGTATCTTTGATAATGTCGCTTCCGTCGCCGCCCGAACCGCCGGACGTGCCGTTTGTGCCGCCGCCGTTGCCGGAATATGAGCCGAACCGCTCGCCTATATTTCCGACATCAATATTTCTGGGGCCGATTTCCGCGCCCGGCAGCGTCGGCGGAACGTTGTTGCCCGCGACGGCGACTTCGGTTGGCACCTTTGTCATGTCAGTGACATTGCCCTGACGAATTGTGCGCATCGGAACCTGCGCCGTGTTGTCCGCGATGGCGCTGGCGCGCTGTCGATGGCTGGCGCTCGGTTCCGGTAAATTCTTCGGCTGCGCTGCTTGCTTCGGCAGCATGGTGACCACCGCCGTCATCTCCAAACTTTGATTATCGAGGTGTGCGTCGTAGGCGTAAATGCTGCCGACGCCTGCTGCCGCGATGAGCAGCGCATAGAGCGCCATCGTCGCGAACAGGAAAGTGCCGCGCCGCTTGAGGTCTGCGACGTGCAAATCGGATTCAATCAAATTATTAAACATCTTTCGTAGCCTCCTGTGCCGGTGCCATCGGGTCTTGGAAGCAAACTCTGTTGACATTAGACTCCGCCGCCCCGCATCTTGTTCCATAAAATAAGCCCACAACGCAAAGTCTAAATTCCAAAGTCTTGGTCTGGTTTCGACATCAGACTTTGGCGCTTGGACTGTGGACCGTTTTTCTGTCTGTACAGCGCGCGCCAATTCTTTTAGGATGGTTACTGTCCAACCCTTATTCATTCAGGAGCAGAAATCTATGGCAACCAGCGCGGAGTGGCACGAGAATTATGAGCAGATGAGCGAGTTGGCGCTAAACTTCTCGCGCGCCGTCAAGTCTGTCCAAGAGGAATTGGAAGCGGTTGATTGGTACAACCAGCGCGCTCAGGCGACGAAAGACGAGCAACTGCGCCGCATCCTCGAACACAATCGCGACGAAGAAGTCGAGCACGCCATCATG
>CAZEZJ010000432.1:0-4487 GCA_964516695.1 uncultured Blastocatellaceae bacterium
CTAAAGACTGGCTAGATAAGCTTGTCAGATGCGGACGCGCATTAAGCCAGCGTGATTTGTCGGAGGCATTCGTGGAATACAGTGAAGCGAAAGAGTATGACATCGCGGCTGCCGAAGAACGCGCCGTGTTCTTCTCCGGCATCTGGCGCACACGTCCTAGCATGACGCGCGGCGAAGGCTACACGGTAGGCGTGATTCTCGAAAAGGATTTGAAAGGCTGCAACGAGCTGGACGCGCAGGGCCAACCTAAGCGTGACTGGTTGCGAAAATACGAAGTTTCCATTCCGTTCAAAGAGGCTGTCATGAAGTGGGAGCGGATGGGGACAATGCGCGTCGCACCGAGCGCGATGGTCGCTTACGATTACGACGATCAAACACACGAAGGGACAGGGGCAAGATGGCGCACGAATTAAATTACAGACTCAGCAATCCTAACTTCACCATCTACCACCGCGCCGCATTGGGCGGACTTGCCGCGACAATTCGCGCATGGGGCGCAAACAAACCGGAAGGCATTGAAGCCGAAATGACACGCGATAGTGTTCGTTTGTCGTGGGGCGATCAGATCACGAACCAGAAAGCGTTGCACCGCATCCTCGCCGCATCTTTCAAACTGACGGAAGACAAACTGATTGATCTACCTGGTCAGAGAATCCGCGCCGGACAGGATGATCTGCGGCTTGCTATTCATAACGGGATTGCAGGGACATTTCTCCAGCACAACAAAATGCGCCCAGGAGAAAAAGCGCCGCGTCGTTTTGAGTTGAAGACTGCCGACGCCGAGGTAGGCGAGTTCGTCACCTATAAAGCCATTAACGGTTATGCTCATCAGAAGGCACAGGGAACAGGGTTGCTTGATGAAAAACTGAAAGGTCAGTTTCCTGCTCTCGCTTCAATCCCTCAATCGGCTGTGCCAGGTGCAACAAGCGGCGCAGATGATATCCAAGGCACATCGGATGAAGCCATCCTCCTGCTTTTCCTGATGGTCGGTTGTTCGATCTTTCTCTTGCGGCCACGCACCTATCAAGAGAAGGCGCAGTATTGCGTCATCGTTCCCGATGTCCTTGACCTTGAATTATTCACACGCGCTTTGCAACGTATTACTTTGACAGGACAAGGCGTCAAGCGATTCAGCAACAGCTATCTGGGTCGCGTCGTCGGCGGCGCGGAAGAAGCTGCCTTGCGCTTTCTTATTGACTTGCAGGCTGAGGATGTAACCAGCGAGCGAAGCGTCAAAGGTTGCATTGCCGTCGCAATGGGCAAGGTGGCGTGGGACGCTAACCAGATTAACCGCAGCATCATCGTCAAGCTCAAAGGGGATTATCAAGAGATGGATGTGTTTCGCGCCGCGAATACTTTTCTAGGTCACAGCAAAATTATCAAATCGAAGAAGGGTGATGGTTATGCCGTCCCTACGAGCGCAATTCCCGAACTCATTGCGGCAAACCTCGCAGCCGAACGTCACTGGTGCGCGCACTTCAAGACGCTCGTTAGTGACAAGAAAGATTTTGAAAGAATGCGCTTCGCGCAAGGAGGACTGAAAGCTATGAAAAAAGCTATTAAGGATGCGGACGACCAAGCGATCATTCGCGCCTTTCAGGAAGCATGGAGATTAACGATGGGGGCGCTTGGCGAACGCGCCCGCCGTGACGGACTGGACTTCGGGCGACTTCTCGAAGTCGAGCGCGAGCGGATGCGTAACGCAATCTTGCGGACGAAGACGGCTGATGCCCTCGCTGGTTGGTTTCTGCGTTTCTGCGCCGATGCCACGAAAGGGGGTTCGCTCAGCCCGATGCGAACCGACGCAAACAGAATCCGCGAGTTTATTTTCAACCCGCGCAACTTTGACCGTTTTCAAAATCTGTGCCTGTTCGCACTCGTCAGCTACGCGAGCGATGAGGCTAAGACTGCAACCGGAGGGAACAAATAATCATGCCAACACATTACCTTTATGGAACGATTCTCACAGGCGAAGCCGTTGCCGCTAACAATCGCGGCGACAACATCGGCAATACGACGACGCTGCAAAAAGTTTTCCATCAGGACGATTTGCACACCAGCGTCTCTGCGGAGTCCATCCGTTTTGCGATTCGTTACCGTTTCCAACTCGAAGGTTTAGCCGTTAATCGCTCATACGATCCAGAGGCGGGTAAGCTTGATTATGAAGATGAGAAGCGCACGCAATGGAATCCCAATGGCGACGTTTTCATTGATGATGATCTGATGGGATTTATGGATGCTGCCGCAGCGCAGCAGGAAAGCGAAGAAGAAGCAACAGCGGAAACCAACGAAGCGGTAGGCCCAAATCCTGCTCCCGCAAAAGGAGCTAGGAAATCGAAAGCCAAAGGCAAAACGACAAAACGTCCCAGCCCACTCGCCATTGGCCGCGCTGTCAGCTTACGCCCGTATCGTGGTGAGATTTCATTCAACGCTGTGAGCGGAGAAAAGGCTAAGGGCAAACTCTCGCTTTATAACGCGGAGATGCACACGACGGAGTACCAATACAGCTTCGGATTAAATCTCGGCGATGTCGTTAAGAAGGAGAACATCAATCATTTGATTGATGCAATCGTTGACCCGACGCAAGTCGCAGGAAATCACGCTCGTTTCGCTTACGACTTTTCTCCGGCTTCAATCGTGCTGCGTGTAACGGGTGCGCACTCGTCAAAAATTCAAAACTGTTTTGAGCATGATGAAGCGCATCGCACCTATACAATTGAGCGATTGATTCAACGCATCGAGAGCAAGGACATCGCAGCGGATGAGTTGATCGTGGGTGGGGAGTTAGCTTCGACGGAAGAAGGTGCGAAGTTAGAGCAACTAGGTGTCTCCGTTCACAAAGGCGTGAAGGCAGCGGCAGACGAAGCGCGTCAACGAATCGCCAGGCGCAGCGCAGAGTTTGCTAGCCTTTCAAGCAACGGAGGGTGAAACTGTGATTACGTTGCATGTTGAAGTGCCTTACGCGAGTTTCCGCAAATCTTACGCACGCTCATTCGCGGAGACATATCAACTGCCGCCGCCAGCCACCGTTTATGGGATGCTGTTATCTCTCGTGGGCGAACGATTCAGGCGGCGGCACATCGGCGTTCGGCTCGCATTTGCTTACAAGCGCGCGCCGCAGATTGCGACGACGCTGCGAAAGTTGAGCCGATACAAATACGGCGTGGCTAACAAACAGTCGGAACTCGGCAATGCTCCCGACTTTGTTGAGACGCTTTGTGATATTGAGTTCCTCTGCTGGGTAGACTCGTCGGAGGAGATGTCTGGCGACGTTGAGGCGCAAGAAGGCAAAGAGCGGGTTCTTGAAGAACGAATCCTCGAAGCCCTCAACTCGCCAGCGAATGTTTATCGTTACGGGGTGCTCTGTCTTGGCTTGAGCGATGACGCCGTCAATGATGTGAGTTTGTGCGAGAACATTGAAGGCAAGTGGCGTCAGTTGTTACCGAGCGATACCGGCACGATTGAACTACCTGTCTGGGTGGATCACGTCGGCGCGGCGCGGACTCGCTGGCAGCGTTATGAGTTAGAAATGGAAGCGCACTGCGTTGGTGTACCTATGCCTGACAATTACTGGACGCAGATCGTCGCGCCGCAGTAGTCCGTTGCTTTCCATCGTTTATTCGTCAGAGATGCGGTCGCCATCTGGCGGTGAATATAGCCCAAAAGGAAAAACATTATGACGGCGCTACGGGTTCATTCACTTCATGCTCTCGCTTACTGCGAACGTCTTTTCTATCTCGAAGAGGTGGAGAATATGCGGGTCGCTGATGGGGCTGTGTACGCGGGGCGGCGGTTGCATGTGGAGTTGGCGCGGGAGGAGGATGAGGAGGAGTGGCTGACTCTGAATTTGGAGAGTGAGCGGTGGGGGCTGACGGGAAAGATTGATTGTGTGCGGCGAAGGGACGGCGCGATCATTCCGTATGAGCATAAGCGGGGCCGCTCGGCGCGGTCACGCGAGGGAGCGGCGGAGACATGGCCGAGCGACAGGTTGCAGGTAATCGCATATGCGGCGCTGATCGAGGAGCACACAGGGCGAGAAGTGACGGAGGGGCGTGTGCGGTATCACGCGGATAACGTGATGGTGCGTGTACCGATTGACCAGAAGGCGCGTGCGGACTTGACGCGAGCTGTAGCGCGTGCGCGGGAGTTACAAAGCACTGTCGAACGCCCGCCAGTGGCCGAGAATGAGCGATTGTGTGTGCGTTGCTCGCTCGCGCCCGTGTGCCTGCCGGAAGAGGCGCGCCTGGCCGCGACTATTTCGGAGACGACGGCTGCGCAGCCTGTGCGGGAGACGATCAGGCTGTTTCCGGCTGATGATGATCGCAGGACGCTGCACGTGTTGACGCAGGGAGCGCGCGTCGGGCGCAAGGGTGATCGGCTGGAGATTACTGCGCGTGATGAAGAGACTCAGCTTCATCCGGTGCATGAGATCGGACAGGTAGTGCTGCACGGCTTCTCGCAGATCACGACGCAGGGGTTAAGGTTGT
>CAZEZJ010000433.1:0-4458 GCA_964516695.1 uncultured Blastocatellaceae bacterium
TGTTCTCTGACTTTTACCTTTTACCTTTTACCTTTTGCCTTCTTTAGCGTTCTATCAATTCGACGATACTGATGCCGCCCGGAGCTAGGTTGAGTTGGACGCTCTGCTGCCCGCTGTTGTTTGTGACTTCCAGAGGCCGCGCGCTCGTCCACTCACGCGCTTGCTTAATAAGGCTACCGCTCAAGTACAAGCTGACGCTCGCGTAGGCCGAGCGGTCCACTTGCGCCATTCCCTGCTGCGGCTTCAGCACTCCGCGATTGTTAAAGAGCGTGACAATCCCACCGTCCGCCTTCCGGTTAATCAGATACTCTACGTCGCCGTGCACGCGAACGGGCGTGGCATTCGCGGAGAGATGCGCGATGAGGTGCGCGGCGAAGGGAGTGATTCTTTCATCGAGGCCCAGGAAATCGGGCAGCGCGCAAAAGATGATACGGCCCTGCCCCGTTGTGTTCATTGTCACGAGCGGGTCGCCCGTCGTCGTTTCCATCAGAACGCGCGTGCCGGCCCGCGCTTCCATTCGTTCATAGCGAAACATCTGCCCGCTCAAGTCAGCATTGTCTTCGGGCGTCAAGAGACAACGCGCGGCGTCTGCTTCCGCCTTTTCGCCGCGCAGGCGAACTCCGAGCAGTTCTGCCGGCAGCCCTTTGGCTTGTGCCGCATTGAGCACGACTGTGCCGCCCTTGCGCGCGTAGTCAGCGAGCTTTTGCGCCCACGCGCTCGTCCACTCGACGTGCCCGCCGACAATGGCTGCGCGGTAATCATCAATCGCGTCTCTCTTCGCATCGGAAGCGACGAGCACATCAAAGATGTCTCCGAAGATGCCGTTGACGAACGCCTGGCGGTCGGCGCTGGCCGGCTCGCCTTCCACCATAGTCAACGGGTAATAAGCCGCGCCGAACAACTCGCGCAACGCGCGGTCGCTGCGGTTAATCTGTGAAATGCCGAAGGGCCAATGAGGATAATCCGTCATGTCCCAGCCGTGCGCGGGGTCGAGCAGGATGGCGATGGGCGTGTAGGGCGTGCCGCGTTCGGGGTGCTGTTCGGCAAAGCGCATAAACTCGTGCGTGATGCGGCCCAGCGGATTGAGTTGAAAGGGATGCTCGCCCGGCCCGGGCTTGAAGAATTGGTCGAAACCCTGCTCTAAGTAGATAGCCGAAGCGCCCGCCATGTAATAAAGGTAATAGCTCTTGCGATACCAAGCGAGCGATGGCCCCATCGTCGCGCCGTAGCGCGAGTGGAAGAAATGGTCCGGCCCGGCGAAGTTCTGTAGCTTGGTAAAGGTCGTGGCGGTGTCGCCGAAGTTGGGCGCGTGGTAATAGAGCACAGCGCCGCCGAATTGTCTGGCCGCGCCGCGCGTAAAGGCCAGGCGCATCGCCACGCCTGGCTGCACGGCGGCGGTCTCAATGCCTATCAGGCGCGTGCCCCATTCACCGAGCGCGTGCGCGAAAGAGGTGCTGGAAGTTGACTGCGCCGGAATCAGCTTGTCCCACATCGCGCCCGTCTGCGTGTGAAACAACGCGCTCCACTTCTTTTCCAGAGCGCGCGTGTAAAAACCCTGATGCAGTTCTAACAACTCGCGGCGCGACATCTCAGGTTTTAATTTCAACTCGCTCGCGGCAGACGACCAGACGTGCCCTATGCTTTCGCCCGAGACCCACCCGAGGAATTGCTCGCGAAGCTCCGTCGTCAGTAGCTTCCAAGCAGCACGTCCTTCATCTTCCGGCATCTGCGCCGCGCCGTAGTTAACCAGCACGGCGAAGGGCGCACGCGTCTCGCGCAAGTAACGCAGGAAGGAACTGCCCTCGCGCAAATACTGCGGCAAGTCGTTAATGTAGATAACGGGCACGACGAGCTTGGAGTCAAACAGCGGGACTTCGCGCGCGCCCTTATACTTCTCTACGAAAGCTTCAATCGGCTCGGCGTGAAAAGGATAAAGGGGGCGCTCTTGCGGCGGCTGTTCGTAGAGCGTCCAAAACTCCTTAGCGATGTTCCAAGGCATCAGGAAATCGCGTCCCGCTAGCTTCGGCGGACGCCACGCCACGGGCACATTCCATATCTGCGTATTCGTCAGGAGCGGCGCGAGGCCGGAGCGTTTCTCAGACCACTCGCGCAAGCCTCGCATCGCAGCGAAGTCAGGCTTCTCTCTGCCCGAAGGAACGTAAGCGAGGTTGTTCGTCAAGAGCAGGCAATCAACATGACGCCGCGCCTCGCTCGCCTTTTCAATCTCAATCGAGATACGCGCCGCGCCTTTGTCTAAAGCGGCGGTCGCTGAAGCGTCCCAAGCGAAGGCCCAACCCCAATAGAGGCTCACTTCGTCGTGCGCGTCAACCACATCACGCGCGCCGAATTCGCGGCGTAACATTTCGCGGCCCTGCTGCGTGACGCGGACGGTAAAACTCTCAGCCTTCGCGGCCCAGTCCGCATAGCGCACCCAGATTTTGTACTGACCCGCGCGCGGCACTTCGATGTCTTGAAAAATCGTGGCGCGCGTTTCGTCCGCGCTGGCCGCCGCCGAGTTCCACTCGCTCTCGCCGCCCTGCGACCACTCGGCCGACACGCCCGGCCCGTTAATTCCCCACCCCGGCGCTTTCGCTTTCGGCGGATTTTGCCAAGACGGATTTTGCATTGGCTCGAAGCGCTCGTTGGTCGCAAAGCCCTGCATGTTTTCCGCTTCATACCATAGATATTCGGAATTGCGCGCCGGCGCTTTTGGATTCGCGGGCGGCGCGCTTTGCGGCGCGGGAGTTTGTGCGAAGATGAATGACGAGCACAAAAGGAGCGCGAGGAAAAGTTGCAGGTGGAGAGACGAAAGAGCGCGACGACAAAGCGGCTTGCTCTTTGTCGCCATGCTCTTTTGTGTTCTCATTCCGGCGCGCACGCGTCTCATCCGTTAGCCTAAAGCTTCGAGGCATTCGGCGAGCGTGCGCTGGCGGCAGGTAAACATCGGCGTATCGCGCAGGGTGAAGGCGCTGGCCTTCGTCTCGCGCAGTTCTTGCACGAGGTCTAGGAAGTCTGAAGGATGGTCTGTCTCGAAGGCGACGACGAATTCCTGGTCGTCGAGACCGAAGGAATAGGTCGTATGCAGGCGCACGGAGCGATATTTCGAGCCGACGCGGATATGCTCGTCCATCATGTCCTGCCGTTGCTCGGCGGAGAGCGAATACCACGGGCGCGTTTTGACAAACGGGTAGACAAACAGGTATTTGGATTTTCCGGGAACGATGTGCAGGCGGTCTTCGACGTGTTCTGGGTTATCCTTGTCTATGTACATCGAGCGCTTCGTCATCGAGAGAAACGATTGCGGAGTTTCCAGATAACGACCGAGGCCCGTGCGGTTGAGTTTTGAGGTCATCTCCTGAAACGGGTCGAGGTCATAACCGATGCGCCACATCATAAACTCAACGTTGGGCCTGAGGCCGACAAGCGAGTAGCTATGAATCAGCATCTCGCGGCTGTATTCTTCGACGGCGCTGGCAAACTCGCCCTTGCCTACATCGCGCTCCAGCCGGCCGAGCATCCGCCATTCTGGACGCGCACGGTAGAATGTGAAGCTCACGAACTGGCGCGGCAATTTCGGGCGCGGTTGTTCTGTTTCGTCAGACGCCTGGGCCAGCCGCAGCGACCCGCGTCCCGCCGGATTGCTTTGTACGTTATCGGTGCTCATGTGGCGTTCACCCCTGAAAACAAAATCGAAATATGGTCGCACACATCTCTTCTGGTAGGATAAAATGCGCGACGAAGATTTACAGACTATTCTGCGGCTAACCCTGCGAGATTGCAAATCGGGCGGAAGGCCCTTGTGTAGATTCAACCTATTATGACCCAAACAAAACAGACTCCTTCGGAAAGCGAACCTGACAAGGGGCGCAGAAATTTCCTGTTGCTCATTCCGCTCGGCATCTTTGCCGGGGTGGCCGGAGCAATCTTGACTACGGCGCTGCGGTTCCTGCGTCCGGCGGCAGCCGCCGAAGACGCCAAGTGGCTCAACGTCGGCGCGGTCGCGCAACTCACGGGCGACCGTCCGCTGATGCGCAGCGTCCTCGCTGAACATCGCGCGGGGTGGGCCAGCACCATTGAAGAACACTTCGTCTACGTGCTGCCGCAACAGAACAACCAGGTGCTTTCCAGCATTTGCCCGCACGAGGGCTGCAATGTCACGTGGCGCGCGGACATTAACCAATTTCTGTGTCCCTGCCATGACAGTTTCTTCGGCGCGGACGGCGCAAGGCTCTCCGGCCCGTCGCGGCGCGGGCTTGACCCGCTGCCGTCGCGCGAGGAGAACGGGATGCTGCAAATCCAGTACAAGTTTTATGTCAACAATACGGAAGAACGTCAGGTGCGCGAATGAGCGAGGCCAACACGAAACAAGCAATCGCGCCCATCGAATCCGACTGGCTTTCGCGTTGGACGACGCTCGAAGATTTTGAGCGCTCAATCGTTGACGGCCCCGCGAGCGGC
>CAZEZJ010000434.1:0-4452 GCA_964516695.1 uncultured Blastocatellaceae bacterium
TGGAGAGCGTGTGCTTTACAAAAAAGATTTTGAACCTAAAAACGTCTTTGAGGACTTTATCCGGCTGCTCGTGAGCGACTTGATTCAGGGCGGTATTACCAACGAAGGAGACCGTTATTTCGCTGTCATCATCCCCGGCTACGAGAAGCAAATGCTCGCCACTGCGTTGTTGATAAGCACTGAGCATCAAGAGAACAAAACCCGCCCCTGGATTTCGCTGGAGTTTAACGATCCGGTTCTGCCCGATGAGCCGTTGACCTATTACACGGTTGAGATTCATATCCAGCAAAGGTCACTCATCTACCGCCAGAATTTCGAGGTGAGCAGGCTTAATTCCTTCTTCCGCCGGATTGAACCCGCTCTGATTCACATCGGCGCGCTGCGCGACGGCGATAGCTATCAGCCCCAAATCTTCGCGCGCGAAGATGACCAGGCTGATTTTGAGCGGGAAGAATATTACGAGCTTAAGGAAGAGGCTAACTCGCTGGTGGAAATTTTTTCGGACGCGGACGAGTTGGTGGAATTTCCAGAAAAGTCGCTCTCAGATTATCAGATTGAGGAGACCATCGGCGACGCCCCGACGGAAGATTCGATAGAGGTTGTCATCACGCGCTCCGCGCTGACGGCCACCCAGGTCATCGCGCGCAGAGGCGCGGGCGTCGAAGAGGGAGGCGTGTTAATCGGAAACGTCTTCAAAAACGGCTCGTCGTCTAATTATCTTGTGGAAATCAACGGCCACATCTTTGCCGAAGAAGCGCGCGGCAGTGAGTTTGAACTGCGCTACACGTTCGAGTCGTGGCAAAAATGGACGGCCGAGTTGAAGGAAAGCTACCCGGATTGCCGCATCGTCGGTTGGTATCATACTCATCTCATCAAAATGAAGCAGTACAATGAGGAGAAACAGCAAATGGAGATGACCGAGCATTTTTTCTCTCTCAGCGACCTCTTCATGCACCGCCGGTTTTTTCCTGATAAATGGTATGTGGCGATGGTTCTTAATCCCTTGGGCGAGGTGGCCTGTTTTCAGTGGAGAGGGAGCGACATCGTTCGCTCCAAGGGCTTTTACGTCGTCAAGGGATAGTCCTTCCTGATTGAACGGAGTTAGCTGTTAATGCCTAATGAAAATGTTGTCAAAGATATTTCTATTTTGGCAGCCAACCTCAACGAACTGAAGCGGGGAGAAGGAGCGTCTCGCTTCTGCCTCTATGTCGGCACAGAGGCTTACAAGTTGTCCAATGGCTCTTCAATCGCGGAGGAGCTACGCAAGCGCGTGCTCTGCGGAACTTTCGGCGCGAGCCTGTCCGTAGAAGAGTGGAATGCTTTATCCAAATATGAGGTGGAAGATAAATTTTCAATTATCTGGGCACGTCTCGCGCAGCAGTTGCGAGTCAAACTTATCACCGATGTGACCAGCACAGCTTTCGTCACAGACGGTTATCGCTCTTTAGCGACAATCATCGCAGCAGGCTATCTCCCGCTCGTCATCACCAGCAATACGGATAATCTCATTGAGGACGCGTTGGTGCAGATGGGGGTGCCGCGCCAGCGTTTGCGCACCCTCATCAATAATTCGAGCAGCCAGCCGGAGGACATCAGGGATGCGCTGCTGATGCCCAGAAGCGAAATTACCATCCTTAAACTTTGCGGGGACACTTATAACTCTTTGAGCTATAGCGTGAGCTTGCGCGAAATTACTAACGTCGTCGGCCCTCTGATAAATGCCATCGGGCCTTGTTTGGCCCAGCCAATGGTCATCACAGGCTATAGCTTCTTAGACGATAAGATCGTCAAATTTTTCCCGCCGCGCCGCGATACGACCTATTATATAGGCACGCATATGCCTCCCGGAGATTGGAATTTTTACCAACAATTTCTCCACGAAAGCCGCATCGATATTATCGATAACGATTTGGATTTTGATGTCTTCTGCAATGTCCTCGCGCAGAGGTTAACCGTTTTCCAGAACGTGGAAGAATACGGCCGGCCTGTGACGGCTGCGGTCGTAGAGAGAATCAGGGGCGATGCGGAAGAATCCGACCTGCTGGTCGAACTCATTGATGACGAACAAATGCAGACCCAGGCGGAACAGGAGCAAACGCAAACCGGCGTCGAAGAGCCGTTAGTGGAAATGATACATGACACGGTCTTCACCATCAGATTCGACGACCAGCAGCAGCTATCTTTTGAAGTCAAGGGGAAGTTTTCTTATGAGAGCGCCAATGCCCAAAGGTGGCAAATAGATGTTGACGAGTTTAACAGCGTGCTGAGCGACATGGGGCGCGATATTGCGGCCTACCATCGTTTGCGTGACCAGGAAGGGCGCGATACATGGCGCAGACGCGCCAAGCGCGAAGGGCAGATGCTCTATAACAATTTAATGCAGACCAATGCGGACCTGAGCCGGAAATTTGAAGTGGCCCGCCGCGTCACCAAGTATCCAGAGACGTTGCATCTTTACTGCCTAGGGCCGCGCCACCATCTCTCTATTCCTTATGAGCTATTGCATGATGGGCAAGTGCCGCTTGCTGTGCAGTACCCGCTCAGCCGGCAGGTTAGCGGCGTAGCCTCACAGCAAACCCAAACGTTCAGCGCGCTGATGGGCGCTCTGCGTCGTGAAAACAAGCCTTTGCGCGTTTTGCTCATCGCTTCCGATACGGGGCAGCTTTCCGTCGATGCTGAGGTTCGTGAGCTGCAAGAATTGATGAAGGCTCACGCGCAGAACCATTCAAAGCTCCAGGTCGATTGTCTGAACACGCAGCAAGCCAGCCTCACCGAGGTGGAGAAACTACTTGAGCATTGCTCTTACCATATTGTTCATTTTGCCGGTCACGCTCAATTTGATTCCAGAAACGTAGAAAACAGCGGCCTGCTGCTCTTTAAAGGAAAGGGTGGCGCAGGGGGAGTCGGGGTGCTGACGGCACGGCGTCTTGCTCGCCTCCTTAACGAAAGCCAGAACATGCTCTTTTATCTAAGCTGCTGCGTAGGCGCGACGATTGGCAGCAATCAAGAGCTGCGCAGTAATGATTATCTGGGCCTGATGGATGCGGTCGTGCAAGCCGGAGTGCCCTACGTGGTGGGTTATCGCTGGTACGTCACGGACAGCGGCAGCAGGCGCTTTGCTTCCAACTTTTACGAGCAACTGCTGACAGACCCTTACTCGCCGGAAAAGTCTATGCTTTATGCTCGCCAGAAAATTTACGGCGAAAACGGAAATGACGAGACCTGGACATCGCCAACTCTCGTTGCCCAAAACATCTATAGCTGAAGGAGTGGAGATCAATGACGGACGCACGAAATGACCAAGATGAAATTAGTATCGTAACTCTTAGGGAACCACAATCGCCCGCGCCTGATGTGCTCAGGTCTCCGTTCGGTAATCGGAGTGTGGCCGAGACTGCCAGCGTTAAGCTTAGCGAATTATCGGAAGGGATGAGAGAGTTTATGGCAAAAATGGATAACGTGCTGCGCAACCTGCAAACGAAGGTCGGTGAATTTTCGCTTGAAGAAGTAGCGGTGTCTGCCGGAATTAATGCCAGCGGAAAGCTAACGCTCTTTGGCATCACCGGCGTGGAGACGGGCATCGAAGGCGGCCTCGTGTTCAAATTCAAGAAGTCTTAGCGGTCTCCCAACCGAAGAAGGAGCGGCCTCCTCTGAACGTCCTCTCAGCGTCCCAGACGTGAAAACGGCGGCTGACAAACTAACTGGCAGGCTGGCGGCTCAATAGACGAGCGCTGGCCTGCATGTTTCTCTCACACGTCTTCAGAACATTCGATGATTGTGGCTCCTAAAACAATCTGGGAATATGATGCGCTCCGCTTCCCCGTTGTGGCGATTAGTTCAGACGGCCAGGTGGTCGCTGCCGCCTCGCTAGAAACCCTGTGTGTTTGGGATGGCTCGGGCAACTTGCTGTGGGAGAAGTGGGTGCCGGAAGTGTGCCTCTGCGTAGCTGTTTCGAGTGACGGGCGCTTCATTGCCGCCGGCACTTCGAGCGGCAACTTTCGCTTATATAGTCTTCAGCGAGAGGAGCATCATTATTTCTCACAAGAGCATAGCATCATCGGAATAGCCTTCGTCGGTGATGGCTCAAACGTGTTAGTCGCTAACTATCTACAATCGGTCGATCTGCTTCCGACCATCTTTGATGGTTCGACCTACTGGCATTATCCGAGAAACGGTGTGTCTAGTGTGGCGGCCAGTCGAGACGGACGCATCATTGCTATTGGGACGCAAAGCGGTGAGATAGACCTCCTCGATGCAAAGGGCAGGTTACTGCGGACGCTTGAAGCCGAGGGTGCGATTCATAGCGTGGCCCTGGATGATTCGGGAAGCTATCTCGCGGCTTCATGCCCTTCTAAAATCTTCCTTTACAAGACAAACGGTGATTTACTCTGGTCTAAGTCTCAAGAGCACAAACTAGACCGTGTGGCAATCTCAGCGGGTGGTGAAATCATT
>CAZEZJ010000435.1:0-4423 GCA_964516695.1 uncultured Blastocatellaceae bacterium
ATTCGTTGTGCACTAGTCCGACGGACGCCGTGGGTGATGCGGCGGGTGCGAATGACGATGCGTCGGGAGTTGCGGCTGTCTTGGAGATGGCGCGTGTGATGGCGAAGTATAGTTTCGACGCGACGATTATCTTCATGGCGGTGGCGGGCGAGGAGCAAGGGTTGCTCGGCGCGACCTACTTCGCGGAGCAGGCACGGCAGAAGCAATGGAACATAGAGGGCATGTTCACGAACGACATCGTGGGCAACTCTCTTGGGGGCAACGGCGTGCGTGATGATAGGACGGTGCGTGTTTTTTCGGAGGGCGTGCCGTCGAATGAGAGTGAGGCCGAGGCGCGTGTGCGCAGGGGCGTGGGCGGGGAGAACGATTCGAGTTCAAGACAGCTTGCGCGCTTCATCAAAGAGGCTGCGGGCGTTTACGTTCCCAGCGTGACGGTGATGATGGTGTACCGTCGCGACCGTTACTTGCGCGGGGGCGACCACATTCCGTTCTTGGAGCGCGGCTTCGCCGCCGTGCGCTTCACGGAGCCGAACGAGGATTATCGTCATCAACATCAGAACGTGCGCATTGAGAATGGTGTGCAGTACGGCGACCTGCCGCAGTTCGTTGACTTCAACTACATAGCGCAGGTGGCGCGCGTCAACGCCGCG
The DNA here is from genome assembly GCA_964516695.1 of uncultured Blastocatellaceae bacterium. Lineage (GTDB taxonomy): Bacteria > Acidobacteriota > Blastocatellia > Pyrinomonadales > Pyrinomonadaceae > DASVTR01. The sequence goes on from CAZEZJ010000435.1 coordinate 651, forward strand.
TCTCTCGCCAGCCTCGCGCTGGCTCCGGCGACGCCGAAGTCCGTCGGCATCGTGACGGCGCGTTTGACTAATGACACGGACTTACGTTGGGCCGCGAACACCGAACCCGACCTCGCGGGCTATGAAATCGTCTGGCGTGAGACCGTCTCGCCCGTCTGGACGCATTCGCGCCGGGTCGGCACGGCGACAAGTTACACGATGAAGGGCATGTCTAAAGACAACTATTTTTTCGGCGTGCGCGCGGTGGACAGAGAAGGGCATCGCAGCCCTGTAGGCTTCCCGCGCCCCGTGCAATGAGGGCCGGATTAACGCACAGGTCGCCGCAGCACGCACAGAGAAAGAAGGATGATGGGAATCGTTACGCCCATCAACGCAAAAGCCGTTGAGCGCGCTCTAGACCTCGCGTGCCTGTGTGTAAGAAACCATTGTGACTGTTCAAGTCTTGTTTGGAGTTTGTTGCTTCTGGCCGGAAGCGCTGAGATGCTTCGTCGTCTCTTCCGTGACGCTGAAGCCAGAGGGACTGAATTCAGTTGTGTCGGCAGAGCGCAGGTAATGAGATTCTGTCTCCCCCTCCAAAATGTTCGACCCTGCCTGCGAGCCTTGCCTGGCGATTTCTACGAGTCTTTTGCTGACGAACAGACCATTGATGATGAGCGCTAACCCAACGGACAGAGGTATCACTCCGGCAATCCATAGACGGCTGAGAATTTCCGCAGTGTCCGGCGTCACCTTGCCGCCTAAGATGATGCCCTGCATGAAAACATAGAGAAAGATGGCCACCCCTAGTCCGACGCTTCCCGTAATGACACCGGCCTTGATTTCGTTGTAGCGTTTCACCTCCGGCGTAATGCCACGCTGACGCTCAAGCTCTTCTTTGCGTCGTTTACGCTCTCCCTCGGAGAGGAACATCTCTGCCACCCATGTCTTGCTCCAGTCAATTTTCTCGCCCGTTTCGCGCGCCGCCATAACCTGGAGCACGGCGTGTAAATTTGCGCCGCACGCTTTACAGAATTTCAACTCATCGCTTTGAGTAGAGCCACATTGTGGACAGAACATCAGGTTCTCCTACCACATATTTGCTGAAGGATACGACAATTAAAAGCTCGATGTTCGTACTCCAAGGTAAAAAAATCATGCTCCAGAACGGTGTCTCTCAAACCGCCGCTCTTTTTGAGTGACCCACCTATATTGACCCGCCTGCACCATAAAAGAAGAGGTCTTACGCCATTGTTAAGCCGCCGCCGCGCGACAACGGAGGTAAATGCGAACTGGTGGCACAGCGGTCGGCTTGAACATTTAGTCAGGCCGCACTTTTAGCGCCGTTCCAGCTCGCCACCCCCACCATGAGACCGAAGCCAAGCAATGGCCCTGCGCCGTAACCTATCAGTGGTGCTGGCGTCAGCCCAGCAACCGAACATGCGAACAGCACGGCATAATAAGCGGCTACGGCGGACAGCCAAGGCCGTCCTGCGGACGAACTCACTTGCAATCCCGCTACGAGAGCAACTGCGCTGCCGATGACCGCAGCCCCCGCAAACAATGAGTAACCAAGCGCCAGAGCAAAAACACCCTCAACGTGTGGAACAGGCTCCAGCGGGTCCGGTCGCGTGAAAGCCCAAGCCGTAGCTAGCGCAGCTAAGGACGATGCCACAATAGACAACGGCGATGTCAGGCGAGACTTCGCAAAAGCTACCGCCGAGCCAATCAGCAGGGCCAGCGTCTGAGACGCGTCCGGCTGGGCGGCTAGCAACACGCTGGCGCCAACTATGGCAGCGAATGCGAGACGCCGCTCCAAAAGGCCACGCCGCTCAATGCAGTTTGAACAAGCTACGAGGAAAGAGGGTAGTAGCACTGGCGCAATGTAAAGGCTTAATGGCCCAAGCGACACCCAGCGCTCAGGCCCTGGTTTGTTCGTGAGCAGGGGCACCGCAATTCCGAGCAAGGTCAGGGTTAGAATCAAGACCGCCGGGAAAGGAGCGCTTGTCCATTTACTTATCTGTCTGCCCGCAAATGCAAATGCACAGGCTAAGATAATCGCCAGCAATTGAATCGTCCAACTGCTCCTACTGACCCCTCCGAGCGCGAGGACAGCAAAGCTGGCGACAACTGCCGGTGCTGCAATCAGAAGCAAATGTGAGCGCGACGAATGCATATAGTGTGCTGCCTAACGCCCGCATTAACCCACGCCGAGCGCAGCCATTCAATCTCTATCAGAGGAAGCACCATGAAAAGGATGCTCCCAGAGGCTTCGGGTTGAATGAGGGAGCTGCCCGGAAGATAACTCTTCTAGGGGCGGCTCGCTGTTGTCGAAGCTTGCGGCGCTACTGCACGCGGTTCTTGACCTGGCGTCTCTTGCGGGCCGCGCCCGCTGCGACGCCAGCCAGACCCGTCGAGAGCAGCAAGAGCGTGGCCGGTTCAGGCACCGGGGCGGTGAATTGGTAAGTGGTGTGGCGTACGGTGAACATCGTGTCGCCGTTGGGGGAAAGTTGACTCAACACTTCTATGGTAGCAATCCCCTGGCCGATAAACGTGGTGTCGAAGACCAGCCCGCCCACGCAGGTGTGGCCGAGGTTAATTTTAGTCGTCGGGCAGCCCTGCAAAGCGGCGTTGAAAGTGAAGGGGGCCGTGAGGGTAAAGATGCCGGAGGCGGGCGCGTCAAGTGGGATGACAACCGCCCCCATGAGGCTGAACGTGCCTGCGTAATACATCACGGGGTACGTGATACCGTTAAACTGAGAACTCGCCCCGCCGAGGTCTGTCCCGGAGAACGTCACGCCGAACGATAATGGTTGGCCCGCGGCTGCTCTCCCTCCGTTACAGCAGCCACGCTGAGTGCCGCCGTTGAGTGTGAAGTTCGCACCCGTTAACGTAAAAGGCCCGCCGAAGGAGCCGGTGCTGGTTTGAGTGGAGCCGCCCGTCACGATGAGTGGGTCGGCATGGACGCCTGCGGGCAGTAGAAAGAGTGCGAGTGCGGCGATGGCGAGTCGGGTTCTCATTAGCAGTTCTCCTTGCGGATTAAAACCGAGGGGCATTTGCCACATCGCGAGTGGCTTAAAGAGCAGCAAGATTGCGTCACTATATATCCGTAGGCTGGCGGGGTCAACGATTTCCCAAACGTGCGGCTCAAGCGCTCGCACGCCTAACGCTCGGCCGCAACGTTCTCTCAAATCTTCGCTGCTGGTTCACTTTACTGTGAGATGCGCCGGAGAAAGCTACGCCTGCTTGCTGCCGTTGTAAAACCCGACACGTCGCTCCCCTAAATTCTGTGACCTTCGTTACGAAAGACGCGCCCGCTGTAGTTGGTTAGACCTAAGCTGCCAACTCGACGGCGGGGCGAACAACTCTCCACTTGATTTCCGTAGAGCAGGACAAAAGGAAAACTATCGAGGCGGCGGGTTGACAGAGTTGTTCGGTTTCGCCCGCAAACGAAAAGAACTTGCTTAGGACACTTTAGATTGTTACGATCAAATCTCATTTTACGAACAAAGGCTATTTCGCAGATAACCATGCTTTCAATATTCCACTCTGACTCAACGGTTGACAATATTATGCACCAAGAGACAGAAGACGCTACTCGTCCAAAACCATTCTTTGTTGATGAAATCCATGCCATTAGATTGTATCAAGGCGACGCATTAGAATTTCTAAAGCAAGCGAAATCAGAGATGTTTGATTTGATATTCGCTGATCCGCCATACTTTCTTTCCAATAATGGCATTACTTGCCAAGCCGGTAAAATGGTAAGCGTAAATAAAGGCGCTTGGGATAAAGCG
>CAZEZJ010000436.1:0-4351 GCA_964516695.1 uncultured Blastocatellaceae bacterium
GTCGTAATCCGCCGGAACCGGCTGGTCCGTACTGTTGCCCCAACCCTGCACGGTTGAAGAGCAAGTCGAAGTTCCGAGGATGTACCAGTTGCCCTCGGGCGGACGGAAGACGGCGATGTCTGTATAGCCGTCGCCGTCATAATCGGCGGCGACCGGCTTATCGCCACCCTGTCCCCAACCCTGTACGCGGACCGTGTTGGCGGAGCTTTGAATGATATACCAATTGCCTTCGCCCGCGCGGAAGACGGCGATGTCCGTCTTGCGGTCGCCGTCGAAATCGCCCGGCGTAATCTTGTCGGAAGCCAGGCCCCACTGGCGCACGCCCTGCGAGCCGAAGCTGTTGGAGAAATACCAGTTGCCTTCAAAGGGCCGGAAGACGGCGACATCGCTCAGGGTGTCGGCGTCGAAGTCCGCGATGATAGGTTTCGGAATCGTCGTCGCAGGTGGCACGAAGTTTTGGCAGGCGGCATTGCCGGCGAGCAGGTAGGTATCGGCCAGCGCCACCGAAGACGAATCGGCGGCAGCCGTCGAACGCACAGTGATGTCGCCCTGTCCGGCGAAGGTGCGGCCTAGCAGCCCGCCGATGACATCGCCCGCGCCGGGATTGCCGACCTTGTTGTTGGAGATGACGATGGTGATTGTGCCATCAGGATTGAAGTTGCTTCCGGCGTCGGCGCTGCCCAGACGGCTCGGCGTCTGCGTGCTGGCCGGAGAAGCATCCACGTTGGTGACGATGCCGTAATCAAACGATGGTGTGCCCTGTAGATTGGTCGTCATGCCAACGTAGTAGCGTCCGGCAAACGCGCTGACATCTTCTTCCGTACTCGCGGGGTCTGGCGGCACAGGATAGTTCCAGATTAATCGCCATTGCCGGTTCGGCAGCATCTGGCAGAGACTAGCGACCTTCAACTTGAAGACGAGCTTGTTGGCGCCGTTCATGTAAGGCTCGGAGATGGAGATGTGCTGAATGTCTAGGTCGCGATTGGCGGGCGCGCCCGTCTGGTCGCTCGGCTGGTCGTTGATGATGCGGTAGCCCGTGCAGGAATTTCCGGCGGGCACGGCGACGACTTCATTGTTGCCGCAGGATTCGCCAATGACGTTGGTGGCCGAGACGCGATACAGGTAGAGCACGTTCGGGTCAGCGGTCGTGTCGTTGTAGCTCGTGGTATTGCCGGGCACGGTCGCCAGCAGTTGTTCGCCGCCGACGTAGGTGCGGCGAAAGACTTTGTAGTTTGTAATCGGCGTTCCGCCGTCGTTGGCTTCCGACCAGGTTAAGCGTGTGGTCGTGCCGTTGCGTCGAGGGGTGACAAACGGCGCAGCCGGAATTGACTGCTGCGAGAGCAGCACGTTGTCATACTCCGCAAACAAACCGCGTCCTCCGGCCTGACGGATAATTGCAGAGACTTGACTGTAGGAATTGCCCTTGGCCGTTTCGGGTGCTTGCACGCAGCCCTTCACGCACCCGTCTGCGATGCCGACGAGCACGCGCCCCTGCTTGTCAACTGTCGCGTCGAAGAAATCGAGCAGGTTGCGATGCGGAGGCGAGCCGCCGCCGAGCCAGATGGCCCCGCGTTGGATGGGGTCGTTTGGCGTGGCGTTGACGGTGTGCCAGGTCGCGCCGCCGTCGTAGGTCGTGGCGACGTAGAGATGCCAGACGCCGAAGTAGCTTTGCAGGTCGTCGCCGTTGCCGGGCGCAGTCGAACCGAAGAAGGCGAAGGCTGCGCGGTCGTTGTCGCCCGCGATGACCGCCGGAAAGGCTGTGGCGTTAATGCCGAAAGATGCGCCAACGTCAAAGAGGTTCGTCCAAGTTCTTCCCTGGTCATCGGAGACGGCGACGACAGGCTTGCTGTTGCCGTTAGCCATGCCGATGTAGACGCGCCCGTTTTTGCCGATTTCAACCGAGGGGTCGCTATCGCCCGAGACGCTGCCCGGAATGGTGCGGACGTTCCAGGTGATGCCGTTGTCTTCGGAGACGACGACGGCCTGTTTGGTGTAGCTCAAGATGCCGTCGCTCTCGCATTTCGAGTTGGCGACATAGACGGTTCCGTCCGGCGCGACTTTCGGATGCGCGTGCAGACCGCCGCATTGATTGATGGTGTAGATGGGCACGGCGGGGCCGTAGGTCGTGCCGCCGTCGAGGCTGAGAGAGCAGGTCGCGTCGGCCACGTTCTGCGAGCAGTACCAGACGCCGTGCGGGTAGATGGCTCCGCCCGGCAGCGGCGCATGAAACGGGCCGCCGCCGATGCCCGGATGGTCAACGCCCGATGTGCCGGAGCCGCCCTGATTGGGAATCCACGTGTCGCCATCGTCGTCCGTGTAGGATGAAAGACTCGTCGTGCCGGACAACTGCGAGACGATGGTGCGTCCTGGCCCGCCAATGCCGCCGTTGCCGCTGTCAGTCCAGAGCAGCGGGTCTAGGCTGTTGGCGGAAGTGACAGGGCTTTTGTCTTCCCAGAAGGAGGTGGGCGAAGAGGGGCAGGCGTCGTTGAAGGTGACGCGGAAAGTCGTCAGCAGAGATTGATACATCGTGCGGCCCGTGTTCCAGTTGTTGCCAAGCGTCGGCTCCGAAGAATCGAGTCCTTTGCCCGTATCGGTGAGGCTCTTCTGCGGAACGTGGGCCGCGTAGCGGGGAGCCAAACCGGAAGCCTGCGGCGCTGGCGCGGGCGTCACTGTCGGCGGCGGCACGAAGACTCGCGCCGAGCCTTGATACTGGTCTATGGCCGCGATGGGAACGGCGAAGTAAACGACGTGCACGGTGTAAACGCCCGTGCCCGTTTGCGACGGATTGAGGACGACCTCTTCCACGTTGGTCGGGCCGTCTGCCGAATCGTCAATGACCGGCCCGGTGTTGGAATCCTTATGGACATACATGTCATAGTCGTTTGAAGGGCTAATCCAATTGATGCGAACGCGGATGCTCTTGCCCGTCCAATCGGCGGGCACGCCCGAAACGTTTAGCGTGTAAGTGTCGCAGTTGACACCCTCATCGCAGGAAGCCTCGGCTTCGCTCGCCACGCCGCCTGTCGCCGTGCCCGTCCACGTCACCTGCGTGTCAACCACAGGGTTAATCGTGCCGCTCGAAGGAGCCGCCGCGCCCGCCCTGTAAAAGGGGATGACGCAAGCGATGACGGCCAGCGCTATCAACGCCATCAGCACCCAAGGCTTTTTCGCAGCCCGAGAGAAGCGTCCTCGTTTAATGTTTTTCATGGTTAATGATTCCTCATCAGTGGAAAGGGCCGGTGCTCCCAGCCGAAACTTGTTAATCGTCGCCGCTTGTCAAAAACTATCTACGGTCGTAGTTGCGCGCGGTCTTCTCGCTGGACTTGACTTAACCGAATAGGAGCGCGCGTGGGCAGCGTCGACAAGCCCTGCGCGACAGCGGATGCTCTTTAATGATGGCCGCAGGATAGCGGTCAGGGTTGAGAAATTCTTGAGCCTGACTTTCAGCCGCCGCCAGCAACCAGCGGCAGTCGTCTCAAGCCGAAAATATTTCTCACAGGGGACTTTGCAGAAGCTTTCACGCGAATAACAGGGGCACGAAGGCTATTCGCTGAAATCAGAACAGTTGATTTAAGAGGGACGGGCCGAGATGTTATTAACCGGAAGCGCCTTTGTCAACAAATTTATTATCGCAATACAAACAATTTGCAATAAAACAATCGAGGCCAACCGAGTCTTTGCGAGATTCGGTTGGCCTCGATTGACGAGCGTTCTTCTTTAATTAAGAGCGATGTTGCTCTTTAGTAATCACCCTCTAAGGGCCGCACTCGCTGTTGGTGTGCGTCACAACGGGGCTGAATCGTTGCTGATACTCGGCGCTGGTGATGAAGGCGCAGACCATGGCGCGATAGTTGTTGACGGCGCGGTTGTTGACCACGTCGAGCCAGAAGGCTTCGCCGCCCGGGTCAGGGTCGCGCCTCAGATAACCGTAATACTGCATTCTGACGAACGCCGGATTATATTCCTTCTCCTTGAAGGCCGGTATCTCTATGACTTCGAGCAAAACCTGCGCGCGCGACTTGCCGTGCAGCGTCATGTCCTGAATCTGCTGCTGGCGCTCCGCGGTAAAGGGCACAAGTCCCGCCGTGTCGAACAGCTTATTGACAAACTGCGCGGGCGTCATCGAATCAGGATAGAACTGCTTGAAGGCTCCGCCGGCGACAAACTCGTTGGTGAAATCAATCGTGCTCTGCTGAAGCTGCGGCCCCGCGGCCAGCTTGTTGCGCTCCACCATGAAATGCGAGTAGCTGGGAATCATTCCTAAAGCCGCGCGATTAAGACGGTAGACGACATAGCCCGTTTGCTGAAACTCATTCTCGACAAAGTAGGCGGCAGAGACGCCGACGCGCCG
>CAZEZJ010000437.1:0-4327 GCA_964516695.1 uncultured Blastocatellaceae bacterium
CGCTATTGTGGGATGCGTGTTGACGGCACGGGTTTATCGGCGGGCAGTCCGAGGTTGTCCCTGCGGCTGGTGTTGGTCTCGCTCAGGATGATGAACCAGTTGCCTTCCGACGCGCGCCAGACGGCGATGTCCGCTCTGCCGTCCGCGTCGTAGTCTCCGGGCGCGGGTACGTCATTCAGACTTTCGGCCCCCCAAGCCTTGACAGTCACCATGTTGGTCGAGCTATTGATGATTAACCAGTTGCCCGACGAAGGACGCCAGACGGCGATGTCTGTTCTGCCATCGGCGTCGTAGTCTGCGGGCACGGGTTTGTCCGTGCCGAGGCCCCACTGCTTGAGCGTCAAAGCGCCCGTAGAGCTGTTGATGATATACCAGTTGCTTTCGGAGGGGCGATAGATGGCGATGTCTGTCTTGCCGTCGCCATCGTAATCCGCAGGCACTAGCTGGTCGCCGGCCATCCCCCACTTTTTGATTGCTGTGGAGCCGTCTCTGCTGCTCTTGATGTACCAGTTGCCTTCCGGTGCGCGGAAGACGGCAGCGTCCGCTTTCCCATCTCCATCGTAGTCGCCGGGGACGGGAATGTCTCCGAGACCGCTCGCCCCCCAGCCGTAGAGCATTTGGCCGCCGGAGCTTTTAATGATGTACCAGTTGCCGTCAGACCCGCGCCAGACGGCGATGTCTGTTTTCTTATCGCCATCGTAATCCGCAGGCACAGGCACGTCGCCCACAGCCCCCCACTGCTCCTGAATCAACGAGCTGTCGGAACTTTTGATGACGTACCAATAGCCGTCCGCTGGACGGAAGACAGCGACATCCGCGCGCTTGTCTCCGTCAAAGTCGAACTGCGGAAGGACTGTGGCCTCGATGGTGTGCCAGAAGCCCGCTTTAACGACCAGTGAGCCGCCGTTGAGAGGGCCGCCCGCGATTGGTTGACCGATTGTCCCGCTAATACTGTAGCTGCCTGCGGCGCTCACGGCTCCGCCAGCGGCCGCCACCGAACTCTTGACCTCATAGCCGCCGCCCGATTGCCCCGAAGCGTTGACGGCGAGCAGGCAGAGCAGCATGAACAGGATGCCGAACTCTCTGCGACACTTGCGCGGTGAGAAGTACATTGCTCTTTCCCTCCTTTGAAGTGTCACTTGACTTTGCAAACGTCGGCCTGCGGATTCTGCTGGCAGAGGAGCTTGCGCATACCATCCATCAACACCTGCTGCTCTTTGACCTGCTGCTGAAGGCGGTCTAACTGCCGTTGCTGTTCTTCTATCTTCACGTCGCGGTCTTTAATCTCTTCATTCAAGCCCTGAATGGCCGCCAGCGCCACGCCGTCCGGGTCTATCGTCGCGATTGTTCTGTCGCCTTCACCGACTTTGAACGTGTTGAAGAAGTCCTGAGCCATCGGCCCGATGTGACGGATGGAAGAATTTTGCGTCTTGTAGTTCCAGGTCGAAATCGGCAGGCCGAGGACGCCGCGCAGGATTTCGCGCGGGTTGACCGCAGAGAAGTTGGCCTTCATGTTGCGGTCGGAGAGGCTGTTCCAAGTGCCGCTGCCCGCTGCGAGCGTCACCCCGACGTTGCCGCCGGAGTTCGACGTGAGCGTCGTCGAGCCGTCGCTCGCCATCGTGAGCTTGCTGTTGGTGAGCGTCATCGTCGCGGTCGTGCTGTTGAAGATGAAGCCGGTGGTGAGCGCCGTATTCGTGTAGAAGAAGGAGCCGTTGACGGCGCGCACGTTGAACGAGTTCGTGACCGTGGGGTGGAACTGCGACTCTATGTCGGGGCTGGTGCTGTTGAACGAGTAGGTGAGCGGGACGGAGCGGTCGGAGAAGACGAACGTGCCAGTACGCGGTGAGCCGTTGATGGTCGAGGTGGACGCGCCGTAGCCGAGGGCGACCGAGTTAGCGCCAGTGGCCGTGTGCCCCTCGCCGAGCGCCACCGTGCCGGTGTTGGCCGCGACCGAGTTCTTACCTACCACTATCGAGTTATCGCCGAGAGCGCGCACGTTCTGGCCGAAGGCCGTCGAGTAGAGGCCGATATTGGCGTCGTCCCATTGCGTGCCGTTGATTTCGCCGGCGCGGAGCGACGCCTTGGTCGCGTACCACATGAAGCGCGTGCCCGACCCCTCGATGGGGGCGGTGGTGTTGATGCCGCCGGTGTAGTCGGCGACGGAGAGAATCGAGCCGTCGTTATCGACGCGGAAGCGCTCCTTGTCGTGCGTGCTGTCGTCCTTGTACGTCCCGCTCGCGCTGAGCGAGAGGAGCGCGTTCTGGCCCGGCGTGCCGAGCTTGTGATTGACCGGGTCGGTGCTGACGAGTTTGAGATTGATGAGGTGGTTCGTGCTGTTGACCGTCTGCTGGGTAGAGGGCGCGAGTTCCATGTCGCCGTTGACGCGCGAGGTGTTGATTGACGAATTGCTGGCGTTGATGGCCGTGACGACGCTATCGCCCGCCGTCGGGCTAACGCCTGAGGCGGTGGTCGCGGTCGTGGCAGTTGTAGCGGTCGTGGCAGTCGTCGCGGTGGTAGCGTTGCCGCTCAAGCTGGCGGTGATTGTGCCAGCGGAGAAGTTGCCCGCAGCGTCGCGCTTAACAATAGTGCTCGGCGTGTTGCTGTTGGTCGCGCTGCTGACTGCCGACGTACTGCTGGCGATGGTGCTCGCGCTCTGGCCGCCGATTGAAGCGACGACCGTGTTGCCCTGCGTGCCTGTCACGTCGCCGCCGAGGTCGCCCGTGAAGTTGGCGGAGGTGACGGCGTAAGGCGTCGAAAGAAGTTCCTGCCTTGGCGTGAGCGTCGTGTAGGGGTCAGCGCCCGTGCCGCTGCCGGGCCGCACGGCCATCTCAAGGAAGCGCTGGCCTCCGTCAAACACAGAGCCGAAGTTGAGTTGCACGGTGAAGACGCCGTTCGTCACCTGCACGTCGGCCTTCTCTACGTCCGGTCCTTGCTGCGCTTCCGCTTCGTCGAAGAGTTTGAACTTGAAGTCGTAAGTGCCGCTGGCGGGCGCGCCCTGGTCGGTCAGACGGCCCTGATAAGTGAACGCGGTTGATTGTGCGAAGGCCGTGCCTGCTGTGATGAACAGTGTCGCCAGGACGAGCAGAAGTCTGCCCTGCACGGAAGTGAGTTTCAGGCGCATTAAGAGAATCTCCTTAAATAGTTAGCAATTGACGCCGGAGGCGTATGTAATGATTTGTGAATAGTGGAACGGAAGTGGTAAAGACGGCCCGGATGAGGGCGGCCTGACCTGCTGTATATGACTTTACACTTTCGATAAGGACCCGGTCAACAACTATTCCGAGACCGGCTGCCGGTGTCTGAGCTTGTCAGGAGCGAATCGAAGTTCTATGAGACATCAATGTCCGCTGCTTGGAGAGCGCGCGTGCTTCTAGCGCATCGTTGTAAGCCTGTTCCGCCCGTTGATGGCTGCCGTCACGTCCGCCAGCGCGGGCACAGGGATGGGAAAGCTCGCCGCGTTGCCCGTCATCTTTTCGACGCAAGTTTTGTTAGAGGGGAGGGTTTAAATCGTAGGCGCTAATGTTTAGATAATCCCTATTGTGGTCTTGTTGGACTAAGGCAACGAACTGCCATCCCACACATGATTAGGGTCTGGATAAAATGTTAGGGCTTCGGCCTCGTAGGCACTTATCCTCACAAGCCAGCCGCCGTAAACTTTAGCGCGATACACTGAGCCAGTGGTATTGTGCCCTAACGCTTCCCACTCAATCATACGATTGCTCCTTAAAGTAGTTCACCTTGTACCATCTTCAAGGATAAGAGCAAATGATTCAAAAATCTAGACGCGGGCCTTTTATCTGTTCAACGATGAAAATGGCCCACTACCATGCTTCCTCTTCTTTTGACAAATATCGCCTCTAGCTTTAGACTGTCAGCCTCTGTCAGTCGTCAACGACTCAACCCCGTTGATATTCCGCAACCAATTTAAAAGGATGTCATCCGTAATCCCTTAGGGGTGATGTCTATACGCTAAACAATCTCTAACCCGGAAAGGTTTTCACCATGAGAAATTTGGCTTCCCGCCGCTCACTCCTTATCACCGCTGTGTTTGCAGGACTTACACTCCTCCCGTTCGCAGTGTCTGCTCAAACCTACCAGTATCAATGTATCTTTGATACGTCTCCCGCTGGTTGGATAAAGGTTGACCTGTTCTATAGCACCATGTTCTCTAGGTGCGGAACAAGCATCTACCAAACCCCCAACACCGCCAAACTTGAACAGTACTCCAACAAGCCCATCGGCGCTACCATGGGAGTCTGTATCAGCACGTACTACAGCCCCACCCCCGCGGGCTGGCAAAATACGGGTAACTACTACTTCGCGGGCT
>CAZEZJ010000438.1:0-4327 GCA_964516695.1 uncultured Blastocatellaceae bacterium
GCGCGCCGCTTCCCACCTTAAACTCCTCGTGTATCTCGCGAAACTGCTGGCGGCTGATGACGACGACGCGGTCTGTCGCCAGCCTTGCCAGCGCCCGCTCGATGCCTAGAAAGAGACGCGTCTTGAAGCGACCGTAGTAGCTGTGAAAGATGTGCCCGTGATAAGTGTGCACGAAGCGACACGGGCGCGGACGCCCGATGAGCGTTGCCGGAGTCAGCCAGCGATAGAGCATTCCGCTGATGCGCCCGACCGTGCCGGCCTTCGCCGTGTGCGTATGCACGACATCGGGCCGCTCGCGTTTGAATAATCGATAGAGCTTCCAGACGGTCAACGCGTCTTGCGGCGAAATCTCGCGGCTCATCTGCGGAATGATGTGCGGCACCACACCTTTCTCTGCGGCGAAATAACCCATGTCGTCTTCGCCCGGCGGAACCTTTCCCGCCACCAGCAACGTCTCGTAGTCCGGCGGCGGCAACCCTTCGGTGAGCCACACGACATGACGCGCCGGGCCACCAACATTCAGACGAGCGATGATGCGAACGATTTTCATATCCGAGCCTAATCGTCCATGCTGAAAATCGTCTGCGGGTCATTTTCGTATCGGATGTCGTCCGCCTCTTCGCTGCCTCCACGTCCTCTGTACAATTTATTCGGACAGTTGATAGCTAGACCTGAGACGCTGCCGGTGTTGCGATAGGCGTGGACGATGCCCTTCGGAATCAAGACAGCCAGCGGGTTATCTTCGCCCGCGAAGAGAGTCATCATATTTCGGTAGGTCTCTGAATCGGGACGATAATCCCAGAGGCGAATCTTAAAGTCTGATGAGCCGATGAAGCAGGTCAAGTCAGCCTGGTGTTTATGAGCGTGCGGCCCGCGCGTGATGCCGGGCAGCGTCGTCGAGATATAGGCCATCTCGGGATAAAACTCTGCGGTCAACTCGTCTTGACGAAACAACTCGGCCAGCCACCCTCTCTCATCAATGTGTTTGCGTATTGGGCGCACCACGACATCGTGAATGACACCGGCCCTGAAGGTCACAGGAAAGAGTTTCGGCTCGGATTGCATTTCCCCACTCCTTAAATACTGTCAGCGTTTTATTTCCCTTTTGCTTTCTCAATCAGACCGCGTGGCTTGCTAAGCATAGTCCGCAGCCTTTGAGGTCGCGGCGCTGGTTTCAGCGTATTCCAGATTGAGATTGTTCGCACCCGTGGTCGCTACCAGATTCGACGCACGCAGCAAACTATCGAAGGTTCCGGCATCAGTCCACCAACCTTTCAACTCATCCCACGTCAACTCTCCGCGCTCGATATAATTATTACTGACATCCGTTATCTCAAGCTCGGCGCGAGCCGAAGGCTTGAGCGTGCGGATGATGTCGAAGACGGTCGCGTCGTACATGTAGATGCCCGTCACGGCATACTCGCTTTGCGGCAGCGCGGGTTTCTCTTCAATCAACATGATGCGGCGGCCTTCCAAGAGCGGCACGCCGAAACGCTGCGGGTCCGGCACCTTCTTCAACAAAATTTTCGCGCCCCGGCCTTGATGACGATAAGCGCGCACGTGGTCGCAGATATGACCTTCGATGATGTTGTCGCCGAGCACGACGCAGATGGGGTCGCCGTCAGCGAAATCTTCGGCCAGCGAAAGCGCGTCGGCGATGCCGCCTTCGCCTTCCTGATAAGTATAGTTGAGATGCTTGAGGCCGAAGGTCTTGCCGTTGCCGAGCAGTTTCAAAAAGTCGCCCGCCGAGTTTCCGCCCGTCACAATCATTATCTCGGTGATGCCCGCGTTGACGAGCGTTTGGATGGGATAATAAATCATCGGCTGATTATAGACGGGCAGCAGGTGCTTGTTTGTCACCGCCGTCAGCGGGCGCAGCCGCATCCCCAATCCGCCAGCCAGTACGACACCTTTCACTTAAACTATCCTCCGGTAACTAATCATGCATGATGAATGACAAGCAACCAGTCTTTCATTCATCATTCATCATTATTTTTTGACGGCCCAAGTTTCAATGTACGTTCCGAGGCTGCCCATGTTGCTCAGCTTAGTGACGGCGTGTGCCGCCGCCCGCTCGACTGCTCCGACAAGGCCGCCGCGCGCGGGAACCATTGCTCGCCCGCCGTAAATGCGCCAGTCTCTAGGCTCTAATCCGTGCTTTCCGAGCAGCGCGCGCAGCGAGCGCGGGCCGAAGCCGAAGAGATGAAACGGCGAGAAGGTCGGCGCGGTGTTGACCACCCAATCGCGTCGCCGTAGCTTCTGGTACAAATTACCGACGCGAAAGTACAGTCCCTCCTCGTTAGGCACGTCAACGAAGAGAGCGCCGCCCTGACGCAGGATGCGCGCAATCTCCCGTATGGTCTCGTTCGGGCTGTACAAATGCTCCAACACCGCGCCCAGGATTACCACGTCAAACGAAGCGTCACTAAAGTTGCAATGCTCGATTGCCTCGCGCTTAATCTCCGCTCCAGAATAACGCGCGGCGTAGTCTGCGAAGCTACTGGATGGCTCGATGCCGATGGCAGTCCATCCCTCGCGCACGGCCTCGCGCAGCAACTCGCCGCGCCCCGCGCCGATGTCCAGCAGGCGACCGTGGCCTCCCGTCAAATGGGCTGCATGAGCGAGGATGCCCGCCGCCGCGACGCCCTTAGTGTCTATGTCGTGGTTCTTGAAATAATCGTCGGGCAGCACGCCATAGTGTTGTTCCAATCCGCCGACCGGCACCGGCATAGGGTGTGGGAAGATTAGTCCGCACCGCCCGCAACGCCAGATGTCACACTCCACGCCCAGACCTTCGCGATGAGCCGCGCCGCCACGCTTGCCAATCATCCTGGCCGGGGGCATTTCACAAACAGGGCAGTCCTGCCTCACCCACCGATAACCCATGCTCGTTACCCACTTGTTATAACGCCATCAACTCACCCGACCGCGCGGTGAGGTTGTCAGGATAGCAAGATAAAAAGAACGAAAGAAGAAATTTGAAGTTTGCAACCTCCAAATGCTCTTTGCTCTTTATTTCCCACCCTGTTCCCTGCTTAAATCCGCCGTCAGGGACTTTTAATCAATAAATCGCTGAAACCATAATTCGAGCATCAGCAGCGTCCAGAGTTGGTGCTCGTGGTTGCGATCACCCCGCGTGTGTTGTTCGACGAGGCGTGTCACCACCGCCGCATCAAAGAAGCCGCGCTTGAGCGCTTTTTCCGAGAGCAGGATTTCGCGCAGGAAGCCCTGCATCTGATTTCTGAACCAATGGCCGATGGGAACGCCAAAGCCCATCTTGCGACGGTCTAAATTCTCGGCGGGCAGCAATTGCTTGAGCACGCGCTTCAATAAATACTTGGTCGTCAATCCACGCAGCTTATATTTTTCCGGCAAGCTCGCCGCAAACTCTATCACATGATGGTCCAGAAACGGCGAGCGTGCTTCCAGTGAAACGGCCATGCTGGCGATGTCAACCTTGACCAGTAAATCGTTGGGCAAGTAGGTCATCGTATCGGCGAGCAGCGTGGCGTCCACAATCCCTGAGCCGTTGGCCCGGGCAAACCAAGGCTCGAGAAAATCGGCGGCATCCAGAGCAGCCGTCTCATGGCGGAAGCTTTCGGAATACAGCTCGCTCTGCGCCTCTCTATCGAAGACGCTCGTCCAGCGCAGGTAGCGCTCGATTTTCGGCAAAGCGGCGGCGCGCATAAAACGCTTGACGCGGCCCACGCGCGTGCGGTTGTTAGCCGGAGCGGGCAACATTTCGAAGGCCCTGCCGATGACAGACTGCCGCAAAGCGTTCGGCACTTTGTGATACTTCTCCGCCAGTTGCATCGCCGCATAACGCTCGTAGCCCGCGAAGCATTCATCGCCGCCGTCGCCGTTTAAGGCCACGGTGACGTGCTTGCGCGTCTCACGCGCAACGTAGTAAGTCGGAATCGCGGAGGAATCCGCGTAAGGCTCGCCGTAGTGCTCGACGAGCGTGGGCAAGACTTCCATCGCATCGGGCCTGACGATAAACTCGTGATGCTCCGCGCCGACGTGTTCAGCGACGCGCCGCGCGTGATGAAGCTCGCTGAAATCCTGTTCCTCGAATCCGATGGAAAAGGTCTTAACCGGCTCGCTCGATTGCTCGCTCATCAAGGCGACGACCGCCGAGGAATCAATGCCGCCGGAGAGAAACGCGCCCAAAGGAACTTCCGACATTAACCGCACGCGCACCGCCTCGCGCAAGATTTCAACCGCACGCTCACCAGCTTCCTCTTCGCTAATCTTTAGCTTTTGGGAAAAGTCCGGCTGCCAGTAGCGCTCGATTTTGACCTCGCCGTCGCGCGGGCGATATTGCAGC
>CAZEZJ010000439.1:0-545 GCA_964516695.1 uncultured Blastocatellaceae bacterium
GCGGCGAGATGGTCGAACTTCAACCCGTGAGCCGCAACTACATCCTCTTCGGCGTGGGCGGAAGCGCCGACAAAGAGCCGTTTACGCGCTATCAGAACGGCAAGCGAATCGCCCTTTATAATGAAGCGGAACTTACGGAGAAGTACGAACGAATGGCTGGTGCGCGCTCAAGTCTTGAGAACGAAATCAGCAGTCTCAGGCAGGAAACTAGTTCGCTCAACAAACGCGAGCGTGCGCGGCGTGTTAAGTTGCAAGCCGAGCTTAACGAAAAGGTGAAAGCCCTTAAAGCCGAGCAGGAGAGCAGGGAATTGCTCGACCGCTCTTATGCTGATGCAGGCAAACGGCAACAGTTTTTCAGCGACTATCATTCCCTAGAAAGTTTGGCGAAAAGCTTTTCGGGCCGCACCTACGACATCGCGGATGAACGCTCGCGGCGCGACATGAAGGTGCGGATGCTGAGCCACCTGCGCCCGGAAGCCCTCAAAGTTTTGGATGAGGTGGCCGCTGCCTACCGGCAGAAGTTTAACCGGCCGCTGCCGATAACT
>CAZEZJ010000439.1:555-4298 GCA_964516695.1 uncultured Blastocatellaceae bacterium
AAAACGAATCCTAACGCCACGCGCATCGAGACGCCGCCGCATTCGACCGGGCTGGCCTTCGATATCTACTACCGTTTTATGACGGCCGAAGAGCAAGCGCACGTTATGGACCATCTCTCGCGGCTCAAAGATGAAGGCCGGATAGAAGTCCTGCGTGAGAATCGCGACCACTACCACGTCTTCGCCTTCGTTGACGGGGCGAGGCCGGACGAGGCGCTCATCCGCGCGACTTTGAGCCAGACCTCAGAGGCGAAGGCCGACTAGCTTCCGCGAAAGAGTTTTCAATCACAACGCTCTGCGCTCTCCATGCGCAGGGCGTTGATTTGTTTTGAGAGCGTTTGTTGTCGTAAGCGATAAAGTCGCTTGAAAAATTCCCACGCCGAGTAAGAATCAAAGCTTGCCGCTGCCGGTCAGCATATGAAGCGGGCATCCCACACTATCCGCCTGAATTAAAGGGGCTGCAAAATTTACAGCAAATTTCCTTGTCGATATTGGCCCACCTGTGATATAAGGCGCAGCCGTGGATTAAGCTTGACCGCCGCGAGTCCCGCTAAGTGGAAGCTTTCCGGCTGAAGGCAAGAGCAGCAAGAGGAGAAGACACTGGGAAACAGTTGCCATTCTCCCGATAGAGTTGCTCTTCGCACGCGCGAAAAAACCATCATTGCGACCATCCATGCGTTAAGAATCAACTCTTAAACCCCCTAGAAGGAGAATCACTATGAACAAAACCAGATTCATGCTTAGTGCGACAGCAATGTTTGCCCTTATCCTAGTATGCAGTTTGCAAGCTCAGGCACAGGCGACAAGAACGTGGGTCAGTGGCGTTGGCGATGACGTTAACCCGTGCAGCCGCACAGCCCCCTGCAAGACCTTCGCCGGGGCCATCTCCAAGACGGCAGCCTGCGGCGAAATCTCCGTGCTCGACCCCGGCGGCTTTGGTGCCATCACCATCACCAAATCCATCACGATTAACGGCGACGGAACGCTCGCCGGCATTCTCGCCTCGCTCGTCAACGGCGTTATCGTCAACGGGCCAAACGTGGTCGTCAATCTCAGGAGTCTCAGCATTAACGGAGCCTGTAACGGCCTCAATGGCATCAGGTTCATACAGGGCAACACGCTGATGATTGATAATGTTTCGATTGTCGGCTTCACAGGCTTTGGCATAGACATTAATAGAGGCGCGGCAGCCGGAGGGTTTGTCGCCATCAGGAACACCACGATTAATAATTGTATCGGCGGTGGTATTAACGTGACGCAGAACAACGCCTCTCCGGTACGAGTCAACGTGGAGAATGCTCAGATTTTTGGCTCCAACTTCGGCATCAAGGCGGGAGCGAACTCTCGCGTCACGGCGCGTGAGTGTCATGCTTCCGGTATGACTGCGGGCTTCCTGGCCGATGGTTCGACCGCCAGAATGAATCTCGATAGCTGCGTGTCAAGCAACAACGGCAACGGCGTCCAGTCAGACAACTCCGCTATCATACGCATTGCCGACTGCACCATCAGTGACAACATCACCAAGGGCATCAGCAGGGGCGGCGGCGCGCTTGGAACCGTCGAGTCCTACAGCATCAATCGCATCAGAGGGAACCCGGCGGATGATGCCGTGTCGCCTTTCGGACAGCAGTAAGTCATCTCCGAACTGAAACCGTCTTCTCCACACGCCTCTTTGCCTAGAGCGAGAGGCGTGTGAAGAAGATGGGTTGCTGTCCTCCTTCTTTTGCAAGAAGAGATAGTTCGCCCAAACCGCGTTGCCCGCAAAGGGAAGCGTTGTCTGAGAGCGCGACCATTCGATTTTCTGCTTAAGCCTGACGTTCTAGCCTTCACGTTGATGGTTTTCGTCAAGTAGGCCGCTGACAGCAACCAGCCTGACCTAATCTTCGGGGAAAAATTTCTGCTCGCGCTGGTGACCAGCCAGAACAGGTCATCACGCCAAGCTCTTTTAGATGGCAAATCGAAAGTGAGGAACGTATTATGAAGTCCCCCCGTACTGATATTCATCATCTTGCCGACCGGACGAAAAAAAACCTATCTCAAACAGCGCGCCATTCCAAAGCGAGCAGTCCTACAAAGGGATTAACGCGAATCGGCGCGCTCATTGTTTTTGTGGCTTTGGCTGCAACAGCTTTATCTGTCCCATCTTTTCATAGCCTTTCACGTCACTCGCTGTCGAATGCCGTTTTAGCCGCCGCTGCTCCTGAGAGCCGGACGGGAACGCTTGCCGTTGCCAACCATGACGGTCTGAAGAGCAATCCGCTCTTTGCCGAGCGCGGTGGCGAGCAAATGTTTCTCTCGCACGCGGCCGCGATATTTCCTCTCGCGCCGGTTCAGGCATCGGAACCCGTAGTCAGCTTTTACGAGGATGATTGCACAACTCCGCGCTCCGTCTTCAGTCCCGGCGCGAAGGTCTGCGCGAGAATAGACGGATTAAACACCAGCCTATTCAGCACTCATTTCGCTTGGTCTAACCCCGACCATGAGATTAAAGAGAGGAGCACGACGATTACCGCCGACGGGCAGACGCGCAAGTTTACGCTTGCGCCGGATGCCGGTTTAGGCGGATGGCAGGCAAATATCACTGACCAAACCGGGACGATTCGGGCCGTCGGAGACTTTACAGTCAGCGATGAAGCGCACCCCACCACTGATCTCTCAATCAACATGACGGGCCCGGAGAAGGTGGTTGCCGGTAATGACATTACCTACACCATCGTCATCTTCAATTATGGCCCTGACGCCGCACCGAACGTCGTCCTGACCGACCATATACCGGCCAATACCACGTTCGTCTCCGCGGGGCAGAACACGGGTCCGGTCTTTACCTGTACGAATACAACTGCCACGACGACGTGCACACTCGCGAGTATGCCCGCCAACAGTTTCTCAATCCTGACCTTCACCTACAACGTGGATTCCGGGACTCCGACGAATACGGTCATCACTAACCGGGCGGAAATCACCAACGACACTGGCACCACAGACCGCAACCTCGGCGATCCCGTTGACCTCGGCGATAACCTGCCTCACTATAGCGACCAGTTGGCTTCGGCGGACACTATGACGGCAGGCACGGCCTGTGTGGTCGGCTGTCCCGAAAATATCATCCAGCAGGCTGACACGGGCCAAGCCGGAGCGTTTGTCACCTACACAGAGCCAACCTCGACGGGCGAATGCAGCACGCCGCCGGTTGGCGAGGGTGGCAGCCCTGCGCCGCCCGCCATCAATTGCAGCCAAGCCTCCGGCACGTTCTTCCCAGTCGGTTCGACGCTTGTGACTTGCGTTGGAACGTCCGGCAATTCTTGCTCGTTCACCGTGACGGTGGAGAATCCGGGCGGGCTGAGCATTTCGCTCAATGGTGCGAATCCTCTGACCTTAGAGTGTGGGTCTTTGACCATCAATGAAGATGACCCGCAGGGCTTCCCCGACCCGGGCGCAACGGCGGTTAATGCTTCCGGCCAGAGCGTTCCGGTCACGGTTTCGGGCAACGTTGATCTCTCGGCCGCCGGAAGCTATACAGCCACCTATACTGCCACGGAAGGCGAAAACTCAGTTTCGGTCGAACGTACGGTGAACGTCGTTGATACGACGGCTCCGATTATCACTGTTGACGGAGCGAACCCCTACAAGATTCAACAGGGTTCATGCCTGGCGTTTGTTGATCCGGGCGCCACTGCCACGGACGGCTGCGCCGGGCCAAGGTCGGTCACGCGCACCATCTCCGGGCCGGGCGGCGCGACGGT
>CAZEZJ010000440.1:0-4293 GCA_964516695.1 uncultured Blastocatellaceae bacterium
AGAGTCACGGAAGACGATTTGGGCAGCACGCACGTCAGGTTCGACCAGTTCTACCAGGGCCTGCCGGTCTTCGGCGCGCAAGTTATCGTTCACATGAACGACCAGGGCATCACCGCCGTCAACGGCAACTTCGTCCCCGAAGTGGCGGTCAATCCTTCTCCTCGCATCAATTCGCAGAAGGCAGGGCTAATGGCAGTTAGCCTCCTTCGCAAGCAACTCGGTAATCTTCCCTTCAGCGTCAGCAAGACCGAGTTGAGCATCTACCGCAGCGGCCTGCTCGAAGGCTATGCGGGGCAGAACGTGCTCGCCTACAAGCTAGAAGTTGACGGCGGGCAGAAGGTCAAAGAGCAAGTCTGGCTCAATGCGAACACGGGCGGCCTGCTCAATCGTATCTCTTTAACGCCCGACGCTCTCTATCGCGTCGTGCACGCGCCGCGCTACGACTCGGCCAATCCGTCGCTCTTCGTCGTTCGCGAAGAGGGCGGACTCCCCAGTCCGATTCCGGTCGTCAACGAGCTTTACGATTTCACGGGCCACACTTACAACCTCTACGCTTCGGCCTTCGGTCGTGATTCCTACGACGACGCGGGCAAAAAGATGCGTACCGTCTATCTCGTCAATCAAGTCTGCCCCAACGCTTACTGGGACGGGCAGACCACCAACTACTGTCCAGACATCACAGCCGACGACGTGGTCTCCCATGAATGGAGCCACGCCTACACGCAGTACACGCACGGGCTGATTTACTCCTATCAGTCCGGCGCTCTTAACGAAGCCTACTCCGACATCTTCGGTGAAACCGTTGACCTCTTGAACGGCGCTGACGGCTCCGGCGGCTCCAACAACACAGACCGCGCCGTCTACGACACCAGCAACGGTGTGCCCGTCGTCGTCGGCGGCGGCTCGCGCTGGCGCATCGGTGAAGACGTGCAGAGCTTGAACCAACCCGTGCTCGGCATCCTGCGCGATATGTATCAGCCCGCCGTCTACGGCAACGCCGACAAAGTCTCTTCCGCTAATTACTCTTGCGGCTCGGCAGACAACGGCGGCGTTCACGGTAACTCCGGCGTGCCCAATCACGCTTTCGCTCTGCTCGTTGACGGCGGCACCTTCAACGGCCAGACCATCAACGGTATCGGCCTGACCAAAGCCACCGCCATCTATTTCCGCGCGGCTGCTATCTACCAGATGCCGACCACCAACTTCGCTAATCACGAGCAGTCGCTTCGCGCTTCCGCCGCAGACCTTCTCGGCGCGCAGCTTTACGAGCTTTCAACCAGCAACACCAATCGCACGCCTTCCAACCAGACCATTACGCAAGCCGACATCACGGAATTAGGAAAGGCGATGGCCGCCGTCGAGATGAGCCAGCCCGCTAGCCAGTGTGGCTTCACGCCCTTGCTCGACCCGAATACTCCGCTTGCCTGCGACGGCAACACCACAGTCTTCACAGACGACTTCGAAGACGGCAACATTGACGATTGGGCCAAGACCAGCACCGGCGTCTACGCAGGTTGGCCCAACCTGAATTGGACCATCAAAGAGCAGCTTCCCGAAAACCGTCCCGGCAAGGCCGCCTTCGCCGTTGACCCGCCCGACGGCGTCTGCCTCGACCCGAACGGCGATTATTCCGGCAAGTTCTCGATGGACAGCCCGGCCATCACCGTTCCCGAAGGCGGCAGCAATCTCAAGCTGAGCTTCGACCACTTCGTCGAAACAGAGGCCGCTGTTGACGGCGGCAACCTCTACATCAGCGTCAATGGTGGCGCGTTCACCGCGATTCCGGCCTCGCGCTTTAGCTTCAACCCGTACAACGGTGCGTTGCGCGCCGCGCCGCCAGCCGACCAGAACACCAACCCGAAGGCGGGCGAGGACGCCTTCTCAGGCTCCAACATCGGCACCGGCATGGGTTCGTTCGGCACTTCCATTGTTGACCTTTCGGGGCTTGCCACGCCCGGCCAAACCATCAAGGTGCGTTTCGAGTTTGGTCTCGACGGCTGCGGCGGCGGCACCGGCTGGATTGTGGACAACTTCCGCGTCTACTACTGCCCGACCCTTTCCGCCCCGACGCTGACCATCGGCACGGACTACGAAAACCCGGACACCAACGGCTCTTACACGCTCAACTGGACGCGTCCCGCCGGAGCGAGCGGCCCCGACATCATTCAGGAGTCCACGACTTCCTGCGGCCCGCTCTTGTCCGACAACGCCGAAAACGGTCTCACCAACTGGGTCGTGAGCACAGACCTCGGCAGCGCCACTATCCCGCCGTCTTGGGACAGCGCTCCGGCCAACGCCAAGCCGCAGTACAACAGCAAGACCTTCTGGGCACACGGCGCAGAGCAGGAGACGCAGACCTCCTCCGCCATGCTGACCTACAAAGACCCCATCACGCTGCCCGCGGCGGGCACGACCACGCTCAACTTCTCGCAGTGGTACTTCAACGAGAACGACGATAAGGGCTTGGTCGAAGTCTCCGAAGACAACGGCGCAAACTGGGCCGTCGTCTACACCAATAATCGTTCGATGGGCGATTTGCCCGATACGGGCGCGCTCGCTTTCGCGCAGGAATCCTTGACGCCGCAGGCCGTTAACTTGAGCGCCTACAACGGCAAGACGATTCGCCTGCGCTTCCGCTACGCGCTTGGCATCTCCAACTTCTACTTCTTCACGCAGTACGGCTGGTACATAGACAACATCACGCTCACGAGCGACAACTGGTCTAACTTAACGAGCGTCAACGGCACATCACACACCGTCTCAAACGTGCCGGTCGGAACGCGCTGCTATCAGGTGCGAACCAACTACAGCATCAACGGCCAGACGATTCCGAGCGGCTTTAGCAACAGCGTTCAGGCCATCACCGCCAGCACCATTCCGGGCTGCTCGCTGCCTCTGCCGCTACGCATCGCGACCTCTGACTTCGACGGCGACGGCAAGACAGACCTTTCCGTCTGGCAGCCCGGCAGCGGCAACTGGACGATTCTCAATAGCGGCAACAACTCTTCCAGAACACAGCCCGATTGGGGTCGCGCCAGCCTCGGAGACATCCCCGTCCCCGGAGACTACGACGGCGACAAGAAGACAGACATCGCGGTCTTCCGTCAGAATGAAGGCAACTGGTACATCATCCAGAGCACGAACGGCGCGGCCTCCGTCCAAAACTGGGGCGGCAACGGCGACAAGCCCATTCCCGCCGATTACGATGGCGACGGCACGACTGACCTCGCTGTCTTCCGTTACTCGGAAGGCAACTGGTACGTCAAGAAGAGCACGGGCGGAAGCCTTGTGCGCGGCTGGGGCAATTCGACGGACAAACCCGTGCCCGGTGACTACGACCGCGACGGCAAGGCAGACATCGCTGTCTGGCGTCCCGAAGACGGCAACTGGTACATCCTCCAGAGCGGCACCAACAACTCTCTGCGGATTCAGCAATGGGGCTTGCCCGACGATAGGCCCGTGCAGGGTGACTACGACGGCGACGGCAAGACCGATGTCGCCATCTACCGCCCGGGCGAAGGCACTTGGTACATCACCGCAAGCTGTGCTCTGGCTTCGGGCAGGGTCAAACAGTGGGGCGGACACCCGACGGACGTTCCCGTGCCTGGCGATTACGATGGCGACGGGAAGACGGACATCGCCGTGTTCCGTGCCGAAGACGGCAACTGGTTTATCCTGTTGAGTTCGACGAACACGCACATTCAACCGAACCTCGGCTCCGGCAATGACCTGCCGACGCCGTCCACCTATATTCCGTAAAGCTTAGGGAACGAGCGCTTCCGTCGCTCGCCAAAAGCTCTACGCAGCAGGCCGAGAGGGCCGTGAACCCATCAAGGGTTCGCGGCCTTTGCGGCGTCTAACGTCCCTTTGGTGGCGACGCGCAAGCTGAAATGTCCTTTTTTTGTCTCAAATTATTCCTGTACACTTGTGCAAGCGTGCGGTAAACTTCCACCCGCTCAAAAAGTTTCGAGACGCGGGGCTTTGGCATCAGTCGTCGAGACTCGTTTGAGGCAGCGGCCTCAAGCTTTCACTCATTACCCGTTGGTCAGCGAAAGCTGAAGGCCGTCTAAACCGAGGAAGCCGCAAGCGCACTTCCCCGTTGGCACACAGGAAGCTAAGACAGCCTCGCCTTACTTTCTCAGGGAGAAAACGGTCATGCCGGACATCGAGATTACCTGCGCCGAGTGTGGAAATCCTTTTCCTTTTACTGAGCGCGAGCAAGACTATTATCAGGAACGGAATCTGAGCCAGCCCAAGAGATGCAAGCAATGCCGCGATGCGCGCCGCGCGAAT
>CAZEZJ010000441.1:0-3706 GCA_964516695.1 uncultured Blastocatellaceae bacterium
AGGCCGAGCGTGCGGAGTTAATAGTCGAATCCGAAGTGATGCAGTTTCAGCAATCGCTGCGCGCTTTAAGCATCGGCCCGACGCTTGGCGCTCTGCGGCGTAAATTCCAGGACGTGGCCCGCGAAGAACTCCTGCGCCAGCGTCATCGCTTGGGCCAACTTTCGCCCGAACAGGAACGCGCCATCGAAGCCTTACTGCTCTCCACCGTCAACAAGATTTCGCATCCCATCATTCATCACCTGCGCCGCTCCTACGACACGGGCGAAGAGGAAACGATGCGCGCCTGGCGCGAAGTCTTCCGGTTGGAAGAGCCTGCGGATGATGAACAGCAATCTGCGGAGGATGACGAGGCAGGTGATGCGCCCACGTCTTAAAGTCCACAGGAAAGCGGCCCGGCTAGCGGCAGAAGCAGGATGAAGGAGACGCTCACTATCGGCTCGCGCGGCTCGAAGCTGGCGCTCTGGCAAGCGGAATGGGTCAAAGCACGGCTCGGCGCGTTTCATCCCCAACTCGAAGTTTCCATCGAAATCATCAAAACTTCCGGCGATGTGCTCAAAGACGCGCCGCTCTCCCTCATCGGCGGCAAGGGCGTGTTCACGAAAGAGTTGGAGGAGGCTTTGCTCGATGGCCGGATTGACTTGGCCGTTCATTCGCTCAAAGACCTGCCGACGATTCTCCCCGAAAGCTTGACCATCGCCGCCATCACCGAGCGCGAAGACACGCGCGACGCGCTCGTGCTGCGCCGAGGCTTCGCTCTCAAAAACCCTTCGCTCAAGAGTTTGCCGGAGGGCGCTGTGGTCGGAACGTCCAGCCTGCGCCGCCTCGCGCAGTTGAAACACCTGCGGCCAGACATTGGCATCAAAGACCTGCGCGGCAATGTTGACACGCGATTGCGCAAGCTCGACGCGGGCGACTACGACGCCATTATTCTAGCCGCCGCTGGCCTGCGACGGCTGGGCCTCGCGGAGCGCATTAGCGCACCCATCCCGGCTGAAGAGATGCTGCCGGCGGTCGGCCAAGGGGCGCTGGCTATCGAGATGAGAGTTGATGACAGCACCGCTCTCAAGCTTCTGGCTTCGCTCGAACACACGCGGACGCGCGCCGCCTGCACGGCTGAACGCGCGCTGCTGCGTTTCCTCGGCGGCGGCTGCCAGTTGCCCATCGCCGCTCACGGGGTTGTCGAAGATAATCGTTTACGCTTGGAAGGATTGGTGGCTGGCCTCTCCGGCGACGTGATTATCCGCGACGTGCTTGAAGGCCCTGCGACGGAGGCGCGCGAGATTGGCGAGTCGCTTGGAAGACGCCTGTTGGAGCGCGGCGCGAAATCGTTGCTGGCAGGATTAACGATTTAACTATGAGTTCGTCAATTGAAAAGCAGCCTCAAAGAGCGCAACCGCTGGCGGGCCGCACCATCGTCATCACACGCGCTCGTGCACAGTCAGCGGAGTTTGCGGCGGAGCTTGAGGGCTACGGCGCGCGCGTCGTGCCCTGTCCCACCATTGAGATTACAGCGCCCGAATCTTACGCGCCGCTTGATGAAGCCATTGAGAATCTCTATGGCTACGATTGGATAATTTTCACGAGCGTGAACGGCGTTGACTATTTTCTGAAGCGCTTGACGGAGTTGGGCCATGATGTCAGCGAGCTAGACGACCTGCGCGTCTGCTCTATCGGAGAGGCGACGGCCGTACGCCTGCGCGACGCGCAGATACACGTTGATGTCGTGCCGGAGCAGTTTAAGGCCGAGGGCGTCTTCGATGCGTTGATTAATTACCTGGGCGGCGTCGGCGGCTTGCACGCGCTCAACTTTCTGCTTCCGCGCGCGGCTGTGGCGCGCGATTATCTGCCGCTGACGTTGGAAGGAGCGGGGGCGCGCGTTGATGTGGTCGCTGCCTACCGCACCGTGCGCCCTGAGACGGCAGAGCGCGGGCGCATCGAAGCGTTGCTGGCCGGAGGCGCTGTTGATTGCATCACCTTCACAAGCTCTTCGACCGTCAACAACTTCGCGCAACTCTTTGACACCAGCGACCTCAGCGAACTGCTCGACGGTGTTCGCATCGCCTGCATCGGCGACATCACCGCCAGCACCGCCGCCGAACATGGCCTCAGCGTGCACATTCAACCGCAGGAATACACCGTCCCTGCGCTGGCGCGCGCCATCGCCGCCTATTACGAGCGGGAGGGCAGCTAACCAAGCTGCGCCAGGCTAAGCGCGTTAATAAATATTGAAGTGGTATTCGAGTTGGACGTATTGTGACACGACGCGTCCGCGCAAGAGCGCAGGCTGAAATTTAATGAGGCGCGCGGCCTCCACTGCCTTCTCCGATAATCCGTCGGGCAATCCTTGTACGACTCTGATGTCCGTCACCTCTCCAGAACCTCTCATAATGACGCGCAACACAACAGTCCCCACAGTGTTATTTTTCCGCGCCGCTTCCGTCATCAGCGGTTGCGGCTTTGAGAGGATGCGTGCTTTGCGGTCTACCTCTCGCGGGGAGAAAATGCGATTGTAATCAATAACGCCGCCTGCTCCGACGCCCATCCCGCCGCCGCCGCCTCTTTTCTGCGGGTCTGTGATGTCGCTGCTCGTCGCGGCCGAGCCTGTTCCCGCACCGTAGCCTGAACCCGCGCCCGTCCCTATGCCGCCTGCGTCGCGCCTCCTGTTTCTCTCCTCGGGCGGATTCGTCACCGGGTCTCTATCATTGCTGGCCGGTAGCTTTGAGGTGTCATGTGGCGTTTTAGACGGCGCAATCACCTGTGGAACTGTCTGGCTAGCGGTTGGGTTATTGGCTGCTGCGCGTCGTCGCTGTGTTCGAGTAGGCTGGCGTTTGACTTTTTTACGCGCAGGTTTCGCTGCCGCCGCTACGTTGTTCGAGTTGCCGTCTTGCGACACTCTTAGTGCAGCGCCGGTGTGGGTTGAGCACAAAAGTCCGACGCATAAAATCGCTGTCAAGAGCCGCAGCCGGTAGCTTGTCATTATTTCGTCCTCCGCCATCTTCCCGCATCGCGCGCTGTGAGAGCGCGTTCGAGGCTGTCGGAAAGTATGACATAAAGCACGAACATCAGAAAGAAGTTTGCTTTTCATCGTCTCGCTGCACGCTGGTTTACGCCACCGACTGAAAATGAAAATCCGACCTTGTGTGCTACACTTTCGAGCATGGCGAAGGGGCGCGTGCTCATTGTTGATGATGAAAAGGCAGTCGCGGAAAGCTTGCGCGAGTTGGTGGCGTCTTGGGGTTATGAGACTGCCGCCGAAGCGGACGGGCTGGACGGGCTGATCCGCGCCGAGGAGTTTAGTCAATCGGCTGTCATCAAAGACATTATGATGCCGCGTCTCGATGGCTTCGGGTTGCTGCGCGAGTTGCGCGCGCGCTATCCAGAAGTGGCCGTCATCCTGCTAACGGGCCAAGGCTCAATCGAGATGGCTATCCGCGCGATACAGGAAGAGGGCGCGTATCAGTACATAGAAAAGCCGCCGGATTTAACGAAGCTGCGCGTCATCGTCGAGCGTGCCGTCGAACACTGCGAAGCGCGACGCGAAAACGAAGTCTTACGGCGTCAACTGCGCGACCGCGGCGCGTTCGGTGAACTGGTCGGTGACTCCGAGCCGATGCGCCAGATTTACGCCCTCATAGAGCAGGTCGCGCCCTCTTCCGCTTCCGTCCTTATCACGGGCGAGAGCGGCACGGGCAAAGAGCTCGTCGCG
>CAZEZJ010000441.1:3716-4278 GCA_964516695.1 uncultured Blastocatellaceae bacterium
AACCTCAGCCCGCGCAAAGCCGCTCCCTTCGTCGCCATTAACTGCTCTGCTATTCCTGAAACGCTGATGGAATCCGAGCTGTTCGGCCACGAGAAGGGCGCTTTCACGGGCGCGGCGACGCGCCGCCAGGGCTGCTTTGAGATAGCCAACGGCGGCACGCTCCTGCTCGACGAGATTTCAGAGATGCCCACGCTCTTGCAGGCCAAGCTGCTGCGCGTCTTGGAAGAGCGCTCGCTGCGCCGGCTGGGCAGCACTCACGAAATAAAGGTTGACGTGCGGCTGCTGGCGGCAACGAACAGGAATCCGCAAGACGTGGTTGAAGCCGGAACGTTCCGCGAAGACCTGCTTTATCGTCTCAACGTTATCACGCTTGAATTGCCCCCCTTGCGCCATCGCCGCGAAGACTTGCCGCTGTTGGCCCAGCATCTCGTCACACAGTTGGCCGAAAGACATCATCGCCCGGCCCGCGTGCTCAGCCCCGCCGCTGTCGAAGCTTTGCAGACTCATTCATGGCCCGGCAACGTGCGCGAGTTGCGCAATGCCGTCGAGCGCGCCGTCATCC
>CAZEZJ010000442.1:0-4277 GCA_964516695.1 uncultured Blastocatellaceae bacterium
CGCGCCCTCCTGTGCAGCTACAAGGCGCGCCGCGCCCGGCAAGCTTCAGCGGCACTCTGCCCGGCGCTGTCTAAAGCTCTCCGGCTGAAAGCGACGAAGAGACACGACGCTTTGTGAGCCGTAAGGCCGCAGACGAAACACTGTCGCTCCGTGCTTTACTCTCTTCCTTGAGAATGTTTTAATTTGAACTCCCGACCCAACAACAAGGAAAGCCTTTCGCCAGCGGCGCGCTTGAAGAATTGAGAAGCGTTGAAGCTTTCCACCCCGCGAATTTTTTAGCAGCTAACGATTCCGAAAAAGCCAAGGGTGAAGATGAGACGAAACGGGTCAGCGTGTGTGATGAGAAGATGGGAGCGAAACGCTTTGGTCTTTCTCGTCTGTGTTCTGGCTCTTGTGTTTGAGGGCCAGCAAGCGCTGGCGCAGGAGCAAGCTCGTCCACTCTTTGACGGCAACGGCGTCGGGTGCAGTTTCAACGGGGCGGGCGCGCCGCGCGCCTTTAACTGGCAACACACCATCGGTGCGGGCAAGAATCGCCTGCTCATCGTCGCCATCTCAACGGCGCTCGACGTTGCGCCGCTCGGAGGCTTGCCTCCACCTCGCGTCGCCGGTGTGACGTACAACGGAATCCCGCTCACGCGAGTTGATAATTTGACGGCGACCTCTCCTTTTCCTGACATGCGCGCCGCCGTCGAGATGTTTCGCCTGCTTGAGCCGCTGCCAACGAGCGGCACTCACATGATTGAAGTCACGCTCCTCGGCGGCGTGGATTACGCAATCGGCGGTTCTGCTTCTTTTAGCGACGTTAATCAAGTTCGCCCGTTGGGCTTGTTTCAAAGCAGCGGGGGCAACAGCCGCGCTCCCTTCATCAACGCTCTCGGCGCGCCCAACGAAGTGTTGCTCGATGCGGTGGCAACGAGGTTCGACGGCGGCGTGCTGCAAGCGCAGTCTCCACAGATGGAGCGTTGGAACGGAAAGACCTGCCTCGACCAAATACATTCCGTCGGCGCGGGCGCAACTAAACAGGGCGCGTTCTTCTTGACCACGCTCAACTGGGCGATGGTTGGCGGCAACAATCAATCGCAGCCGTGGGCCATCGGCGCTGTCTCCGTGCGTCCGGTTCCGACCAAGCCCTCGGACTTTGACGGCGACGGTCGCACGGATGTCGCCCTGTGGCGTCCTTCATCCGGCAACTGGTATCTCAACACTTCGACGAGCGCGCCGCGCATTCAGTTTGACTGGGGCCGTGAGAGCTTGCATGACGTGCCTGTGCCGGGCGATTACGATGGCGACCGCAAGACAGACATCGCCGTCTGGCGCGCATCGGAAGGCAATTGGTACATCATCCGCAGCGCCACCAACACCGTCGTCAATCCGAACTGGGGACAGCAGGGAGACGTGCCCGTCCCTAGTGATTATGACGGCGATGGCCTGACAGACATCGCCGTCTTTCGCGCGTCGGAAGGCAACTGGTATATCCTTCATTCCTTCGACGGCAGCGCGCGAGTGCAAGGCTGGGGAGACCCGACGGACAAACTCGTGCCCGGAGATTACGACGGCGATAGCCGCGCAGACATCGCTGTCTTTCGGCCTGCGGACGGCAATTGGTACGTCATTAGAAGCTCAAGCGGCACGGCGACGGTGCAGAACTGGGGACTAGCCAACGATGTGCCCGTGCCCGGGGATTACGACGGCGACCAGATGACAGACCTCGCAGTCTTTCGTCCATTGGAAGGCAATTGGTACGTTCGCCGGAGCAGCGGCGGCAGCACGATTCGCAACTGGGGCAATGCGACAGACCAGCCCGTGCCCGGCGATTACGATGGCGATGGCCTGACAGACATCGCCGTCTTTCGCGCGTCGGAAGGCAATTGGTACATCATCCGCAGCAGCAACAACTCAGCCATCATCGAATATCTAGGACAAAGCGGCGACACACCCGTCCCCGCGGCTTACCTCCATTAACTTTTATAGCCGAGATGTTTGCGAAGGTTCGGGCAAAGGTTGCGAGGGCTTTCGTTTACCCCGTTGCTCTCCCTGCCTCAAAAAGAGTTGTGTCTGACGGATAATGAGAAGCCTCGACGCGCTGGTTCAGTTATCCGAGCGGCGCTTTGGCAGCCGGCTCATTAATTCCTGAAAACGCGGGTCGTCGCGGAGTGTGGCCCAGTTCGGGTCGTGCTCAAAGCAGGGTCGGTTTTCATTGCCGAGCGCGATGGAGCGCCCGAGCCATTCAAAGGCGGCGTCGCGCTCATCTTCGAGCGCATAGACGGAAGCGAGCGCATAAGCTATATCCGGGTCGACGGCGGCGTTACGCTTCACCTCGTCGGTCAACTCTAAGTGAGCCGCCTCATGTTTCCTTTGCGCGCTGAGGAACATGGCTAGAAACGGGCGCACGCCGTGCATGTTCGGATGCGTGTCAAGCACCTCTTTCATCAAGCGCGCGGCCTCGTCCGTCTCGCCTTGATAGTAGAGCGCCAGCGCGCGAAAAGTTCCGACGAGGGGATTTTCCGGCTCGTCGGCCTCATCTAGCTCGCGCAGAGCGTCCGGCACGCGCCCCAGATAAATATAGAGCAGAGCGCGATTGCAACGCGCGACCGTCTGCGCCGCGGGGTCTAACTCGGCCAACCGCGAATAGCTTCTGAGCGCACGACGATAATCGCCGTCGAGACGATGCAGTGTGGCTTTAACGAAATGGACGACCGCTTCGTTTGGCGACTCGGAGCGCGCCCGCGCCACTTCATCCCGCGCCTTCTGTTTCTGCCCGCGCCAGAGATAGACGAAGACCATCAGCATCCGCGCCTCAATCAGTTGCGCATCGAAGGCCAGCGCTTTGCTGAAGGCTGCTTCGGCGCGCTCGAAATCTTCGGCGCTGCCGAGTCCCTTAAAAACCCGATTAACGTAGCACGCGCCGAGGCCGTCGTGCGCCAGCGCGAAAGAGGGGTCAAGCTCGACGGCGCGCTGGAAATGTTTGATGGCCGCATCGCAATCTTCGGGCGCGACGGTGCGAAAAATGAAACGCGCGAAGAGGTCGCGCCCGCGCAAGTATTCCTCGTAGGCGGCGGCGTTGGCGGTCGCGGGCCGCGCCATGTCCGTCTGCTCATCCGGCGACAACTCGATGCGCAAGCCTCCGACAATTCTTTCGGCGATGGTGTCTTGCACGGTGATGATGTCCGCGGCGGCGGCGTCTATCCGGTCGCTCCAAAGAATATCGCCCGTCAGCACGTCGAGCAGTTGGGCCGTGACGCGAAACCTCTCTCCGACGTGGATGAAGCCAGCGGAGAGAACAGCGCCGACGTTTAACTCGCGCCCGGCGTCGCGCGGGTCAATAGTCTGGCCCTGATAGCGCGCGATGACGGAAGACGGACGCACGACGAGCGAGCGCAGTCGCGCCAGTTCGGTTATCACCGCATCGGCGAGCGAAAATTCGTAGAAACTGGAGGCCGCATCGTTACTCAAATTCTTGAAAGGCAAGATAGCGACGCTCTTCTTTTCACGGTCGCCCATGCTCGTCATCGGCGTCATGTGAATATCTTGCGTCGCGTGCGGCGAGGAGGGCGTGGAGGCCGCTATGCTGCCATGAGAAGGTTGGTCGCTCGCGCCGGAGAGCGTGCGTTGCAGCCAGCGGACGGCGCGCGAGACAGGGCTGGCACCGGAGAGATGTCGCGGCGGTTGCGGCGTCAAGCCTCCAGCCAGATGCATATCGGCCTCGGCTCCGCCAGCGATTTCGCGCAACACCGCGCGCAAATCGTCGCGCATCTCGGCTATCTTTTGATAACGGTCGCGCGGGTCTTTGGCGAGCGCCTTGTCTAGGATGGCTTGCAGGCGCACAGGCGCGCCTCCGGGCCTGGCCTCCGCGAGCGGTTTCGGTTGGTCGTAGAGCACGGCATGACGCACATCAATCGTACTCTTGCCGTGAAAGGGCCAAGTGCCCGTCAGCATTTCGTAGAGCAGCACGCCCATTGAGAAGATGTCGGCGCGCGAATCCACGCGGTCGCCTCTGGCCTGTTCGGGGGCTGCGTGTGTGGGCGTGCCGTAGGGAACGCCGATTTCCGTTAACTCTGTTCGATGAATGCCCTCGCTTTGCGCCTCCTCATCGTCGAGCAGCTTGGCGAGGCCGAAGTCAAGCACCTTCACCTGTCCTGCGTCCGTCACCATCACGTTGCCTGACTTGATGTCGCGATGAATGATGCCGCGCGCGTGTGCGGCGGCGAGCGCGTCCGTGACTTGAATGGCGATGAGCAGCGCGCTCTTTAATTCGAGCGGGCGACCATTGACCAGTT
>CAZEZJ010000443.1:0-4255 GCA_964516695.1 uncultured Blastocatellaceae bacterium
GCCGCGGTGGCGCGATTGGTTGGCGTTTTTTATCGTCGTGCTGGTTATCGCCGCGCCGCAGTTGTGGTGGGCCGCGCGCGGTAGTTCCGTTCAGGCCACGAGCTTCATCGGGTGGCACTTCGGTTGGGACCATGCGGACGAAAGCGTCTGGCGCTTCTGGTTGAAGAATACAGGTCTCTTTATTCCGTTGCTGCTGCTGGCGCTCATCTGGCGTTGGAAACGTCCGCTCATCTCCGAACGGCTGCTGTTCTACTATCTGCCGTTCACCTTGTGCTTCATCATTCCGAATCTGGTGCTGCTCGCGCCGTGGGTCTGGGACAACATCAAGGTGCTCTTCTATTGGTATGTGGCTTCCGTGCCGTTGGTCGCATTGCTCATCGCGCATTGGTGGCGCAGCGGTCCCTTGCCGCGCGTGGCGGCGGTCTTCGTGCTCGTAGTGATGACGCTGGCCGGAGCGCTGGATGTGTGGAGCGTCATCGGCTCGGAGAAATCGATGATACAGGTGTTTGACCGCGACGGCGTGAGGTTCGCGGCGGCGCTAGAGCAGCAGACGCGCCCGCGCGCTCTCATTCTTCACGCGCCGACCTTCAATCATCCGGTTTTCCTTAGCGGCAGGCAGCCCTTCATGGGTTATCCCGGCCACATCTGGACGCACGGACTTTCCTACCAGGAACGCGAGGCCATGATTAAACGCATCTATGCGGGCAGCGCGGAATCCGCATCCTTGCTCTCGACGGCGGGCATAGAGTATGTGGTGGTCAGTCCGATGGAGCGGCAGTTGATGCCTGTCAACGAAACCTTCTTCGCGATATACCCGCTGGTTGCCGAAGCGGGCGGTTATCGTCTGTACAAAACGCTGCGCTGAAAAATTTTAGACTCAAGCTTGCGTTGGTGCGTGTTCTCCGAAAAGCCTTATAATGCCGGAGCATTTTTAAGATTACGAGACGGGGCTGGAAAAGCTTTGAGTGCTCAGAGAAAAGTGCAGGTCGAACAGGCAATTGACTGGGAAGAGAAAGATGGCGGGGCTGGTATCTCCGGCCTGACGTGGGTGATTGCGAGCGGCGTCATCCT
Organism: uncultured Blastocatellaceae bacterium; assembly: GCA_964516695.1. Classification (GTDB taxonomy): domain Bacteria; phylum Acidobacteriota; class Blastocatellia; order Pyrinomonadales; family Pyrinomonadaceae; genus DASVTR01. Next base: position 1,072 of record CAZEZJ010000443.1, read on the forward strand.
GCTCGCCGGCACGTTCTTGCGTGTTTACGATTTGAACCTCGTGCCGCTGCATCACGACGAGGGCGTTAACGGATTCTTCCTGCAACGTCTGGTCAACGAAGGCATCTACCACTACGACCCGGCCAACTACCACGGCCCCACGCTCTACTACTTCACGCTCCTGAGCACCTCTCTCAACAGTTTCTTTCATGGACAAAACGGCCTCAGCACCGTCGCCATCCGCTTAGTTCCGGCTCTTTTCGGTGTGGCGACCATCTGGCTCGTGCTCTGTTTGCGCCCCTACATCGGTTCAATCGGCGCGCTGGTGGGCGCCGCGCTGCTCGCCCTCTCGCCCGGCGCGGTCTACATGTCGCGCTACTTCATACATGAATCGCTCTTCGTCTTCTTCACGCTCGGCTTAGTCGTCGCGGTGCTGAAATATTACGATAGCGCGCCGCCGGATGAAGGCCGCGAGAGATTCGCCGTCGCTGTCCTCATTTCAGCCGTGATGCTCGTCGCCAGCACGCTCGGCGCTGTTTACAGGCCCGCTTATTATCGCTATGAAGTCATCCTCCTGCTGCTTTCGCTCGCCGCGCTCGTGACCGCGCTTTGGCTTTACGACGGCGAGCGGGTCGCGTATCTGATTCTGGCCGCGACTTCTGCGGCGCTCCTTTTCGCGACCAAAGAGACGGCGATGATTTCGGCGGGCGTGCTCATCATCGCCATCTTCATGTCAATCGCCTACGTGCACTTGCGCCAGCCGCCAGCCGTCGAGACGAAGAAGAAAAAGCAGAAGCACCAGCGAAAAAGAAGCGCTGCCCGCGCTGGTGCAGGCTGGCAGGTCAGGGAAGCAGTGGAACGTTTTGGTGGCCCAGGCCATGTCGCCGTCTTGTCTGTGGCGGCGCTGGCGCTCTTCGTGTTGGTCGGCGTCGTCTTCTATTCATCATTTTTCACCAACGCGAAGGGCGTCGGGGATGCCTTCGAGACTTTCAAAATCTGGACGAAGACGGGCCTCAAAGACCATACTTCGCCCTGGTATCACTTCAAGTATGTGCGCTGGCTGCTAGCGGAAGAAGGTGGGTTGTTGTTGCTGGGCGCGGCTGGCATCGCGCTGGCCGTCTGGCGCGCGTCGAACCGTTTTATCGTCTTCGCGGCGCTCTGGGCCTTCGGCATCACCGCCGCCTACTCGTTGATTCCCTACAAAACGCCTTGGCTGGCGCTCAGCTTCATCGTGCCGCTGGCTATCATCGGCGGCTACGCCATCGAAGCGCTTTATCGTTTGACCACAGACACGTTTGAACGCGTGCTGATTCGGGCTTTCCTCATCGTCGCGCTCGGCGTCGGCGCTTACCAGACCGTCTCGCTCAATTTCTTTCACTACGACGACGAAAAATACATCTACGTTTACGCGCATACCGTGCGCGGATTCCTGCCGCTCGTAGACGATATTAACCGCGTGGCGAAACTCGCCGGAACGGGCACACAGACCGGCATCACCGTCACCGCGACAGACTACTGGCCGATGCCCTGGTACTTGCGCGACTACAACCGCGTCGGCTATTTCGGGAGGATGACGGCCCCGAGCGAACCCGTCATCGTCTGTACGGAACAGCAGGAAGCGGAGCTTAAAGGTTTGTACAAAATTGACGAGCGTTATCGTCGCGTCAAATCCTACCCTCTGCGCCCGGGCGTTACCCTCGTGCTCTACGTCCGCCGCGACGTGCCGGAAGGCCCGCCCGCGCCTGCGAGCGGCAACGGTTGATGTGGGCGGCAGTCAGTTATCTGATAGAATTAGTCCGGCAACGATTTTAACCGAGCGTGCATCAGATTCCGTCACGCATTTGCCCCGACCAGAGCACGGAACTCCCAAAGGCGTGCAACCTAGAGCCACGCGGCTATTTATCCGGCACAATCATCCGAACTCAAGCGAGCCGCCGGCTGCTAATTTTTTTCTCACGGAAGGTTTCTACGATGTCGTCCAAGTTCTTTTCCCTTGCGCTGCCCCATGCCCCCGCGCGCTTGAAACTCATCATGTCTCTGGGTCTCCTGCTCCTCGTCGGCCTGACATTTCAGACGGCTTTCGCGCAGGCGCAGACCTACAGCATTTCAGGTCGCGTGACCGACAGGTTCGGCGGCAGCGGCAACCCTATCGCCGCCGCCACCGTGAATCTGACCGGAACACAAACGGGCGTCACCATCACCGACGCCAATGGCTACTACGCCTTCAATAACCTGCCAGCGGGCGGCAACTACATCCTCTCGCCCTCCAAAGCAGGCTTGCAGGCCATCTCCTACGGAGACAGGGTTGATAATCTGAGCAGCAATCAGACCGTCAATCTGAGCCTTGAAACTTACGTCAACATTCGTCTGCGCGTCGTTGATTCTGCGGGGCGCGGCGTTGGCGATGTCGAGATTAAAATCAACAACTTTTCGTTTCCCCTCGCTCGGACAAGCTTCGACGGCACCGCCAACATCGGCATCACCGCGGCGATGACGAGCAGCACCAACCCCTTCATCACTATCACGCCCTTGAAGGCTGGCTACATCTTTACGCCATCGAGCGCGACCTTTAACATCAACAGCGGTAATCAGGTCTTAAACTTCGTCGCTTCCATCTCCACTACGCCGGTCGCCTTCGTTCAATTCAACTCGCAGGGCTACATTGCCGGTGAGGGCGACGGCAGCGCCCTTATCACCGTCACGCGCACAGGTGATACGGCCAGCGCCGTCAGCGTCAGCTACTTCACGGGCGATGCGGGCGTGGCGACGCAAACCTCAGACTACACGATGGCCGCGGGCACGCTCCATTTCGCGCCCGGCGAAACCAGCAAGACATTTCGCGTGCTCATCACGGACAACGCCTACGTGCAGGGCATCCACACTCTTTTCCTCCAACTGACAAACGCCAAGGGCGGCGCAGTTCTTGGCTCGCCCACCTTTGTCACGCTCAGCATCTTCGACAACGATACGCAGACGCCGACCACCAACCCGCTCGACGATGCGCGCTTCTTCGTCCGTCAGCATTACCCCGACTGTCTTAATCGCCGTCCAGATACGGGCGGGCTTAACTACTGGACCGAGCAGATTGCGGGCAACACGAGCAACACTCCGGCCCCGTGTCCGCCAGGCGACGCGGCTTGCGTCAACCGCCGGCGCGTCGGCGTCTCTGCCGCCTACTTTGTCGAGAATGAGTTTCAGCAAACGG
>CAZEZJ010000444.1:0-4234 GCA_964516695.1 uncultured Blastocatellaceae bacterium
GATTACTGATTACTGATTACTGATTAAATGCTATGAGTAAAGTAATCGGCATTGATTTGGGTACGACGAATTGCTGCGTCGCCGTCCTTGAAGGCGGGGCGGTGCAGATTGTGCCTAATAAAGAGGGCGGACGAACGACGCCGACGGTCGTTGGCTTTACAGAAAAGGGCGAGCGCCTCGTCGGGCAAATCGCCAAGCGTCAGGCCGTGACCAATGCCGCCAGCACAGTCTATGCCGTCAAGCGTCTTATCGGGCGTAAATTCAATGCGACGGAAACGCAGCGGATGCGCGACAGCGCGCCCTTCGAGATTATTGATTCGCCCAACGGCGACGCGCGCATCCGCGTGCAGGGACGCACCTACAGTCCGCCGGAAATCTCCGGCATCGTCCTCCAACGCCTGAAAGCCGCCGCCGAAGATTTTTTGGGCGAAGCGGTCGTTGAAGCCATCGTCACCGTGCCCGCTTACTTCGACGACACGCAGCGGCAGGCGACCAAAGATGCGGGCAAGATAGCTGGCCTCAAAGTCGAGCGCATCATCAACGAGCCGACAGCGGCAGCGCTGGCCTATGGCTTGGGCAAGACGGAAGCCGAGCGCATCGCCGTTTACGACCTCGGCGGCGGCACGTTCGATGTCTCCATCCTTGAGATGAACGACGGCGTGTTTGAAGTGCTCTCGACTTCGGGCAACACGTTTCTCGGTGGCGAGGATTTCGATGAGCGCATCATCAATTGGATGACCGAGCAGTTTCGCGCCGAGACGGGCATGGACTTGAGACAAGACCGTCTTGCCCTGCAACGCTTGAAGGAAGCAGCCGAGCGCGCCAAGTGTGACCTTTCATCGGTCGGTGAGACGACCATCAATCTGCCGTTCATCGCGGCTGACGCTTCCGGCCCCAAACACTTCAATAAGACATTAACGCGCGATGAGTTTGAAGCGCTCGTCGCTGATTTGGTTGAGCAAACAATCGAGCCGTGCCAGAAAGCGCTCTGGGATGCGAAGCTTCAGCCGAGCGACATTGACAAGGTTATCTTAGTCGGCGGGCAAACGCGCTCGCCCGTTGTCGTTCGCACCGTGCAGGAGATTTTTGGCCGCGAGCCTTCGGCTGAGATTAACCCTGATGAGGTGGTGGCGATGGGCGCCGCGATTCAGGGCGGCGTGCTGGCCGGAGATGTCAAAGACATCGTGCTGCTTGACGTGTTGCCCTTGAGCCTCGGCCTGGAAACGCGCGGCGGCTTGTTTACGAAAATCATCGAGCGCAACTCGACCATTCCGCTCAGGAACAGTTTGACGTTTACGACCGTCGTTGATAACCAATCAACGGTCGAGATTCACATCCTTCAAGGCGAGCGCGAGATAGCGCAGGGCAATCGCTCTTTGGGCAAATTCGAGCTGGTCGGGATTGCGCCCAACCCACGCGGTGTGCCGCAGATTGAAGTCTCTTTCGAGGTTGACGCCAACGGCATCGTCTCCGTCTCGGCCAAAGATAAGACCACAGGGCGCGAGCAGCAGATGCGCATCACTCCCTCCTCGGGCCTCTCGGCTGAGGAAATCAATCGCCTGATGCTGGAAGCGCAGGCTTCAGCCGAGAGCGACCGCCGCTATATAGAGTTGATTTCGATGCGTAACCGCCTCGACAGCCTCGTGCGTAATACGCAGCGAACGTTCGCGGAGTTTGGCGGCGCGCTCTCGGCGGATGACCGCCACGATGCGCAAGAAGTGTTGGCAACCGGAGAAAGGGTCGCCCATTCGGAAGACCTAGAGGAGATTCGACACGCCTTGGCCGCAGTTGAAAATCTGGCGGCGCAACTCACAAGCGTGATGCTGAATCCAAACAGCGCGCCCGTGAAGGAAATAGAGGGTTCACACTAAACGATAACGAATGAGCCGTCGGCCTTGAAGCTTTGTGCTCTAAAGCTGACGGCTGTTGACTGTCTGCTAAAAATTTATCATATTTCTCGGAAGTCGAAAGGTACATTTCTAAAAGAGCAATGAGTAAACGCGATTATTATGATGTCTTGGGAATCAGCCGCACAGCTTCGGAGGCTGAGATAAAGAGCGCCTATCGTCGTCTGGCCGTGCGCTATCATCCCGATAAGAATCCTGGCGATGCTGAAGCCGAGGAGAAGTTTAAGGAGGCTGCGGAGGCTTATTCGATTCTCTCCGATGCTGAACAGCGTCGCCGTTACGATAACTTCGGACACGCTGGCGTCTCCGGCAGCGGCGCTGGCTCTGGCTTTGGCGCGCAGGGCTTTGGCGGCATCGAAGACATCCTTGGAGACCTCTTCGGGTTTGGCGATGTCTTCGGTGCGGCGCGCGGTGGAAATCGTCGCAACGCAGCGCAGCGCGGTGCTGACCTGCGCTACGACCTTGAGATAACGCTCGAAGAAGCAGCCAACGGGATGACGGCGCAACTGCGCATTCCGCGTCTTGAGACGTGCGAGAAATGTAAGGGCAGCGGCGCGGCTGAAGGCACGCAGCCGGAGACTTGCCAGACGTGCAGCGGCGCGGGCCAAGTTCGTTATCAACAGGGCTTCTTTTCCGTGGCGCGCACCTGCGGGACTTGTCGCGGCACGGGGCGCGTTATCAAGACGCCTTGCGATGGATGTCGCGGGGCCGGGCGCGTCGAAAAAGAGAGGACGATGGAGGTCAAGATTCCGGCTGGCGTGGAGACCGGCTCGCGCTTGCGGATAGCCGGTGAAGGCGAGTCTGGAACGCAGGGCGGCTCGACTGGCGACCTCTACGTTGTTATCCACGTCAAAGAGCATGAGGAGTTTGAACGACAGGGCAGCAATCTTTATTCATCCGTGCCTGTGACGTTTGCGCAGGCCGCGCTCGGCTCGGAGGTAAGCGTGCCGACGCTGGATGGGCACCAGCAGTTGAAAATCCCTGCGGGCACGCAGACCGGAACGGTCTTTCGCGTGAAGGGGCAGGGCGTGCCCGTGCTCGGCGGGCGCGGGCGCGGCGACCTCTTCGTCTCCGTCACGGTCGTCACCCCGACCACGCTGACGCGCGAGCAGCGCCGCCTCCTTGAACAACTGGCCGAAGTCGAAAGCAAAGACCTCGAAGACAAGGGCTTAATGGACAAGGTGCGAGACATTTTCGGGTAGAGCGGAAGCCTGAAATTAGCAGAACGAAATACTTGGAAACTGTTAGCCGGAGCCGAGTCGCGCCCTTGAGCGAAACGCTCCGGCTTTTCCGTTTCAACGTTTCATAGTCGTACAAACACTTCTCGCCTGAAACCGTCCCGCTGCACTATTTGTGTTCACCGTCTTTCGGCAATCGCTTTGCAACAATCAAGCTTTCCCCTGTTTTAGCGAGCGATAAAGCCTCGCGGCGTATTGCGCGTCTCTGCGGCATGTGTGTTGCAGATTCAGCCGAGCGAAAGATTAAAACGCGCTCTTCCCTTCGATTGCGAAACCACGGGAGCTTAGATGATGAATAGAAAATACCTCGCGAGTGTGCTGGCAATTTTGTTGATGACCGTTTTTTCGACAGCCGCTCTGGCCGCTGTCGATGACAACAAGGGTGAAGACACTGATACACGGATGATTGACGCTCAGGTGGTAGAGGTGACGGACGACTACATTTCAGTCATCGCGCGCTCGGGCGTCGAGCACGTCATTAAGATTGATAACTCGCAAACCAGAGTCTTGATTGAAGAGCAAGAGGTATCGTTAAAGGACGTGCGCGAGGGAGACGTGATTACGGTTGAACTGGACGAACAGAATCCGATGAAGTTTGCCAAAACAATTTCGATGAGTACGGAACAGGTGCAGGTCGCACGAGTTCGCCGGTAGGAGCTAGGCGCTCTTTATTGAGCGTCGCCTCGCAGCCCACCGGCAAATGAGCCGCTTTGCTTCATCGCAAGGCGGCTCTTTTACTATTCAAGCAACGCGGAAGCGGCTAGCGCACTCTTGCCTGCCTCCGTTAAGATGAAACGGCATAGAGAAGCGAACCCAGTCGTTATTATTTTGTTCTGAGAATTTGAAGCGAAGAAATGAAACCACCCATTCCTGAAAACGAAGCGGCACGGCTCGAAGCGCTGCATCAATACGAGATTTTAGACACGGAGCCTGACGAATCGCTTAACGACTTGACCAGGCTTGCCGCCTACATCTGCGGAACTCCCATTGCGCTCATCGCGCTGCTTGATATGAATCGCCAGTGGTTCAAGGCGCGGCAAGGTCTGTCGCTGACCGAAACTTCGCGTGATATTTCTTTCTGCGGCCACG
>CAZEZJ010000445.1:0-4229 GCA_964516695.1 uncultured Blastocatellaceae bacterium
TGATGGACGGCAGGCCGAACACGAAGGCGGTGACGATGAACGCCGTGCTCAGCAACCGCAAAGAAACCATGGCCCAGATGTTCTGGTCTCGTTGCAGCCAGAGATAGGTCAAAGTGTCGGGCGAGTTGTTGTGATAGTTGATGGTCTCCGTGGCGATGATGCGCTGGTTGGCGTCGTCCAGCTCGACATCAATGGAATAATCCGCGCGCTGCTGCCAGTAGCTTCTTCCCGGCGCGCCCGAAGCCGTGCGCTGCTCGTTGGGCGTCGGGAGTTCCTCTTCCAGTTGCCTGAATTTGTCGCTCGGACGAGATTTGGATTGGGCGAAGGCTAAAGAGGTGCAGAAGACGATGATGAAAAGCGATGCGAGAAGACGCGTGCTGTGCAAGATAACAAATCCCTTTCTTTTCGGCTGGGAGCGCGAGCGGTTTTTCTGTGCCTCGGAGAGCCGTATAGTAGCGCGAACGATGGGTCAACGCAAAGTTCGGACTTCCCCGGCAGTATTTGATTATGCTCAGGTTTTACGGTTACTATCCGTTATTAGTTTCAAGAATCCGCGGGGAGCAAAAGGAGACCTACTTCAGGGCACTCGATGCAGAATACTATCACAGCGGCCAAACCGAAACTCGAAGCGGGTTCGTTCTATGACCGCGTCGCCAGCCTCTATAACCTGACCTTCAAGTTTAACGGTTACGGGCGCTCGCTTGAGCAATACTTGCGCGCCAACCCTTTGCCGCTCTCGACCGGCGCGAAAATCCTAGACGCCGGATGCGGCACAGGTCTGCTCACCCTCGCGCTGCTCAAAGTGATTGACATGCCCGTGAGGATAACAGCCGTCGATCTCTCGGCCACGTCAATCGCGACCGCCCGCCGCGCCGTCAAAGAGGAAACGGGGCGCACGCAAACCGTCGCTTTCTCTCAGGCCAACGTTCTACAGCTTCCCTTCCCTGACAACTCTTTCGAGATGATTGTGACGAGCGGCGTGCTCGAATACGTCTCGCTCGGTGAGGGCTTTCGCGAGTTGGCGCGCGTGCTGGCAGTCGGCGGACACCTGCTGCACCTGCCCGTCCGCCCGTCTCTCGCCAGCCGCTTTCTGGAGTTGCTCTTTCATTTCAAAACGCACCCGCCCCATGAAGTCGAAGCCAACACCTCGCGCTACTTCAACATCATCTCGCACCACCGCTTTCCACGCTTTCACGTCATCGGCTGGACGAAATCAGCCGTCGTCTCACAGAAGGCTTGAATTTGCTGACTCGCTTGAATTCTGAGATTGCACTGGGCATTATTTGCCGTCATGATTTTTGAAGTAATTAGCGAAATCAGGGATATTGAGACGATTGCTGTTGGCAGCGGAATTCGCGACCTTGCGCGTTTACGCAAAAGATATGGCTCGCGACGTTGGCGAAAGCTTAAAGGTTTCGCGCTTGTCCGTCTTGAAGATGGAACAGAATCTGAGGCTGAACTACATTGGTACGAAGCGCATGGAATTGGCAAGAAGGAAATGAAGGTGAAAGAGTTGTTGGATTAAAAGCTATGAAGACAGAAAAAGGTCAACACCACTTCGCCGTCTGTATCTCTAACGAAGGCTATCCGGCTTCGTTAGAATTGCGGAAGATTTACCAGGTTTTACAAGATGCGAAGGCGGCTCAACACAAGCTTGTGCGCGTGATTGATGAGTCAGGAGAAGATTACTTGTATCCTGAAAGGTTTTTCGTCCCCATCGAGTTGCCGCAAGCAGCGGAAGACGCTTTCGTTCAGGCAGCATGATTCAGTCTTTACTCACCACTTGGTGCGTTCTCACTATTGTTTGACCGGCACGAGCCGCATAATGCGGTCGCCGTCCTTGGCGGGTGAGCCGCGCCCGTCGCGGTTCGATGTGGAAAAATAGAGCGCGCCGTCCGGTCCTTTCGCGACATCGCAGATACGCACGTATTGCTTGCCGAGCGGGCGTTCCTGATTGACGACGCGCCTCCCATCAAGAACAACACGCAACGGCGTCTCGCCTAGCAATCCGCCGAAGAGAATTTTCAGCGAAACTGCGGGAGCGCCGAGCGGCGATAAGTGGCGCTAACTTTTGCCGAGAACGTGGCTGGCCGGAAAATTTCGCCTTCGTTACTGAGAGATGTACTCATGCAAGAGCTTGAGTTCGTCGCCCTGCTCGCTTAGTTCGACGCGCAGCAAATCGCGCATCGAGAGCATCCCGACCCAGCGCTGTCCTTCGACCACGGGCAGATGCCTGCGGCCCGTGCGCTCCATTCTCTCCAAAGCTTCATGCGGCGTGTCGCCCGTTTCAATGACGGCGAGGTCAACGAGCGCGCTCATCGCGTCTGTGACCTGCAAGACGGCGGGGTTGCGTTGCGGCACGACGACACGGTTGAGCAAATCGCGCTCGGTCAAGATACCGACCAGCCTATCGTCCTCGTCAATCACGCAGACTCCGCCGATTTTACGGCTCGACATATACTCTGCGGCCTCCAACAAGTTTGTCGTCTCGCGCACCGAATACGGCTCACGGTCGCGGATGACATCCCGAATCGTCATCATAATGAGTCTTTCCCTCCTCTATTGCTGATGCAGACCATGCTCTGACGAGCATTATAATGTTTTTAGCTTGCACGGTCATCAATCAAAAAGTGTGGCTTGCGCGGAAGGGCGGCGAAACGTGCGGCGCGTTTCGTTCTTGTAGCTGCGCTGTGATTCACGGTTGAAGCCGAGACGCTTGCTGTGCAGGCGAAACAGATTTTCCAGCGCCCGCCAGTATTCGCCGCTGCCGCGCATCCGCTGGCCAAACTCGCTCGAATTGAGCTTGCCCCCGCGCGCCTCGCGTATAAGATTGAGCACGCGCTCAGCCTTTGCCGGCAGTTTCTCGCGCAGCCGTTCTTCAAAGTACGGAGCGACGCTGCCGGGCAGGCGGAGCATCGTCATAAAAGCGCGCGTCGCGCCAGCCTCCTGCGCGCGGCGGAGTAGCTCTGGAATATCGTTTGAGAGGCCCGGTATCACGGGCGCTAGCCCGAGTCCGACCGGAATGCCGTTGTCCGCCAATTCTCGCATCGCCTTAAAACGCGCGTCGGGCGAGGGCGCAAAAGGCTCTAAGGCTCGCGCCGTCTCATAGTCCGCAAACGGAATCGTGAAGAAGACTGAAGCGCTCGCTTCCTCAGCGAGTCGTTTGAGAATGTCTATGTCGCGACGCACGAGCGCAGACTTGGTGACGATGCCGACGGGATTACGAAATTCCAGACAGGTTTCGAGGCAACGGCGCGTTAATTTGTAGTGGGCTTCGAGCGGAACGTAAGGGTCGGACGTGAAGGAAAAGACCACTTCAGCCCCGCGCCAATTGCGCGCCATCAACTCGCGGCGCAAAAGCTCAGGGGCGCAAACTTTGACGACGATTTTTCGCTCGAAGTCTGTGCCCGCGCCGTAGCCCAAATATTCGTGCGTCGGGCGGCTGAAGCAATACGAGCAGGCGTGGGCGCAGCCGCGATAGCAGTTGACGGAATAATCAAAGCCGACATCGGGACTGTTGTTGTGTGTGATGATGGTGCGCGTCTCGGTCTCTTCGAAGACTTCGACTTTGGCTTCGGGAGGCTCGCCCAACCATTCGATTGTGTACGAGAGCCAAGGGTTCGGCGGGTTGGCGATGTAACGCATTGGATTTTTAGAGCACGCGAGCCGTCTGTGTTTTGAAAAATTAACCTTGCGGATTGCCGCGCGGCAAAATGGCCTCAATGCTTTGCAGCAGCACGAAGACCGTATCACGACTATCATCATCGTTCTTCATCGCCAGCGCAACATAATCATTGGTTATCTCAGCCACCGTTCCCTCATACACACCGCCCGAGCGAGTTTTGACGTTGACCACCTGCCCTCTGTAACGTCTGAGCATATTTTCGATGTGCTGTGCCATCGGCAAGAGCCAGCGGGAAGGCAGCAGCCCGAAAGATAAAAGAAAAGCTGTTCCAGCCGGAGAGCTACTCTTTCATCCTTCGAGCGTCTCTACTTCCCGCTCGCTATTCCTCCTTTCGCCTTCATCTTTACGTCTTGCTGCTTAGTTCCAGGTGACGAAGAAGAGCCTGTATTTGTCTGGGTCTTCGAGCGTGATGAAGCGCCCGCCCCAGCCTTCGTCGGCGGGCGGCGCAAGCACCAACCCCCGCCCTCGCAATTGCGCGTAGTAAGCCTCGACGTCCGTTGCGGTCAGAAAGAAATGGACGCCGCGCCCGCGCCGCAGCATCGTT
>CAZEZJ010000446.1:0-4221 GCA_964516695.1 uncultured Blastocatellaceae bacterium
TACGCGTCGCACACTTTCTAGGCTTTCACGCCCTCCAAATTCTGCCGCTCGCCGGCTACATCTTAAGCCGCCGCCGTCCGGCGCTGCCCGAGCGTCGTCAAATCGCTTACCTCTTATTCGTGGCTTTCATCTACACGGGCCTGGGCCTTCTTGTCTTCAGTCAAGCGATGAGCGGTCGCCCGCTGATTAGTCTCGGCAGCGCTCTTAATTTATAATTCCCGCGCCTCAAGCGGTCTATAATCCAGAGAACTTTTCTTTGCCCGAAAACTGTAGCGCTAGGAGCAAGACATGAACGCCCTTCCCATCATCATCGGCGCGCTCTGCGTGATGGCTATCGCTTACCGTTACTACTCGGCCTTCATCGCCGCCAAAGTTTTAGCGCTCGACGACGCGCGGGCCGTGCCCTCGCAGACGATGTACGACGGGCACAATTATTACCCGACGAACAAGTGGGTGCTCTTTGGTCATCACTTCGCCGCGATTTCCGGCGCTGGCCCATTGATAGGGCCTGTGCTGGCGGCACAGTTTGGATTCCTACCCGGGCTTTTATGGTTAGTCATCGGCGTCTGCTTGGGCGGCGCGGTGCATGATTTTATGATTTTGGCGGCGAGCGTTCGCCGGCGCGGGAAGTCTCTAGCGGAGATTGCGCGCTCGGAGATTAGCCCGCTTTCGGGTCTGGTCGCCGGAGTTGCGATTCTCTTTATCGTCGTCATCGCGCTGGCGGGGTTGGGGTTGGTCGTCGTCAACGCGCTCGCGGAATCACCTTGGGGCACGTTTACCGTCGGCTTCACGATTCCGCTCGCGCTCTTCATGGGTCTTTACATGTATCGCTTCCGCAAAGGAAAGATTGGCGAGGCGAGCGCCATCGGCGTCGTCTTTCTGCTGCTGGCGGTATTCTTGGGCGGGCGCATCGCGGAATCGAGTTGGGCCGAGAGCTTCACGTTCTCGCGCAACACCATCATCCTGCTGATGGCGGCCTACGGTTTCATAGCTTCCGTGCTGCCGGTTTGGATGCTGCTCTGCCCCCGCGATTATCTCTCCTCCTACTTGAAAATCGGCACGGTCGCTTTTCTCATCCTCGGCGTCATTCTCGTCCACCCGACGCTGAACATGCCAGCCTGGACGCCGTTCATCGCGGGCGGCGGCCCGGTTATTCCCGGCAAGGTTTATCCGTTCGTCTTCATCACGATTGCGTGCGGCGCTATCAGCGGCTTCCACGCGCTGATTTCATCGGGCACGACGCCGAAGATGATAGCGAAGGAAACGGACGCACGCATGATTGGCTACGGCAGTATGCTGATGGAGGGCGTGGTCGGCGTGGTCGCTTTGATTGCTGCGACCTCTCTATTTCCCGGCGATTATTTCGTCATCAATACGCCGCAGAAGACTGACGCGCAGAAGTCCGCTTACGTTCGTATGGTTGACGAGCACAGCGCCGAGGGCTTCAACTTGCAGCCGCAGGAGATTGACCGCCTCGAAGCCGAATCGGGCGAGAAAAATTTGCGCGGGCGGACGGGCGGCGCGGTCACGCTGGCGCTCGGCATCGCCAAGATTTTCGACGGCATCCCGGGCCTGCGCGGGCTGATGAAATATTGGTATCACTTCGCCATCATGTTCGAGGCGCTCTTTATCTTAACGACGATTGACACGGGCACGCGCGTCGCCCGTTTTCTCGTCGGAGAATTCGGCGGGCGCTTCTACAAAAAGTTCGAAGAGCCGACGTGGCTGCCAGGCTCGCTTATCACAACGGCGCTGGTCGTCGCCGGCTGGGCCGCTTTCATCTGGTCAGGCTCGATTTCAACCATCTGGCCGATGTTCGGCATCGCCAATCAACTGCTCGCCTCGGTCGCGCTTTGCGTCGCCACGACGATTCTCGTCAACATGGGCAAAGCGCGCTACTGTTGGGTGACGCTCGTGCCGCTCACCTTTGTCGCCACCACCACGCTCGTCGCGGGCTGGCAATCCATCACAGACAATTTCTGGCCGCTCTCACAACAGCCCGAAACGGCGGCCCAGGGCTACATCAATATCGCTCTGACCGCTATCTTGATGATAGCGGCCATCATCGTGCTCATTGATTCCATTCGCCGCTGGACGGGCGCGGGCAAACGCCCCGCCGAGGCCGCGGGTTCGAGTCTGGATGAAGCCGGAACGATTTAGAAAAAAAATTATTGACATCATAAATTTGTTGGAATATTCTCTCGGTCGCTCCATGAAGTTGGATGGGGTTGCGCCTTCATTATGGGAGGAGGTGCAAGGGTTGGATATGGCATGTGAGAAACTCCTTTCTGTGGATAATTGGGAAGGTTACGAGGGTGGAAAAGCGAGCCGAGCATTTCGGCTCGCTTTTTTACTTTTACGGAGCCGAAAAAGAGAGCCGCAAGTGTGAAGACGCTTTGAGATGAATGAAAGGCAAGGGCTTTTCCGGTTGGCTCTTGAGGGCGTTTATTCTTCCGGCTTTTCGCTTTAAAGCCTCCTGCGGTGTGGACAGTTTGGATGTAAATCGGCAATAATATCCGCTTTTAGCGCGACTTGGCTTTTGGCGGTGTGAGACATGCGAGACGCGCGCGCCTCGTTTTTGTCTCGGTCTGTCTTTGCCCGCATAGTTATCGAACGTCGCGCCGCAGGCTGGAATTATCTCGCCATTTATTTAACGAACAGAAAGGAATCGCTTTTGCGTCGGTGAAACTAGCGGCCAACTTTGGCAACAGGTTTCGCAGCGCGAAGCGGACTCACACGAAATGCCTGACATTTTCGACACTCGGATGAAAAGCGCCAAGAGGCTTACCGAACGATTGCACTCATTAAGCTTGCGGTTTCGTCGCAGCGCTCTCTTTGTCGCCGCCGGTCTAGCGGCGTTGGCCGTCAATGCTTCCGTCGCGTTGGCCCAGGGCACAGGCGGCGGGCCTAGCAGGCCCGGCGGAGAAGCCAATTTGGAATTGCCGCTGCTCTCTTCGCAGCAGTTTTTGGGCCTCGACGGACACACCCTGCTGCTCATCGGATTGGGCGTCTGCGTGCTCGGTCTTTTGTTCGGGCTGGTCATCTTCATACAGTTGAAAAACCTGCCCGTTCATCGTTCGATGAGGGAGATTTCCGAGCTGATTTATGAAACCTGCAAGACCTACCTCATCACGCAGGGCAAGTTTATTCTGCTGCTCTGGGTTTTCATCGGACTCATCGCCGCCATCTACTTCGGCCTGCTCGCGGAGACCGTCAACGCCGTCACGGGTGCCATCGAGCATGGCTTTCCGCCCTTGAAGGTGGCCGTCATCCTGCTGTTTAGCCTCATCGGCATCGCAGGCTCTTACGGCGTCGCATGGTTTGGCATTCGCGTCAATACGTTTGCCAATTCGCGCACGGCTTTCGCCAGCCTCGAAGGCCGCCCCTATCCGATTTATGCGATACCGCTCAAGGCCGGCATGTCCATCGGCATGATGCTCATCTCCGTCGAGCTTTTAATCATGCTCTGCATCCTGCTCTTCGTTCCGCGCGACTACGCTGGCCCCTGCTTCATCGGCTTCGCCATCGGTGAATCTCTGGGCGCGGCGGCCCTGCGCATCGCGGGCGGCATCTTCACCAAGATTGCGGACATCGGTTCCGACTTGATGAAGATTGTCTTCAAGATTAAGGAAGACGACGCGCGCAACCCCGGCGTCATCGCGGATTGCACGGGCGACAACGCGGGCGACTCCGTTGGCCCTTCAGCCGACGGCTTTGAGACCTACGGCGTCACGGGCGTCGCTCTCATCACCTTTATCTTGCTGGCCGTGCCCTCGGCCATCATTCAGGTGCAACTGCTCGTCTGGATTTTCGTGATGCGCGTGATGATGATTATCGCCTCGGCGCTCGCCTACTTCCTGAACGAAACGGCGGCGAAAGCCAAGTATAGTCGGGCCGCTTCCATGAACTTCGAGAGGCCGCTGACAAACCTCGTCTGGATAACTTCCATTCTCTCGGTCGTGCTGACTTACGTCGTCTCCTATCTGATGATTCCAGACCTCGGCGGCGACAACACCCTGTGGTGGAAGCTTTCAACCATTATTACTTGCGGCACGCTCGCGGGCGCGGTCATCCCCGAGTTGGTCAAGGTCTTCACCTCGACCGAATCCGCTCACGTTAAAGAGGTCGTCACCTCTTCGCGCGAGGGTGGCCCCAGCTTGAACATCCTTTCCGGCCTCGTCGCCGGAAACTTCTCCGCCTACTGGCTCGGCATCGCCATCG
>CAZEZJ010000447.1:0-4213 GCA_964516695.1 uncultured Blastocatellaceae bacterium
CCCGCCGGCAACTCGTCAAGCTTGAAGTTTCCGGCCAATACTTCGATGCGCTCGGCCACGTCGCTCCGGCTCGCATACTCGCGCGCGAGCGCGGCCACCGGCGGCAAGTCGAAGACAAGAGAGCGTAGTTTACTGTGTAGCGCGCAGATGCTCAAAGACATCGCGCCTGTTCCGCCGCCAACGTCGAGCATCCGGCTGAATGGCGAAAAATCGAACGCCAACGCCAGCGCATGGCCCACCAGCAGCGAGAGATTATGGCGCTCGCGCATCCCTCTCTCGCCCTGGTCATCCTCATCCGGCAACTCGTCGTCAATCGCTGCGGGCCGCCAGCGCCGCAAGTTATGCACCAGATTGGTCCACAGCGGATAACTCGTCCGGTCGTAGCTGCCGAACTGGTCTCCCAGATAGCCCGGCCGGCCGCGCACCAAAAATTCTTCGGTGAGCGCGGAATTACGAAACTCCTCACCAACGCGGGCGAGCAAGCCAAGCGCCACACACGCGTTCAAAAAACTCTCCGCCGCTACCGGATGAAGATTCAACGCCGCCGCAATCTCTTCAAGCTTCAAAGAGCGGCGCGCCAGCAGCGTCGGCAGTTCAAACTCGACGAGCGCGAAGAGAGTTTTAGAACGCTGGTAGGCGTGAGCCATGTCAAGCAGTTCAACAGACGGGCGCGGCAGCTTTTGTTTCGACATCTCTCTTAAGTTTGGCCCAGCGCGTTCAACTTGCGCTCTCAGTTTGCGAAGTTGCTTGCGCACCTGACGCTGCTGGCGAGGGAGCGGCGCTGTGCTGCCCCGCGCGCCGCACGTGATAGGTTGGCAATGTGCCGTAAGCCTTCGCCAGCGGCGTCAGGCCGACGTACTCACACTTAAACTCACTGATGCGTTCGGCTGCCGCCAACGCCGCGAATTCTTGACTGGAATAAACTTGGCCGGGCGGGGTGACCGGCTCGATGCGCGCCGCACGGCTGACGTGCGTGCCTGTGAAATTAAGATGGCCCGTGATGGGGTCGTTACAGGAATAGACTGGGCCAGCATGTAGGGCGATGCGTAGATTCAAACCTTCCGGCAAACCATGCGCGACCCACTTGCCCGCGGGCGTCATCAAATCCGCCAACTCAAGCGCGAACAATCCGGCGTCGAGCACGCTGCTGAAAACGAAATAAAGCCCGTCGCCCCACGTGTTTTTCATCTCCGGCGCGTGCTTGCTCATCGCTGGCATCCGGCTGATGGCTCCCAAAAACTGTCTGATGAAACGCGGAACTTGCTCTTCCGTCAGCTTGCTGAAATGAACCGCATCAGCGAACAAGAGCGCCATCATCCGCGTCCCGAATTCCGTGGTCGGTTCAGCTTCGCGTTCGGTCAGTTGAACTGTCGCGGATGGTTGTTGCTGCGGCGGCGGTTGGCTGCTTATCTGCGGCAACTCTTCATGCCGCACCTCTTCCAAGTTAATCAACTCAATCTCATACCCAAGCTGCTGCCAGCGCTGGACGACGCTCGCCGTGCCGCCCAGGCCGTCGCCCGGTTTGCCGTCCCAAACCGCCATCGGCACTAACTCCGTCTCAAACCGCTCCGCTCGAATGCTCGCCAGTCCGTGCAATAGTAAATTGGTGTACTCAAAAGAAAGCACGCTCTCTTCCAAAGGTTGGTCGGAAGCCAGCAACACGTCTGCCGCGCGCTGTAACACCTTTTCGAAGCGCTTGACCCAGCGCGGGTTGTTCGTAATCTCAACGCTGTCTTTCTTAAACTGCTCCTCTCCATAAGGCAGCACAACGTAGGTTTTCCCGCCCATTTCGAGCATGGATTCAAGAAAGATAATGTCCGAGCCGCAGGCCGCCGAAGCGTAGCCGAATCCGGCTCCGTGTTTGAGCAGGCGCGCGCGTATCGCATCGCGGACAAGCGGTTCCAGTTGAGCAGGGAAGCGCGCCTGCGTGCGATTGGGGCGGTCAATCATGTGGCCGGAGAAAACCGCGACCTTGGGAATCTTGAAATATTTATCAATGCGCTCGCGCTCGCCCTTCAGGTAGTCAATAATCAAACGGGCATTACGGCGCGTCGAAGTCAGTTCGCCATATTTGGCTCGCCCGATTTCCGCGGCCTGCCCATACCAATCTTCGGCTTCCGCCCACTCGCCCAAAATCAAAGCCGCCTCGCCCAGCGTCGCCACCGGCCAATATCTGTCCTCGCTCTCCTCAGGCAAACTCTTCAACTCTTGCAAACAAGCCTCGCGCACTTCTTTGGCGAGAGCAATGGCGCGCTCGCGCTGCCCTAGCAGCAAGGCCATTGTGGCCGCATTGATGCCGGAGTAGTAGCCGCTGCTGCGGTCGTGCGCTTCATCGTAAAACTTGTAAGCGAGTTCAAGCTTTTCCCGTCGCTGCTGCTCATCCGTCGATTGTGCCCAGAGGTCTTTATAGGTGCGCGCCAGCACGCCGAGTGTTTCTTCGTCGCTATGGCCTTCGCTGTTAAGTTGAAGCAGAATGTCGTTGGCTTTTTGAGTCGCACCGCTGCGCGCCAGCGCGAGCGCCAGCAATTGTCGCAGGCGAACGTCCTCGGGCCACACGCCCAAGCCCTCGCGCAATACGTCGTAGGCAAAGATTGGTTCGCCCAGCTTGAGAATCCGATTGCCGAGCGCACGATAAAGCTCCGGCATCTCGGCCCAAGAATCAGGCGCGTGCGATTGCCAGAGCGCCAGCAGCGCTTCCACATCCATCGCCTTCATGTGGCTCGCAAGCTCTGCCTGTGCCAGCGGTTGCTTGTATATTTTGACGGCGGCGGCAGTCGCTTCCGGCTGTTCCTGCCGCGCGCTCTCGACGCGGTAACCCAGCGCAAAGGCGGCCTTCAGCGTCTCACTGGCGCTGCGGCGGTAAGACTCCTTCTCAACTTCGGGCAAGGCCTCAAAAGGCACGAGCCACGCCGGTTCTAGATTCTCTTCAGCGCGCTCGCTTGCCTGCTGCGCTTTACTGTCCAGCCAATCTTTGCTCCGCACGTCGTGAAGATTTCGCGCCAGCGTTTCAATTAATTCCCGCACGTTACTGGGCAGCGAAATATTCGCTGTCTCAATCGGCGCTGGTTCATAATTCACTTTAGCACTCAATAAGGTATGTTTCTGCGAAGATGACAGTGATAAAAAGCCATGCTACCGAGGCGTCTGGTTGAATGAGTTGTTGGGCGCGGCGTTGCTTAAATGAGCCGCTTACATTCGCCTTAATACTGCGAAGCCATGCCACACCGCTCCGACTAATGAGAGTGTCATGACAGAGAGCAGCGTAAAGACCACATGCTCTGGCTTCCATCCCTGAGCAAACATCAACATCACGAATGAAGTAATGGTGAGCAACGCACCCGCCACCAGTAAATCATGCCCGGAGATGCGGTTCGCTTCATACCAAATCTTCGGATCGGAAAGAGTTTTCCTTGTCCGAAAGCCATAATAGCGATTAGGCGGCACTCGCTGCTGGATGAGCGGAATACTCAAGCCGACAAATAATAATCCGACTAAAGCAAAGAGGAGAGCATCAACTGTTACGTCATTCATAAGCAGATTCCTCAATGGCTTATTATATGATGCAACTTGCTAGCGCCCAAGCGTATTGTGTGCAGCGTCTTATTGAGAAAGCCTCATTCGGGGGCGGACGAAGGTGAAATATCCTCGCGGCGGGCAACAAGCCGTAAAGCAGGCGTGAATTGCCCCATTGAGGTTGGCACACTATAGTCACATTAAACGACATAGGGCGACCATTATGGTCGCCCTAAATTATTGATATTCAAGGGGCGGCTAGTCGGGCTCGAACCGACGACCTCTTGAACCACAATCAAGCGTTCTAACCAACTGAACTATAGCCGCCGTAAACTGACCATAACTTTTTACACCACTCCGCCTATTTCTTCAAGCGGTGCGTTTATACTATCCTGCGCTCGCCAGCCGTCTTCATCGAGAGCAGCGGCAATGCCCCCGGCAAGACTCGAACTTGCGACCCTCTGCTTAGAAGGCAGATGCTCTATCCACTGAGCTACGGGAGCATGAATTGTGAAGCGTGCTGATGTTAGCACGCGCTATGCGGTCGGCGTCAACCGCATGGGCCAGACGCATAATTTGTCGTGGAATGAAAGAACGGAAAAAAGGGTTTCTCGCAAACCAGCCTGTGTTAAATTATGTCGGCCAAACGAGAGGATGATATGAAAGAACGACCGATTCAAGCGCGTTGGATAGCCTTGCT
>CAZEZJ010000448.1:0-4204 GCA_964516695.1 uncultured Blastocatellaceae bacterium
TTCATCAACGCATCCACCGCGCGACACGCACCGCCCGCCGCACGCAGCGCCGCGTCGAGCGAACGCATCGAGACCACCGTATCCGAATCCAGATAGCCCGTGCCCTCGCTGACGACCTTCTCGACGGCCTTGTAATGCTGCGGCGTATGACACGCCTGCACGTCGCCGCGCGGCGCACTCACAGCTTCCAGCTCCACGAGCCGCCCCCACAACTCCGCGTCCTCGCGCAAAGCGCTCATCACCACCCCGTATCGCTCAGGTCTTTCGGGATGATGCTCGCCCGTCTCGTGTTCCTTGAAAATCGGATGATGAATAATTGCTGTCTTCATACCATCGAATTATGCGAAAGCAGCGGCGGAAAGGCAAAGCAACTTGGGCAGCGGTGAGCCGCGCTGGCAGAAAGCGTGCGTCTGTCGTCAACAAGACCCGCACGCCTTCAGCAAGCGGTCCTGACTAAGCACGCCGGCTTGCCTTATTTGCATACAATCAATCGCCGCGTCACTGTCCTATCTCCTGACCGAAACACCGAGCGCGCTTGAAAACAACCAACAAACACGCGCTTTTTGCGGGCGCGCCGCTTCAAGCGAGACTGCGGAATACCACTTGCTGAAGAGTCTGTTGTGATAAAGACGCTCTCAACTCGTATTACCTGACGAAGTTGAACAAATGACCTCGCAAAAATTAGTCCTTTGAGGAGAAATTTAAGAAATGTCATACGATGAAGAACAACAAAGAAGAAGCCGCGTCGTGGTGGAGACCCCAACGGCGCGCCGCGAGGTCGTGCGCACGGAAACTTCTCGCGTGCCGGACAGGCAGGGAGTCTCCACGGGAGTCGTGGCGGCGCTCGTCATCGGCGCCATCGCCTTAACGACGATTCTCTTCCTCTTCCTGATGAGAAATAACGATTCGGCTAACACCAACGTCCGCGTGGCGACCACCGCGCCGACGCCTTTGCCACAGCAGCCCGTTATTGTTCAGCAGCCCGCGGCACAGCAGCCACCGCAAACCGTCGTCATCGAACAGCCTGCGACACAGCAGCCGCCCCAAACAGTTGTCATCGAGCAACCGGCGGGAACAACCTCTTCGTCAACTACGACCGACGCCAGACCGAGAGGCAACGATGACGCCAGCGTTCAAGCCAGAATCGATAAGAAGATGGCGGACGACCCTAAGTTTTCATCTCTCGGCGTTATCGCTTCCGTGGCCGACGGCAAAGTCACGCTGACCGGCTCGGTGGACACGGCAGACTTGAAACGGCAGGTTGAGTTGATGGTTAAAAGAATCGAAGGCGTGCGCACGGTTGATAATCAAATCACCATCCTCGGCGGTTAAGCACCGGACGGCTCTTTATTAGAGCACGATGCGCCGCACTCCACACGGATTAGCGGCGCATCGTGCTCTTAGCAATCTCTCGCACACGGTTGACGAGCAACGCGTCGCACTAGCTTGCTGCCCGTCAGCCACAGCCAAGCTGCTGCGCCAAGGTTGTTCGTGCCGCCCGACGCTGTTTCAGCGTAGTGTTAGCGCTTCAATCCGTTTCAGAGACCGAGCCTCGTTTATCAGAGGCTCTATTCCTGTGAATCCGGCTCAGCGTCTTTTTCCCTTCGCGCTGCCTCGACTCTTTTTATTTTTAGCGAGGGCCGCCTTCGCGCCGCCGCCTTTTGTGCGCGCGATGCTCATCAAGACTTTGCCCGCGCCGTCGTAATGAAAAACCATGTAATCGCCCGGGCGTCCGCCCAATTCTCTAATCAGCGGCGATGGCACCTTGCCGCGAAAGATGCCCGCATCATCCGTCACCTTCGCTCGATATTCAGCGGGTTCCCTCTTTGCCATGCTGTTACCTCCTTCAGCAATTAATTTGTGGGAGTTGCTTAAAGCGCGTGCGAGGTAAACCGCGCGGGCGTTTCTACGAAAACCCTTGGTTCGAGTCTAATAGCCTTCCGTGTGCTGGCGCAGCCATTCGTCCAACTCCTGTTCGGTCGGCTCGCGCCCTAATTCTTCGCGTAAACGCTGGCGCAGGTAGTCTCGTTCGTTGCGCGCGGCGTCTTCCAGTCCGGTCTCATCATCGTTCGGTGGCGAATTCTCTTCCGCCGTTAAAATGCGCGCGTCCGTCAGGAGCGCGCGGTTCATCATGCGCGACGGATGACGCGCCATTGTGGATTCACGAAATCTCTCTTCACTAAAAGGGCCTTGAATGCCCTTCAGCAGGAGAGCGTCAGGTTGGCGTTGAAGCATCATTAGTTAAACCCTTGGGTAAAATTTTTCAGTTTGCAGCTTATTCTATGCGGCGTCGCCTGTCGTCACAACGATTGTCGTGACGCGCAACGCATCATCAGCAAGCGAGGTTTCAATCGCCAGGCTTGAGTCTTCGCCGTGCAGCACTACGCGGCGGCGCTCATCTTGAGCGTAGCAGCTAACTTCCGTAATCAAACATCCGGCGGGCGAGCGCGCCATCTGTGTGAGGTGCACTTGGTCGCGCCCATCATGCAGGAGCGTGATTTCCGCCAACAGCGCTTCGCGCGTCTGTGCGTCGAGCGCCAATTCGTTAATCGCTACTGACTGTGGCAAGAGCGCCATCTCCGTGTCAACGTAAACGGTCCAAATGAATCCGATGTCCAACAGCAGATGTGCGGCTTCCTCCAGGATGAAATAGCCGAGCACCGTTGTTCCGAGGACATGCGCGATAACGTGGTCTTGATGCGTGCTGGTGTCGAGCAAAGACCAAGGGGATGTCATCGCATGTCCTCGCTCTCGGGCTGCAACTCGAATGAGCGCCCGGCCTTTCAACCCACTGGATTGAGCACTCGCGCCAGCACGTTTCGCTCCATCATCGTCAATCCGGCAAAACTCACGCCGAAGCCAAGGCCCGGCTGGTGATAAACAACTGTGCCGCGCAGCGGCATCCAGAAACCCGTCGGCAGTTGAATCTCAAAACGAATCTCCTCGCCCATGCTGACCTGAGCGAGCGATTCGATATAACAACCCCCCAAGCTGAGGTCGCCGGTCCGCGCCGCGTATCTGCCCGACATGCTCTCCCAACGCACTTCGAGCGGAACCGTAAATCGCTGTTCCTTTCGACGCTCACTCTCCATCACTATTTTCCCGCTTGAACCTTAAAGCCAACCGCGCGAAAGAGGGACGACAGAGATGCTCGGGGGCTTAAAAGACGAAACACATATCGTACGTGTCGCCCGGCAAATCAATATAGAGTTGGCCCTCGTCGGCTTCAATCTTAATGATGTCTTGGCAAATCAGCACAAAGAATCGTTTGCAGCCGCGCAGCGCACGGCCCTCGTCAAACGCGAGCGTTAAAGACTTGCGCGTCGTGCTGTAAGACCCCGAAAGGGTTTCGGGGACGACGATGGTTACCCCTTCGCCCGTCGCGAGTTGCTGCTCTGCTCCCTCGTTGAGAAATGTCCCTTCCTTCTTGTCGCTCGGACTGAAGCTCACAGCGCCTCGCTCGCGCAGCTTCTCCACCTCTATCGCTTCCAGCGTCAGCCCGAAAGCCGCGAACAAATCGGCCAACTCAATCGTAAACTCGCCGGCCTTGTGTGCGCCCGCGACCTTTTTTATCAACCCCAACACAGGCCCCTTCAACTCAGGACGCTGAATACAGTCAACCGCCATCGCCCGCCCCCCGGTGTGCTTAGAATCCGTCTCGTTTTCATCTTGCGCGCGCATAGTATACGCCCACGGCCAGCGCGCGCAAGAAATAAATAAGGCCGCAGCTTGCGACAGAGCGCTGGCCTCGCAAGCGAGAGCGAGCGCGCAACGTCCACCCGGCGACAAACAGCAAACTGCCCGCCGGCATCAATCTCATGCCAGCGGACAGTTTGCTGCTCGATTTGGAACAGCGCTTTTCGTCTACTTACATTTCGAGTAGCCGCAATCACGGCAGGAGTCGCAACCGCTGGCGTGCTCCAACTGGCCGTGGCATTCCGGGCATATTCCAATCATGTTCGACATCACCTTGCCTGCCGTCGCTTCCATCTCGACACTCGCTTGCGCTTTAACGGCGGCGCGTGCCGAATCCGGCTGCCCCGCGAGGCGGCGGCTGGTCAGCATGATGCATTCTGCCACGGCCTGTTCCGGCGAAGTCAGCAAGCGTTCGTTGAACCAGACCGAGTGTGTCCCCGTCACTTTGTTCAAGCTGTGAGACACTTCGGTCGCGTCAAACCCGCCGCGCAGCATCTTAGATGCCAGC
>CAZEZJ010000449.1:0-3405 GCA_964516695.1 uncultured Blastocatellaceae bacterium
TTCTAATCTCACTTCTGCTTCTTGTGGGAGCCCTCTTCTACGGATTCTTGCAAAGGAACAATTCAATCAATATCCCAATCTTTGTTTTTTCCCTCGGGGGCGGAGTGTTGGGTGTTGTCGGCTCCCTATTCCGGTATGTGATGAAGGCCCGCGAGTACATGCGCGCGGAGAGCGTCGAACTCGATCTGACATATCCGGGCTTCTATGATTATTATCAGCAGTGGCAGGCGAAGATAGAAGAGATTACGACGCCCTCAACTTACCAGGGAGGCGACGCCTGAAAGCTCACTCCATCGGGGCGGAATCAGCGCGAATACCAGACGCAAGGATTGAAGGCTGCTCGCAGATATTTCCCACAATTAGCTCGGCATCAGGTGCTTCTCTTAACGAAGGCAGACGGGCCAGGCCAATTCATTGACGCTTGAGCTTCTTTGGTATAAAAGCATTCCGCCTAATTATTTGTTTGCCAAAGGAGAGAGGTTGAATGTCTATCAATGAGGAAAAATTGAATCAGTTGCTGGGAAAGTTCGTCGCTGACTTCGGTGCGGCATTTCATGCGGGTCTGGTTGTTATTGGCGAGAGCCTAGGTCTTTACAAGGCGATGGCTCAGGCAGGGCAACCTCTCACGTCCGCAGAATTAGCCGAACGAACCGGGACGACCGAGCGCTACGTGCGCGAGTGGCTTTGCTCACAGGCGGCCGGGGGCTATGTTGAGTATGATGCAAAGACGCAGCGTTACTTTCTAAACGAAGAGCAGGCCTTCGCTCTGGCCGATGAACAGAGCCCGGCATATTTACCGGGAGCTTTTTTGCTGGCCGTCTCAGCCTTAAAAGCCGTGCCGAAGATAACCGAAGCATTTCGCACGGGAGAGGGCTTCGGTTGGCATCAACACGACCACGGATTGTTTCGCGGGACGGAGATGTTTTTCCGCCCCGGTTATGCGGCAAATCTGGTCACCTCATGGATACCTGCTTTCGACGGCGTAGAGGCCAAGCTTAAGGCTGGGGCGAAAGTAGCAGATGTTGGGTGCGGGCTTGGAGCTTCGACAATTCTGATGGCGCAAGCTTTCCCCAATTCTACTTTTGTTGGTTTCGATTATCATGATAAGTCTATCGAAATGGCGCGACAGAAAGCGGTCGAGGCAGGGGTAGCTGACAGGGTGGAGTTCGCGGTCGCTAAAGCCAAGGATTATCCGGGAGAGAACTACGACTTCGTCACGTTCTTCGATTGTCTGCACGACATGGGAGACCCCGTAGGCGCCGCGGCACACGTTAAAGACTCGCTTGCTCCTGACGGCACATGGATGATAGTTGAGCCGTTCGCGGGGGATAGAGTGGAGGATAACCTGAACCCTGTCGGGCGCATCTATTATTCCGCTTCGACATTGCTTTGCACTCCGGCCTCCTTATCACAGGAGGTAGGGCTTGCACTAGGGGCCCAGGCCGGTGAAGCCAGAATGCGCGAGGTTGTTACGGCCGGCGGATTCAAACACTTTCGGAGGGCCACCGAAACGCCTTTCAATCTTATCTTCGAGGCAAAGCCCTGACGAACTGCAAATTAGTGATTCGGAGGCTGGCGAAGCCCAACAACTCACTCGACCGGAGCGCGAACAAGCGCGGATTTTATAGAGAACCTGTACGTACAGGCTTTGCTTGCGCGCCCGGGCAATTCAAGCGCCAGATGGCTCTTGTATTACCTAGCGTGGATAAATCCTGACGCACGGGGACGTATGTCCGAGCCATTGACCAAAATACATCTGAGGAGACAGAACCATGTCATTTACCTCTATGGAACTGGGTGATCTGGCCAAAGGTACCTGCGTGAAGTGCGGCCAGCAGGGGGAGGGGTGCTCAGGCACGATCTATCGCGGCACGGAAGCCTCCCGATATGATACGGGCCCTGAGGTGAGAAAAGATGGCACACTTGTAACGTCCACCACACACATCAGTTACAAGGACTTAGCGCCCCGAACATATTTCATCTGCATGAACTGCATTAAAGCAACTGAAAAGCAAGATAAGAAAGGGTGTATTTGGATACTCATAGGCCTTAGCCTGCTTTCTGCAATGTTTGTTCTTTTAGCTGTGACGGTAGCTGTGGAGTTTATGTATCTCGCGGTACCGGCAGGCTTAGGGTGTATTCTGGGCCTTGTAGTTATGTTAGTTAACAAACATGAGCATGGAGGCCCTGGACAAACGGCGGAGGACATAGCGATTGAGGTTCATAGAAAACAGGAACCGGGTCGGGCATGGCTTGGCACAGACCAGTATGACAGTCTGAAATCCACAGACACTAATAGAAGTGGGAGCAACTTATGAATAAGAAACCTGTAGCCCCGCGCCTGATGATCGTGGGCTGCCTGTTATTGATAGCTGTAGTACTTGTAAACGGTCATCCCGTACTACCCGAACAGCCTGAGGCCGCGCAGGTTGAGACGCGTTGCGGTTGGCTAGACAATCCTACGCCCGCGAATATTTCGCTTTATGACCGGGAGGCAGAATGGATAATCTCTGTGCAGGGCCAGTATGAGGCTAAAGGCGATTGGTCTTTGCCTGACTACAAGCCCGGGCAATGGGTGGCTACGAACGCGGGCAGCTACGGCTACGGATGCGCGTGCCTGCGATTGCGAGCAGACAGACAGACTCGCAAGGTGCTGGAGGTTATGAACGCGAGTGCGCGGCCATTATCGGTATGCCGCCGGGATCGTTCTTTGAGGAGATGGAAGAGCATGTTTAAGTGATAATAGTCCGGAGAGCCGTGCCTGAGAACTCATTCAAGGCGAGCGGCAATTGGATGGCTTTCATCAATTGTTCATTCCCTGTTGTCTGTGCGCGTCCGGTCAATTTCGTCGTGAGGCTGCTTCGTGTAATGTGCTTTTAAGAATAAAGGGGGACGTTTGGTGTGACGATTGTTGGAACCGTCGAAAGCTTATGGCGTGACCCGGTTAAGAGTATGCGTGGCGAGGAACTGCCCGAAGTTTTCATGGGATTTTCGGGCATCTATGGTGATCGCTGCTACGCCTTCAAAAATTCCGCCTCACGCAAAGGATTTCCTTATCTGAGCGCAACGGTACAGGAGCAAATGCTGCGCTATCGTCCACAGTTCCGTTATCCCGAAAGGGCGGCAAAACCGCCCAACTTGACCGAAGCGATGAGCATCGCGCCGGGTGTCAATCCGGCAAACGCCGAACCGAACGACCTGATTCTGGATGTCGTAACGCCTTCGGGCGCGGTCGTCTCGGTCGATGACCCGGCGTTGATAGAGATGCTGGGCGAAGGATTGCGCGGTGAAAATCACCTCACGCTGGCGCGTTCGGACCGAGCGTTAACCGACTGCCGCCCGGTTTCGCTGATTAGCCTGCAAACCATCCGACAGGTTGAAGCGGAATTGGGCATTCCGATTGAT
>CAZEZJ010000449.1:3415-4200 GCA_964516695.1 uncultured Blastocatellaceae bacterium
CTATCTGGACCTCGCGTCGGATTACGGCTTTGCAGAGGATGAATGGGTCGGACACCGTCTGCGTATAGGTACGAGCGCGGCGGTTATGGTTCTGGAACGCGACCCGCGCTGTAAGATGATTTCGCTAGACCCTGAGACGGGCGAACACAACCCGGAAGTTTTACGCAAAGTTGCCCGGGCACACGATACCTTTGCCGGTGTTTATTGCGCCGTTTTGATTGAAGGGATTTTAACGGAAGGCGATTCAATCGAGGTTATTGACTGAGGAATAAGGCGCAATCCAACAATCCATTCAACCGGGGCGGCAAAAGCGCTGCGTTCATGCGCGAGGCTATCCTGTTAAGTGGGGTTCGTCCTTGCCCGTTTAGTCCAGGCATCAGCCGTAACCGGGCACCCGCAGGCGATGGGCCTATTCCCCGGTAACTTCAAGTCACTTTACACGCTGATGCGCGAGAGTCCGCTCAAGAGACGGGTTCGCGAAACGTATGTCGTTTGAGCTGCGACACCGTCGTGAGCACTCATGGCACATGAGGTCATGTACGACGGGGGTGGTCTTAAACTGTACGAGAGCTCTCGCTTAAGTCGCACGTCCGATGCCAATGGCCTACACCCGCAGTTCGCTATCTTCCTCCAGCAATCGAGCTCGTTCCCTGTGGCTTTTCGACGGGCGGTGATTATAATCTGAAGGAACGATGAAGAAAGCAGCGCTCATAGGAGTAATCGCAATTGGTCTCGTCGCATCGGTCGTCTTATGGCTCCGGAACGAAGACGCCGTTGCCACTTCG
>CAZEZJ010000450.1:0-4199 GCA_964516695.1 uncultured Blastocatellaceae bacterium
GAGAAGACGTATCGCCCAAGCCATTCTTCGTCCGAGTCTAAACCCACTTCCACAACTTGCCCGACTGCGGCATAGCCGTACTTGAACGGGTAGCTGCGCGGATGGGCCAACGCAGGGATTGTTTCGTCTAAAGGAATATCGGCTGGCGCTTCCGCCCTGTACAGCAAAAGCTCTGTGCCCGAACTGATGGCCGAGATGAGAGTCTTGACCAAAATCTGTCCGGCGACGGGCAGCGGCAAGTTTTCCTCTCGCACACTTACTTCGTATGGCGCGGTGAAGTGAAGTGCCAGCCGCTTCTTCATCATCCCTCCCACACGGGGTCGCCCCAGAAAATCATGTCTTCACCGACGGGCTGATGTTGCAAATTGCTCAAGTGTGGATAGAAGGCCGTATCGGAACGGCTGAGCCTGCGCACGCCGCGCATCCCGCCGACGAAGACGGGCGCAACCGTCAGTATCATGTGATTGACTAAACGCTCGGAGAGAAAGCTGGTGATGATGCGAGCGCCCCCTTCGACCATCAAGCTTTTAATTCCCAACTCACGCAAACGCTCCAACATCAACGGCAGCCCTACACGCCCCTTCGCATCAGACGGCAAGCGCAACACTCTGGCTCCCGCTTCCTCTAAAATCTTCTGCCGCCCCACGTCCGCCTGCTCGCTGGTGACGATGATTGGACGCAGCGGATGATTGCCGAGCAGGTTAACGCCGAGCGGCAGGCGTAAGTGGCTGTCAACGATGACGGGCTGCGGGATTTGACCTTCAACCAGACGCACGGTGAGTTGTGGATTGTCAGCCAGAACGGTGCCGATGCCGACCAGAATGGCATCATGCGCTGCACGCAGTTTGTGCGTCAGAACGAGCGATTGATGACCGCTCAAGACAAGCTGCTGGCCGGGGCGTCCGGCAATACAACCGTCAAGGCTCTGCGCGTAGCTGAGCGTGACGAAGGGGCGGTTGCTCTCTTGGTGTGCCGCGATTTTTTGTCGCAGCATTTCGATTCCATCGCTGACGGGAACGCAGCTCTGCGCGCTGAGGAAAGCGGTTGCTGCGGTTTTGTGGCCGTTCTCGTGTTCCGTCAAGACGGTTGGTTGTGCGTCCAGATTGAGCAGATGGCGCATCCGCTGCACTTTGGTCAGCAGGTAAGCGGCGTTTTCCGCCGTCACGTGTGAAGGCAGCGACACGCGCTTTCTGACTTCGATGCCCGAAAGCTCAAGGCTCTCAATCTTCGTCGGGTTGTTCGTTATCAAACGCACGGAACGCACGCCCAGATGCTTTAGGATGAGAGCCGCCGTCGTGTAATCTCTTTCGTCCGCTCCGTAGCCGAGCAATAGATTGGCATCCACCGTATCGTAGCCTTGCTCTTGCAGGTTATAGGCCCTGAGCTTGTTTGCCAAACCGATGCCTCTGCCTTCCTGGCGCAAATAGATGAGAATGCCCGCGCCCTCTTTCGCAATCAGGTTCATCGATTCTTCGAGTTGGACGCCGCAATCGCAGCGCAGAGAACCCAGCACATCGCCCGTGAAGCACTCGGAATGGACACGCACTAAGACATCATCCTGCCGCGCGACATCGCCCGCGACCAATGCCAAGTGCTCCTTGTTGTCCTGACCGTTGACGAAGAGACAGACCTTAAACTCACCCTCGGGCGTCGGGATGCGAGCGCACGCCATATGTGTCACTGCCAATTCGTTCATACTGTCTAAACCTCCTTAGCGCCCCTAGCGCGTGTGAGAATGAAAAAGGCTGCCGCGAGGCCATCTCTTTGCTCTTCGATTTTCCTGCGGTCAATCAGATTTGCGCGCGCAGACCATCAACCCGCTGCGAAATGGATGCATCCCGGGAAGTTTGCCGACGACCGCCAACTTCTCAACCACAACTCCGATAATGGCGGGCATGTCTCCCTTCGGAATAAACTCCCAATAGCCAGCTTCTACTTGATTAAATCCGGCCTCCGCAAGCATTCGCTTGAAACTCCTGCGCGTTAAAAATTTATCGGTGGAAAGATGTCTGGTCTTCATTCCCAGCAGAGGCGCGATGGCCCTGTACCAAAGAAATCCGCCGTGGGGCGTCAGACAAAAGAAGCGCCCGCGCGGTTTGAGCACTCTCTGCACCGCCGACAAAACAGACTCTTTATGATAAATGTGCTCTAGCGCTCCGATGCAGAGCGCCAAGTCCACGGAAGACTCAGGCACGCTCGCAAGCGCCTCCCCGTTTTCGACGACAAATTCGAGCCGCTCTTTCCACGCCGAAGACAACAGATTTTTTCGTGCGACCTCAATCATGCCCGACGACAAATCAATCCCGATGCCGCGACGCATTTCTCCGGCGAGGGCCAACAGATGATGGCCGGGGCCGCAACCTATATCGAGGACCACGTCGTTTGGACCAAGCTCGGCGTGCTTTCTAATCAGGCCGAGCCTGTATTCGAGCAAGCGCGCCGCGTCGCCATGCTGCTCGTTGTATTCAGGAGCACAACGGTCGAAATGCTCTTTGATGTCCGCCGTGCCGCTGACGGTTTTGGTCTCTAATCTCGTAAACATTTCTTGCCAGCGTCTCAAAGAATTATTTATTCGGTACGTCAACTTAAAAGATGCCTGCTCTCAGGTATCTTTGACACAACTAGACCTGTGGCGCTTGGGTATTAACTTCGAGCGTATCTCGGTTAGAGATTTGCGTTGTGGGAAGTAGCCTGCATCAGCAACATCCTCGGAATGCCACGACAGAGAATGACGGACATGAGAATTGCGGCAACCTTAAATGAGAATTCCCTGCGCTTAGTTAGAAATTCCCCGCCGCCTCCCTTATCAGGAGGCAACGACCTTGAAGACGCCCGGCTGGTTCGTTCGATTACTTAAGCAACGACACCGAAGCCGGCTAGCTTGTCGAATTAACATTTGAATGCGGACACGACAGCCGGTCGCTTCGGAGATTAGATATGAAAGCCATTCCGCGAGGTCAGCTAATAGAGCCTGTTACAAGAGAGTTAGTAACGAGCCGGGAGACAGTGTCCCGATGAAGAATTATCAGAGCTTGCCTTGCGTGAATCAGGCGGCATTATACATGAGAAACCATCAATTTCAATCCTATTAATGATTGACCAATATTCGATTACGGTCTAACGGCTGCCGCCGCGAGAGCCTTCATTCGCAGCTACGGAAAAGCCAAGTTGAAAGCAGCTTTACTTTCATTAGTCACCATCACTATTCGCCTGCCGCAATCTTTTGCACGAGAACTTGAAAGCTGGCGCTCATGGCGTCCGGTAATATCATGTGCCGCGCGCTCGCGCGCAAAACGGCGACTTCCGCTTCGCTCTCGGCAGCGGCGGATAAACGTTCTAAATGTTCGAGCAGACCCGATTGCAAGAGAAACTCATCCTGTCGCTTATGGAGCACCGCTTGCAGTCCGGCCTCCGCGCTCGCCCTCTTGATGGAAGTCCAATCAACCGTCGTCGTCAAATCCCGTTCGCCGGGCTGCGCCAACGCGTCGTCAGATAATTGATGACGCTGAAAGGCCCGCAATGTTCCTGATGGTCGCGCCAAAGCGTTGTAGAGTTCGAAAGCTTCCGCGCCGTAATCAACTGTGATGAGAAAACCGCGCCGGAGAAGCCTGGCGACCCGTGCAATCCAATCCAAGGCTTCGAGGTTGACTTCAGCAATCTGTCCTTCCGCAATCTCAATTTGCAGCTTTCGGAAATACGCCGCCAGGCGCGGCGTAGACGGCGGGCGTTCGACCCAAATAAACTCGCCCGCCGCATCACACCCGACGCACAACTCCAATAACTGACCATCACGCACCACCACGCGATGTACAGGGAAAGCATCCAACAGCTCGTTTGCGAAGAGGATTGCACCGCCGATTGGCGCTTCTCTCTTTGCGAGGCTAACGAATTCGACGCGTTCCTTAAAAGGAGCAAGCCTCGCTTTCGCGCGCGCCGTGGCGTCAGCGCTCGCTTCATAAATCAGGTAGCGGGTGCGCGAGAAAATTTCCGAAAACTCTCGCCGCAGAGTTTCGAGCACGCCCGCCGCGAAATGTCCCGCGCCCGCGCCGGCTTCGATGATTGTCCACTCGGCGGGCGCTCCGAGTTCTTCGTAAAGCCCGACGAAATAATGTGCGAAGGTAACGGCAAAGAGCGGGCTGCGCTCAGGGCTGGTCAGGTAATCACCGCTCCGCCCCCATCGTGTGAGGTCGCGGCGGCAG
>CAZEZJ010000451.1:0-4180 GCA_964516695.1 uncultured Blastocatellaceae bacterium
GAGATTCGCGTTGAACTGGAACGCAGCAATCTCGCATTTGAAAGTTATACGGCGCGCGAAGTCACACAGCGCGCAGCACGAGACATTGCCGACGGCGCTGTGATGGGATGGTTTCAAGGGCGCATGGAGTTTGGCCCGCGCGCTCTGGGCAACCGCTCGATTGTCGTTGACCCGCGCCGCGCTGACATGAAAGATATTCTCAACGACCGCATCAAAAAGCGCGAGCCGTTTCGTCCCTTCGCGCCTTCCATCTTGGAAGAGCACGTCGGTGATTATTTTGAACAGACGCATCCCGCGCCGACGATGTTGATGGTCTATCAGATAAAGCCAGAGCAGCGCGAAAAAATTCCGGCGGTGACGCACGTTGACGGCTCAGGCCGCCTGCAAACCGTCTCGCGCTCAACCAATGAGCGCTACTATCAACTCATCTCCGATTTTCACGCATTGACGGGCGTTCCCTTAGTGCTCAACACTTCATTCAACGAGAACGAGCCGATTGTCTGCACGCCGCGCCACGCGATTGATTGTTTTATGAAGACGCGAATGGATGTGCTCTACGTCGGCAACTACGCCGTGCGGCGTGCTGCCAGTTAGTTTTACGGTTGACGAAGATTTAGTTAGCCGCTTCGAAGGAGCAATTGCCATGGACATTGCGATTCTACTCTATGAAGGCATCACCGCGCTCGATGCTATCGGGCCTTATGAGGTCTTGAGCCTGCTGCCTGATGCGAGGGTGCGGTTTGTAGCTAAAGAGGTGGGAGCAAAACGCACAGACAGCGGCTTCCTCGCGCTTTCCGCCGACTTCAATTTTTCGCAAGTGCCGAGGCCGGACATCATCGTCGTGCCCGGCTCGTCCTCAAGCACGCTCGCGCCGATGGGCGACCGTGAAACCTTAGATTGGCTGCGCGCTGCGCATGAGACCACGCAGTGGACAACGTCGGTTTGTTCGGGCGCGTTGATTCTCGGGGCCGCCGGACTCTTGAAAGGTAAGAGGGCGACGACACACTGGGTGGCCTTAAAATATCTGGCAACGTTTGGCGCGGAGGCGGCGAGCGAGCGCCTCGTTCAGCAAGACAAAATCATCACGGCGGCGGGCGTGTCGGCTGGCATTGATATGGCCCTTTACCTGGCGGGGAAAATCGCCGGTGAAGAGGCGGCACAGGCTATTCAGTTGATAATTGAATACGACCCGCAGCCGCCGTTTGACACAGGCTCAATTGATAAAGCTTCGGCGGCGGTGCGTCACAGAGCGGAACGCCAACTGACGCGCGCAGCGTTGAATGCGAAGATGATTCCGTCGGCCTTGAAAGTCGCGAGCGGCAGAGCCATCGAGACCGTCAAAGATTTGTTGGCTCCGAATCGAAGCTAAAGTTAAATCATTAAAGAAGCCTGCAGTTAGGGTTAGAGTCTGATAACGCCTGCTGCTGGTAAAGGGCGGAAGAAAAGAGAGCGGGAGAAGAGAATGAGAATTCTGGTAACGGGCGGCGCAGGCTTTATCGGCTCACATTTGTGCGAGCGCCTTATCGAAGAGGGGCACGATGTTATCTGCCTTGACAATTTTTTCACGGGCCGCCGCGAAAATGTTTTCCACCTGCTCGATAATCGCCGCTTCGAGTTGTTGCGCCACGACGTGATTGAACCCGTGCTGCTCGAAGTGGACCAAATCTACAATCTGGCTTGTCCGGCCTCGCCGATTCATTATCAATATAATCCGGTCAAGACCGTGAAGACGAGTGTGATGGGCATGATAAACATGCTCGGCCTCGCCAAGCGCGTGCGCGCGCGCATCCTGCAAGCTTCGACCTCGGAAGTTTACGGCGACCCGGAAGTGCATCCGCAGCCTGAAGAGTATTGGGGCAACGTCAACCCCGTCGGGATTCGCTCCTGCTACGACGAGGGCAAGCGGATTGCCGAAACACTGATGATGGATTATCACCGCCAGAACAATGTGGACACGCGCATCGCGCGCATCTTCAATACCTACGGCCCGCGCATGATGGAGAATGACGGGCGCGTCGTCTCAAATTTCATCGTCCAAGCCTTGCGCGGCGAGGAGATGACGATTTACGGCGAGGGACAACAGACGCGCTCCTTCTGTTATGTTGACGATTTAGTCGAAGGCTTGATGCGGCTGATGAATAAGGACGGCGTTCACGACCCCGTCAATCTGGGCAATCCCGGCGAGTTTACGATTAAAGAACTGGCCGAAGAGGTGGCAAGCATTTGCGGGGCGGGCGCGCGGATTAAGTATTGCCCGCTGCCGCAGGACGACCCCAAACAGCGCAAGCCCGACATCACGCGAGCGCAGCAACTTCTCAACTGGACGCCGACCATCCCCTTGCGCGAAGGCTTGCAGCGCACGGTCGCTGACTTCGCCGCACGGGTCAACATTCCGCAAGTTCGCGAATCGTGAATCGTGAATAGACAAAGACGGCTTCTCTCCTTTGCATTAACAATTTACTGTCTACGATTCACCAGACACGGATGCGTATCCTAATTCTCCATCAATTTTTCTACCCTGACCATTCGGCTGTCAGCCAGTTGATGACCGATTTGGCGGAGAGCCTCGTCGAGCGTGGCGTTGAGGTGACGGCCATTGCCGGGCGAGGTCGCTATAACGGCGGCGAAAAACTCTCGCGGCGCGAAGAGTATAAGGGCATCAGGATTGAGCGCGCTTGGACGACGAGCTTCGGCAAGCGAAGCATCATCGGCAGGCTCGCGGATTATCTCTCGTTTTACGTGGGCGCGACGTGGAAACTGTTGCGCGTCGAGCGTCACGACATTCTGCTGGCCTTAACGCAGCCGCCTTTAATCGGACTGATTGGTTTGGTTATCGGCCGGCTGCGCGGAATGCGCGTGGTGGCGCTCGTGCAAGACGTTTACCCTGATGTTGCTATCGCGCTCGGCACGCTGAAGCAAAGAAGCGCGAGCGCGCGTTTTTTCGATTGGCTCAATCGCCGCGCGCTCAGAGGCATGGATAGGATTATCGTGCTTGGCGAATGTATGCGCGACCGCATTAGGGCGAAGGTCGGTGATGAGCGCGCCGAACGGATTGATATTATCCACAACTGGGCCGACGGCCAGTTGATAAAGCCGCTCGCGCGCGAAGAGCGCAATCCTTTTGTGCTGAAGCATGATTTACAAAAAAGGTTCGTCGTCCTCTTTTCCGGCAATTTCGGTCTCGTTAATGAATTTCAGACCGTGCTCGAAGCGGCGCGACTCTTGCGCCAGCGCACGGACATCACCTTTCTCTTCATCGGTGATGGGGTCAAAGGCGTGGAGATTAAAAAGTTTGCGGAGCAGCATGAGCTGGAAAACGTCAAGATGCTGCCCTATCAGCCGCGCGAAGAGTTGTGTTTCAGCCTGACGGCAGGCGACGCGCATCTGACGACTCTGGCCGATGGCCTCGCGGGGCTTTCCGTACCCAGTAAGACTTACGCCATCCTCGCCGCCGGACGGCCCGTGCTTTTCGTCGGAGACTTGCAGAGCGCCATCGCCCGCCTCGTCTCTGAGAATAACTGCGGCGCAGTCATAGCCTCCGGCGAGAGCGAGCAGTTGGCCCGAGTGATTACGGAGTGGGCTGCCAACCCTGAGAAACTGTCGGAGATTGGCGCGCGTGCTCGCGCTCTCTTTGAAAGCCGCTTTGAACGTCAACATGCGATTACAGCCTATCTCGCGAGCTTCGACAAATGCATGAACGGCGAGACACCGCAGTTGAAAAACACGCTGCTCAGCGGTACTGAGAATTGATGACACGAAGCGTTCTAGTGACGGGAGCAGGCGGTGCGATTGGCTCGGTTTTAGTCCGGCGCTTGCTGGAACGAAACTATCGAGTGCGCGCTTTGATTCGCGAGTCAGGCGCGAGGATGATGCCGGCGGGCGTTGAAATCGTGCGCGGCGAGATAACGGATTGCCAGCTTGTTCGTCAGGCCGTAGCGGGAATGGATGTCGTCTTTCACCTGGCGGCGAAGCTACACCTCAACAATCCTCGGCCTGATTTGAAAGATGAGTATTTTCGGGTGAATGTTGAAGGGACGCGTTGCCTGGCGGGCGCGGCGCGGGCGGCGAAAGTCGAGCGGTTGATTTTTTTCAGCAGCATCAGCGTCTATGGGAGCAGCCGTTCAGGCCAGTTGTTTGACGAAGAGACGCCTTTGAATCCCGATTCATGGTATGCCGAGAC
>CAZEZJ010000452.1:0-4172 GCA_964516695.1 uncultured Blastocatellaceae bacterium
TGTCTAGGTAGTCGTCGCCCTGAGCGTTGTGGCCGGCGGCATCAATGGTCGGGCGTGGCGGCCTGACGGGCGCGGGGCGCGGCACGACGGGGCGCGGCTTCCTTTTTTCAACGCCGACGCGGGCAATTGTTTGCTGGTTTGACTGCGGCGTGCGGCGCGGCGGGTTGGGTTTTTCCTGACGCCGGATGTGGCGCTTCTTCTCCGGCGGATTAACGAGCACGCCGACCGCGCCGCCCTCTATGTCTCGCACGGGGTCGGCAGCGCCGATAATATCCTGCGCCGGTGTGATGCCAGCGCCGCGCAGCGCAAGCACCGCTATCAAAAAAGCCGCATACCATTTAAACTGTTGTCTGGTCGCCATCAATCAAACTCCATCGTTTCAAATCAGCCATCGAATCAGATAGCCGTCGCCGTTCAAAGGGTTGTCGCGAGGAGAAATAATTTGAGGAATCACACGCTTTCATCTTTGTTGCCAACCGAACGCGGCGCGCTGAAAATATTAACTTCCGCGAGGGGACGCGGCTGCCGCTTGAGTATTGCAGAATAGCATAAAGGAGAAAAGGAGACGGAAGGCGGAAGAATAAAGGATAAAAGCGCCAGGGCCGAAGCCGTGGAAAGCCGCTCTCTCATCACTCGTTATCTTGCCTTCACCCCTCATCTCCAGACCTTTCTCCTCGTTCCTGCGTATTGACTCGACACCGGATTTGTCTTAGAAGAAAGGAATCTAACACCTGTTTTCGGCAAGAGCCTGTGGCCGAGGCCGTCCTTTTCATCGTAGTGCCAGCAAGACGGGAGAAATCAAATGCAAGCCTTAAATAGCTTTATTGATAATTTGCAGCCCGGCGAGGCGGTATCTTTCCAAAAACTAGAGATTATGCCGCTGCTGGCGAGAGAAGATAACGGGCTGCCTTTTCTGGAGATTGAAGAAGCCTTGAGAGATGGGCTGGTGGAGATTACGGAGGTCTCCGAACAGGGCAGCGTGCCGAATTTGCAGGTGACGAACAAGTCGCTCTCCGACATCCTCATCCTCGACGGCGAAGAACTCATCGGGGCGAAACAAAATCGCGTCGTCAATACGACGATTGTCGTGCCTGCCGAATCAAGCGTGACCACGCCAGTCTCCTGCGTCGAGCAGGGACGTTGGCGCTACAACTCGCAGAGTTTTTCCACTTCGGATTCTTTCCTCTATCCGAGCCTGCGCGTGCAGAAACATCAGGACGTGACTTCTTCCCTGCGAGCGGGCAGCGGCGCTACCGCCAATCAAGATAGAATCTGGGACGACATACAGCACAAGACAGCGCGTTTGGACGTGACGAGCGACACGATGTCGATGAGCGACATTTATGAGAGTCGTCGTGGTGCGAGCGAGAGTTTGCCGTTTGAGATTCCCTACCAGCCAAACCAAGTCGGCTTTCTCGCCTTCATCCGCGACGGCTTCGCCGGGTGCGACGTGTTCGGCTCGCCGGACCTGTGCCGCCGCAAGCTGCATAAACTGCTACGCAGCTATTATCTGGACTCCGTAGACGCGGAGGTGGGATTTCCACGCGTCGGGTTCAAGCAGATTTTCGAGCAGGTGCGCGTCGCGCGGCAGGAACAGTTTGAGACGGTAGGGAAGGGCGTCGAGTTGCGTTTCGAAGGACACGACGTGCAAGGCTCTTGGAAGCTCGTTGATAATTTCATCCCGCACCTGATGATTTTTCCGAAGCGATAAGCGCCCCGATTTCTGTTATTATCAGCAGCCAATCGAGCGCGGTTTTCCTGAAGGCTCGTAAATTTCATGGCAGCTAGCCAGCCCTTGAGAACAGGAGACGGTAGATGAAACGTTGTCCGACATGCCAGCGCACCTATGAGGATGACGCACAGAAGTTTTGTGCGAACGACGGCACACCACTCGCGAGCGACGACGCTCCGGCCTTTGACCCGGAAGCAACGGTGATGTCCATCCCCCGCACGCTCATCGAAGAGCCACCCCCGGCAGAGCAGGAGGCTGCGCCCGACCTTCCGCCAACGCAATACTTCACTCCGAGCGCAGGCACAGGTTCGCAGCCCGAACAAAACGCTCCCCCATCTTATCCGCCTCCGCCGTCGTCGCCTGCGCCTGGCGCGCCTCCCTCATGGCCGCCCGCACAGCAGCAACCGCAGCAGCAACAACAGCAGCAACCTTATTACCCTCAAACGCCGACGCCGGGCAGGCAGCCCGCGCCGCCACAGGCTGCGCCGCAATGGCAGGGCGGACAACCGCAGCAACAGAATTGGACGCCGCCGGGCCAACCGCCGCAAGGACAAAACTGGGGCGCAGGCGGCGGAGGCTACTACCCGCAACCGGGAGGACAATACGCGCCGAACGCGCCGCAGGCGGTGAAAAGCGGGGCGCTTAGTCTGGTGACCTTGCTGCTCGGACTTCTGAGCTTCATCGCGTTGGCGTTGATATTCACCATCGGCCGGAGCCGCAGTACGAGTTCGGACATCAGCTACATAGCCTTTTACGTTTCCGCCGTGACGGGATTTTTAGCTGTCTTGCTGGGCCTCGTCACGCTTATTTCCTCGCGCTGGCGCAGCAAATGGATGGCGATTCTGGGCGTGCTGCTCAGCATTCCGGGTATCCTGTTTTTTATCTACGTGGTGTCGGAATACGGTCTGCCTTAAGGCGCAAGGGTTTATCAAGAAGGCGAATCTCGGAGCGAAGGTGGAGACTCGGTGTTGCCCGCTTCGCTTGATGGGCCGCTTGCTCTGGACGAAAGAGCGCTACTGCTCGTCGCCGGATTCCTCACCTGTGGCGAGCGCCAGAAAGACAATCGTTGCGCCTAAGCCTCCGGCTTGCGGCGGCGCATCAATCCACCTGCTGACGAAGGTGGTGCGTGCGAGGATGCTGCGCACCATCTGGCGCTGCACGCCCTTGCCCTTGCCGTGAATAATACGCACCGAAGGATAACCAGCAGCGTAAGCCTCGCGTAAATACTCTTCGACGACGCGCTTCACGTCGCGCGGCGCGATGGTGTGCAAGTCGAAGACATCCTCAATCTCCAGCCTGACCGGCTCGGGAAAGGGGTTGAAGGCATCAACCTCATCGACTTTCGCATCTACAGTCGCGGCGGTTTCTTGTCGCCTGTGCGCTGCCGCTAATCTTTTCAGCCATTCACGAAGCTGCATGATAGTCACCCGAATTTAGGACGCGACGCAGGGTCGCTTATCTTGACACTCAAGCGCGCACGCTTGTACACTCGCGCTCTTTCACGTGCCGTCAATTTTACACTGAACTAGGGCGCGCTCGCCGCTTGCAGGCGTGCGGTCAAGAGAGGCCGAGCGTGTGAAAATGGCTGGGAAAGCGTGAGTTTGCAGTCTGCATGAGAGGCTAAGATAGTTAACTCCCCGGAGATGGAAAGGAAGCAAAACGATGGGCAAGCGAAATAAGATAACGGTGGTGGGCGCGGGCAACGTCGGCGCGACCGCCGCACACTGGCTGGCGAGCAAAGAGCTGGGCGATGTCGTGCTGGTTGACATAGTCGAGGGCGTGCCGCAGGGCAAGGCGCTCGACCTCGCGGAGACCGCGCCGATTGAAGGCTTCGACGTGCGGCTGACAGGCTCAAACGGCTATGACGAGACGAATGATTCGGACGTGGTCATCATCACGGCGGGACTGCCGCGTAAGCCCGGCATGAGCCGCGATGATTTGTTGAAGACTAACGCCGACATCGTTTCCAAGGTGGTGGACGAAGTCGTGAAGCGCTCGCCCGATACGATTCTGATTATCGTCTCAAACCCGCTCGACGCGATGGCCCAAGTGGCGCTCAAACGCTCCGGCTTTCCGAAGCATCGCGTGCTGGGGATGGCGGGCGTGCTCGATTCGGCGCGGATGCGTTGCTTTTTGGCGGAGGCGCTGGACGTTTCGGTGGAAAACGTGACGGCGTTTGTCTTGGGCGGCCACGGCGACACGATGGTTCCGCTGCCGCGCTTCTCGACCTGCGCGGGCATTCCCATTCCAGAGTTATTGCCGAAAGAGCAGATTGACGCGATTGTGAAGCGCACGGCCAACGGCGGCGCGGAAATCGTCGCGCTCTTAAAGACCGGCTCGGCCTACTATGCGCCTTCTTCGGCAGCCGTCGAGATGACCGAGTCAATCCTCAAAGACAAGAAGAAGATTCTGCCCTGCGCGGCCTATCTCGAAGGCGAGT
>CAZEZJ010000453.1:0-4131 GCA_964516695.1 uncultured Blastocatellaceae bacterium
GTTACAATAAGGCATCCCCTTGGTTGACCTTTGCACGAAAGATAAGCACAGAACACGTTCACAGCCTCTTTGAAGCGATGGCTTGTTGACGGTTGTAGAGACAGACTTTCACGCCTGTTTCACGAAGGGAATAGTGAGACACACAGAGTGCTACTATCTATCTGTAAGACAAAATCAGCCGCCAAACAGGGTTAACAGTGTCTTTGATGGAGCAGGAGTGGAGCCGCAAAAGTATGACAGCCAGGCTAACTCGCGCTCCACTTTAATAAGTTGTTAAGGGTCCATCTCAGGGACTTGAAATCACTTTCCCTGTTTGAGTTCATCTAGCTTCGCGGCTACTACTCCAGCTACGTTGTCCAGATTCGCATCCCCCAACGCTATATCGAAGCCGACACTGGTTTGTCCCGGCTCAAGCGTCGTAACTACGCTGCTGCCGGGTATTCCTATCGTGACAGAGTAGGGCAACGCCTGTGAGGTTGTGATTGTTCCCACGATGGAGGTGTCGGAAGTCTCTACCTGAGCTACTGCATACAAGCAGTTGATACCTCCCGAAAATTGCAGGTTATTCGTAGAGAGAGAGTAGGTCGTAATTGGCCAGCTAGTCCCAGCGTTGTCAGGTTGTCCATAAAATACCGCCAGTGTGTAGTTAGGCTCGCTTTGGGGTAGATATACCCCATTAGAGAGAGATACATTGAAAGTGATTCCCTCGGTAGGCGTAGAGGTAGGGGTTCCGGGGCCGTAGGCGATTTCGAGGGCGCCGATTGTCATAGTTTTCTCCTTTGTGCTGATTGATGTCAAAGCTATTGGCTGAAATTCCAAGAAAGCTGGTGTAGAAACTTGCAGGAAGATATGACCGTCAAAGTAAGAAGTCAATGGCAGTATGGGCGCGTTACGTATGTTTGTTGTATTTGTCACAAAAAAGCGTTGACAGTTTAGACAAGAGGTGTATAATGCGACGCGTTGAGGATGTGGGTTGGCAGCCCAAACGTCAGCCGGTCGCAAGACACATCATCCGCAGCCCGAACATTGATAGCGCCCGCCCGTGCCAGCTTGGAAGCCGGAATCGCCCCCCGATAACGCTCCTCCCAAGCTGGCACAGCCATTTTCAGGCCACTATCTTTAAAATTTACAGAGGTTTTTGCTCAAGCGATTGAGGCTCGGGGCCTTTTCGCTTGCAGCGTGTTCGCGGAAAAAGGCTGAAGGGCTGACTTCTCAATCAGTCGCTTTTCGTTGCGAGGGGCCAAAATTAAAGCGGCGAGTTGCCTTCACTTCAACTCGCCGCCTCCTGCTACTTTGACGCACAGAAAGGATAAGGTGCGTCTCCCACGTGGCCGCCAATATATCACTAACGTGTTACCCCGCCAATGGAAATCTTAGAATCTAAAGGCTACGGGCCGGAAGAGATAAAAGTATGCGAAGGATGCTGATAAGAGGTCAGATTCCGGCGCGTTCGGCCAGCGCTTGCGCTTGTTGGTTGGCTTCCTTGATTACTTCCCGCTCGTCCATCGTCAGGAGTTTTCGGTCGCGCATAAGGAGGCGGCCATCAATGATGACCGTCTCAACGTCCGTCGCCTGCGCCGAATAAACGATTGACGAGACAATATCTAATGGGCGCGGAGTGGAATGCAAACAATTGAGATTGATAATCGCGACATCGGCGCGCTTTCCGATTTCGAGGCTGCCGATTTCATGTTCCAAACCGAGCGCGCGTGCGCCGTCAATGGTCGCCATTCGCAGCACGCGCGGCGCGGGCAGGCTTTCCGGCCCATCCAAGACCTTTTGGAGCAGCGCCGCCGTCCGCATCTCCGTAAACATGTCCAGACGATTGTTGCACGGCGCGCCGTCAGCGCCGAGCGAGATGCTGATGCCCGCTGCGAGCAAACGGCTGATGGGCGCAATGCCGGATGAGAGCTTGAGATTCGAAGATGGGCAGTGAGAGACGTGCGTGCCTGTTCGCGCCAGTGTTTCGATTTCCGCATCGTCCAGATGAACGCAGTGTGCGAGCATGACTTTCGGGCCGCTGAGTCCTAGCGAATCCAAGTAAGCGATATTACGCTGGCCCGTTTCGCGCTCGACCATCGCTATCTCATCGCGATTTTCGGAAGCATGTGTATGCACCATCACGCCGCGCTCGCGCGCCAGGTGCGCTACCTGCTCAAGCAATTCGCGCGTGCAACTGACGGCGAAGCGTGGCGCGAAGCAATAACGGATGCGGCCCTCGCCCCGCTCATGCCATTTTTCCAGCAGCGCGAGCGATTCACGGATGGACGCGGCGGTCTCTTCGTGCAGCGCGGCGGGAACGTCCGTGCCCTTGTCCATCATGCACTTGCCAACCGTCGCGCGAAAGCCCGTTTCCTCTATCACGCGAAAGACCTCTTCCGTATGGTTGACCGTCTCCATCGTCAGAGCGCAGGTCGTGCCGCCTTTGATTAGCTCCGCCACGCCGAGCAGCGCCGAAGCCCTTATGGACTCGCGCGTGTGCGCCGCCTCCATCGGCCAGACGCGTTTCTTCAGCCAATCAATCAAAGCGAGGTCGTCAGCCGCGCCGCGAAAGAGCGTCTGGCAGAGATGAATATGAGTCTGCACAAAGCCAGGCAGCACGGCGCAGCCCGCGGCATCAATCACTGTGTCGGCAGCGCCGCCGCCGCCGCGCCCCTCTACAATCTCAGCGAT
The DNA here is from genome assembly GCA_964516695.1 of uncultured Blastocatellaceae bacterium. Lineage (GTDB taxonomy): Bacteria > Acidobacteriota > Blastocatellia > Pyrinomonadales > Pyrinomonadaceae > DASVTR01. The sequence continues at coordinate 2,674 of CAZEZJ010000453.1, forward strand.
GCGCCCATCACGGATTAACAGGTCGCCCGCGATGACGCTCTGCGCCTCGTCCATCACCAGCAACGTGCCATTCTTGATGAGAATCGTTTTTTCCATCGCCTCGGTGTTTAGAAAAGTTAACGCGCGCCGTGCGGAATATATAAGTAAAAGGGCAAAAGGTAAAAGGCAAAAGTGAAGACGACAGGCTCGCACCCGTCCTTCACTTTTGCCTTTAGCCCGTTTTACTTGTGCGTTACTTTCCGGCTTTGCGTCCCGTGGCGGCGGCGCTGTCAGCCGTTTCTTCCGTCGCGGCTGCGGCCTCTGTCTCGCTCGGAGCGAGAATGCCGAGCGCAACGCGCACTTCCGTTTCCACGCGCTGCAACAACTCCGGGTTATCCCTCAAGGTCTGCTTCGCGTTTTCGCGGCCCTGTCCAAGGCGCTCGCCCCTGTAAGAGAACCACGCGCCGCTCTTCTCGACGACCTTGTTCGCCACACCGAGGTCAATCACGTCGCCCTCGCGCGAGATGCCCTCGCCGTAAACGATGTCAAATTCGCACTCGCGAAACGGCGGCGCGACCTTGTTCTTGACGACCTTAACTTTCGTCCGGTTGCCCACAAAACGGTCGCCGTCCTTGATTGCGCCGATACGACGAATATCAAGCCGCAAGCTGGAATAAAACTTCAGCGCGCGGCCTCCGGTCGTCGTCTCCGGTGAACCGAACATGACGCCGATTTTCTCGCGTATCTGGTTGATGAAAATAAAGCAGGTGTTTGAAGAGGAGACGATGGCCGTCAGCTTTCTGAGAGCCTGCGACATCAAGCGCGCCTGCAAGCCCGGAAGGCTGTCGCCCATCTCGCCGTCCAACTCCGCGCGCGGCACGAGCGCCGCCACAGAGTCAACGACAATCACGTCCACGCCGTTTGAACGCACCAAAGCTTCGGCAATTTCCAGCGCCTGCTCGCCGGAATCCGGCTGCGAAATCAAAAGCTGGTCAATATCAACGCCGAGCTTTCCGGCATATTCGGCGTCCATCGCGTGTTCCGCGTCAATGTAGGCGGCAACGCCTCCGGCCTTCTGCGCTTCCGCGACGATGTGCAGCGCCAAAGTGGTCTTGCCGGAGCTTTCCGGCCCGTAAATCTCCACGACGCGCCCACGGGGCACGCCGCCAACGCCAATCGCTGCGTCCAGACTCAAAGCGGTGGTCGAAATCGCCGCGATGTCCGCGACCTCTCGCTCACCCAAACGCATGATTGAACCCTTACCAAATTTCTTTTCAATATTCAGCAGCGCCGCCTCGACAGCTTTGCCGCGATCCGCGCTCATTCTATCTTCAGCCATTACAAACATCTCTTTCTACCGTTCCTTTTCTTCACGTCTTGTAATTAAAAAGCGTCTCCGCTAGAGCAGTGTCGCCGAAACGACTCGGAGTATAACACACTCGACGCGAGAATGGAACAGTGTTTCACATATGCAACAAA
>CAZEZJ010000454.1:0-2326 GCA_964516695.1 uncultured Blastocatellaceae bacterium
CTTGTGGCTTTCGCTCTCGAAGAGGTTGCTTAACAGCTCGTCCTCGACCTCTATCAAGCTCTCGGCCTCGCTCACGCCGTGCTGCTGTTGGTTGCGCAAAAACGTCTTGACGACTTCCACCTCATCTTCAGCATCGGCATAGGCGCTCACGCCTGACTTTGCCGTGTAGCGCGGGTACTAGTCGAAGGTCTCAATCTTCTCTTGGTCCGAGAGGCCGTAAGGGAAGACCTTCGTGGTGGTGCTGTAATGCGCTGCGTTGAGCGCCAGCTTCTCGTGAATCGGCTTGAGCGGCTCGAAGGCGTAGATGCGCGCTTCGGGGCAGTGTTGCGTGACGAAGAGCGCGAAGAGGCCGATGTTTGCGCCGACATCCAAGACGCACGCGCCCTGAGGCAGACGAATGCCATGCTTTAAGTAAATCTTGTCCTCGAAGATTTCCTGATAGAGATTGTCCGTCTCGTTCCGATTCTGATGCGCGACTATCATGCCGTTGGGCAGGCGGTAGCGGGCCGCGCCGTTGCCATTGGCAGCAAGCCCGTCGAGAGTCACGACGTAGGCCACGAGGCGGCTGTCGCCCGTCTCGCCCTCGCGCACCACAACCGCACATTCCTTAACGCCCGGATGTTCTTCAAGCGCCGACTCAATCTCACCGAGTTCGATGCGGAAACCGCGCACCTTCACCTGGCGGTCAATGCGTCCGCCGTACTCGATGCTTCCGTCTTCGAGGTAGCTGCCGATGTCGCCCGTGCGATAAAGCCTCGCGCCCGGCGCAGTTGAAAACGGGTCGGGGACGAATTTCGCGGCGGTCAAATCAGGACGCATTAGATAGCCGCGCCCGACGCCCGCGCCGCCGATGTAAATCTCGCCCGCTACACCGATGGGCACAGGCTGCTGATTTTCGTTGAGGATGTAGAGCCGCACGTTGGGTAGCGGTCGCCCGATTGTCGGGCCGTTGTCAACTCGTTTGACTTCGGCCAGGGTGGTATCAACAGAACACTCGGTCGGGCCATAGACGTTGTAGAAAGTAAGGCGGTGCGATTCGCGTAGCTGCTGCCAGAGCGTCGCGTCGATTGCCTCTCCGCCAACCAACACGGCCTTCAGAGCCATCTCTGTGCGCTCATCCAAACCCTCTGCTTGCAGCCAGCGCAATTGTGAAGGAGTGCAATCCAACACGTTAACTCTGTGCTCCGACAGGTAGGAGACAAGCGCGGCGCTATCAAGCCGCACCTCATCGGGAATGATGCAGAGCGTGTGGCCGCCCAAAAGCTGCACAACCTGCTTGACCGAAGCATCAAAGGCCAGCGGCGCGTTCAGGCTCACTCGCAGCGAATCGCCAAGCGCGTTGTAAATTCTTTGCGACAATGCATAGACGAGGTTAAAGACCGAGCGGTGCTCAATCATCACGCCCTTCGGGCGACCCGTCGAACCCGATGTATAGATAACGTAGGCTAGATTCTCAGGGGTCGCTGCGCCGCGGGGATTCTGCTCGCTTCGGCCCTCAATCTCGGCTCGCTCCGAGTCTAGACAAAGAAGCCGCCCGGCGTAGCCCGTCATGTTTTCGACCAACCCGCGATGCGTCAAAAGCACTTCAATCCCGGCGTCGGCCAGCATAAAGCTCAGGCGCTCCGCAGGATACTCAGGGTCTAAAGGCACGTAAGCCCCGCCCGCTTTGAGCACACCGAAGAGCGCCACCAACATCTCCGCCGACCGCTCCAACAGCAGGCCGACACGCATCTCCGGCCCGACGCCGAGCGCGAGCAAATGGTGTGCGAGTTGGTTGGCACGACAATTCAATTCATCAAAAGTCAGATGCTCGCTCTCATGCACGACGGCGAGCGCCTCCGGCGTGCGCGCAGCCTGCGCCTCGAAAAGTTCGTGGACACAAACGGCGCTGGGAAACGCGGTCGCGGTCTCGTTCCATTCGACGAGCACGCGCTCTTTTTCGCGTTCTCCAAGGATGTCTAATTCGCTGATGAGCGCGCGAGGCTCGTGTGCGATGCTCGCCAAGAGGACGGACAATGCTTCGGCCAGCCGCGCGGCGGTTTGCGCCGTGTAGAAGGCCGGGTCGTAGTGCAGTTGCAAGAGCAGCGTGGCATCGGCATCCGTCGCGGATAGGCGGAGCTTGAAGCGCTCGGTGCAGCTTTCAAGCCGTGTCAGAGCCAACTCCAAGCCATCCGCGTCACGAAGAGACTCCCGCGACTCAAAATCGAATCCGATGCGCGCCGCGTCGGATTCGATTGTTTCCTGCGTCACGGCCTCACCCACGAAGTAGTCCTGCCACTCCCTTGCCTCCGACGCGGCCTTGCTGACTCGCGCTAAAACTTCATGG
>CAZEZJ010000454.1:2336-4117 GCA_964516695.1 uncultured Blastocatellaceae bacterium
GCAAATTCCCCGCCAGCCGTGTTTGCACCGGGATATACTTCTCAAAGAGTCCGAAGCTCTGGCTTAACTCTTCGTAAGTTCTCCCGTCGAAGCGACGAGCCAGCGTCATCTCGCCCTCGCCGCTCAGCCGCCACAACAGCACTCTCCAAACGGCCTCCACTACTTCGCTTAATCCTACTGCCCGCTGCTCGGCCACCGCTCGCAACCTTCCGGCCAATTCCCGGCTCACTTCTACTCTGACCCGCAAGAATTCATACACAGCGCCCGTCTGCCCGGCCAACTCGCGCGGCAAACGTACTATCGCCGCTTCGCTGCCAGCCTCCCGCCCGGCTCGCGCCTGCTTGGCTTCCTCGCTCTCCATCACCTCGTGCTGCCATTCGGAGTATTGAACGTATTGAACCGTCTCCTCCGAAAGTTCGCGCTCTGAGCCAACAGAGAGATAACAACTCATCCATTCATCCGCTACATTGCGCAACGTCCGCGCGTCAGCACATAGCCCGCTCGCACTTACCATCAACTCGCATCTCTCCGCGCCACACCACACCACACGCACTCGCCACACCGGCCCGCTCTCAACATCTAGCCTTTGCTCTTGCAGCCGCGCCCATTCCTCTATCGCACCCGCGCACTCCTGCGCCTCGACTCCACACCCCTCCGTGCAATGCACCTCCACATACTCGCCTGTGCCTACTGCCTCTGCTTCCGCATTGATGACCTGAACGGGCAATTCCATCCCGGCCACGCTCTTAAAGGTGGTCCGCAAAGATTCATGCCGGGCCACAACCATTTGCCACGAGCGACGCAAGCTCGCTGCTTCAACTGACCCGCGCAAGCTCAGGCGAAGCGAGCAGCGGAAGGCATCAGCGCCGGAGTGACGCATCAAATGCCAGAGGCGGCGTTGCTGTGGAGAGAGGCGATAACCTTCGATAATCTCTTCTATCATGTCGCTTATTCTTGTAACGTTTACGATGTCTTCGCTCGGCGCTCACGCGCCGGACGCATTGCCGTGACGTGCGTTAAGCCGCCTCCGCATCGGTGAAAAGTTCGGCCATCGCCACCAGAATTTTGCGCGGGCCGACAAAGGGCCTGCGCCCATGAGAGGCGAGGAAGTTATCGAGCATCAGCAGGTCGCCCTTTTGCCAGGGAAAAGCGATTGAGGCTTGGCGGTAGACTTCCCGTATCTCATCCAAGACAGACGACTCAATCGGAGAACCGTCGCCGTAAAAGGCGTTGCGAGGTAACTCGTCTTCTTTGAATTCTGTGAGCAAGGATTCGCGCACGCTCTCGTCAAGGTTCGACAGGTGGAACATGTGCGCATGATTGAACCAGAGCGTTTCGCCCGTCTTCGGATGGGTCACGACTGCCGGGCGGCGCTGCCGTGTCTTCAAACGTCCCCCGTCTTTCCACTCGAATTCCATGTGCCCACGCCTGCAATACGCCTCGACCACGGAGCGGTCGGTGGTCTGAAAAACCTCCTGCCATGGAAGGTCAACGCCCTCGCCGTAGTTGCGGACGTAAAGGATTTTCTTGCGGATAAACTTCTCTTTAATCTGCGGGTCAATCATCTGGAAAACTTTGCGGTCGCTGGCGATGGGCGTCTCGCCGCCCTGCTGAGCAGGCTGGTCACAGTAGAACCAGATTTTCGTCGGCCAGTTATGCGAGTATGACATCTCGTGATGCAGCGGGATGTGCTGGTCGGCGGGGTATTCGGTCGAGGTGTAAACATTCCGGCTAATCTCTGTGCGCGGAGCGGCGCGCTCGTTGTATTGGAGCAGTTCGGT
>CAZEZJ010000455.1:0-3634 GCA_964516695.1 uncultured Blastocatellaceae bacterium
GCATCAAGCAACGCTACACGCTCGCCGGAATGACGCACGACCTCAAAGACCAACTTGGCGGTCGCCTGCAACCTCTGCGCGATTGGTTTCCGCTCTCTTCCTATTCGGCTTTCACGAGCGTCATGGACATGCTTCAGGGCGCTGATGCGCCGTGGGGTTGGTCAAGCTGTAATTGCCATCCTAACTGCGGCATCTTCACGCTGATTGTCGTCAATCGTCATACGGGCGAGATGACCTCGCTCTTCGAGTTTTTCGACTACGAGCAGTTTATGAAGGACGTGGCGGTGATTACCGACACGGCGCGCGGGCGCAAGCTCTCTTATGCGCAGCTCGGCATGGCGATTATGAGAAACTTCGACGCCAAACGCGCGCCCGAAGGCTTCCCCATCTCGCAGATTATCAATCTCTTCAAGCCGTCTTCGACCAACTCAAACTCGGACCGCAACGACCGCATGAAGACGCAAACGCCATCGGAAGACGCAAACGACATGTGGCGCGTGCTCTGCGTTGAGGGCATGTGGTTTCAGGACTTGTTCAACTACGATTTCCGCCGCACCGAGATGTGCGTCATCCCCTACGGCACGCAGGAAGGCGAAATCTCCTTCTGTGCTTATAACACAGGCGTCGGCTGGCGGCAGATTATCGAGAACATGCACAAGACGGCTGGCCTCGCTGAGTGGTACACCGAGCACGGACGCCACGCCGTCTATGCGAAAGGCAAGAACGTCCCGCTCAAGACGACGAAGCACTCCCTGAGCCTGCCTATCGTCAACGCTATCTTGGCTGAGGACGACGGGCAAGCGGCTTCGGCTGCGACGCCCTACCTCGTCGAAGAGACGGAAGAAGCGACAGTTTAAGCTCTAGCTCAGGCTAGTCCATATTTTTCTTAACAGCGTCATCCGAACGGGTGGCGCTCTGAGCCCCCGACCCGCACCTAACAGCTCTGGTTTGCTCACCGGCAAGCCAAGGTTTTCACTCTACCACTCTGGGGTTTCCTCCTCAGACTTTACACTTGCACCCCTTAAAGGAGACATCTCATGTTTATCAGTTTTTTCGCTTCCCCACGTCGAATTGCGCCAGCCATTGCCTTGATGCTGCTCGTCGCAATGTCTGCTCAGTTCGTCACCCCCGCGCTCGTTCTGGCTTCACCTGTTCAAACAGCAGTCGCAGCTCAGGCAGAGGAACTCACGCTTCCTGACGGCACTGAAATCACCGTCGTCACCACCGAAGAAATTTCGAGCAAAACCGCCGTCGAAGGCGACCCCTTGAGTTTTAAGGTTGAGGACGACGTGAAGGTCAATGGCCGCGTCGTCATTGCCAAAGGCACGCTGGTTAAAGGCGTGGTTTCGAACGCCAAAAAGAGCGGACGAATGGGCAAGGCGGGCGCTCTCAGCATTAGAATCGAATCAACCATCACGGTTGACGACCAGAAGATTCGCCTGCGCGCCTCCAAAGGCAAAGAAGGCGATGATAAGACCGGAACGACCGTCGCGCTCGTCGTCTTGTTTGGCCCACTGGGTTTCCTGAAGAAAGGCAAGGATGCCAAGATTAAAGAAGGAACCCAAATCAAGGCATATACCGACGAAGAAAAGAAGATTCAAATGAAGGGTTAAGGTCAACTTCGCTTCCGAGCGTTGTAGCTCTTAGCCTCCGCGCTTTTGATTCTCAACAGTCTGTCGTTCATAATGCGCGGGAATCAAAAGCGCGGAGGCGAGCCTTTTCGATAGTTGATGCTGGTTCAGCCAGCAATCCTGACGTTTTGCAACTTATGAGTGTCACTAAAAAATTTCGACGTGTTGCGCAAGCCACAAAGCTTTTCGTCTTCGGGCTGCCGAAATACGCCATCGGCTCGATTGATGTCACCAATCGCTGCAACCTGCGCTGCGAGCATTGCTACTTTTTCGCCGAGAGCCACAAGGGCGAGAAGGAGTTATCCATTGAGCAGTGGGTTGAGAAATTAGAAGCGATGAAGGCGGCGGGTCATCCCATGATGCTCTGCACGTGGGTCGGCGGCGAGCCGATGGTGCGGAAAAATCTGATTGAAGTCGGGCGCAAATATTTCAAGCACAACACCATCGTCACCAACGGCACGATGGAGCTTCCCGATTGGGACGATTGCAATTACGTCATCTCGATTGACGGCACGGAAGAAGCCTTCACGCGGATGCGCGCGCCGGGCATTTACCAGAAAATCAAACAGAACGTCATCAATCACCCAAACCTGAAGATTCAAATCTCCTGCGTCATCACCAGCATCACGAAAGATTGCATCGAGGATTTGGTGAAAGAGTGGGGGCCGATTGCGCGCGGCGGCATCATCTTCGATTTCTTCACGCCCGTCACCAATCTGGACGAAGCGCTCTGGCTTGATTGGGAGACGCGCGATGCGATGATTGACCTGATTCTGGAACTGAAGAAAAAATATCCGGGCGTCATCAACATGATGGACTCCACGCTCGAATTAATGCGCTCAAAAAACGCCAAGCGCGTGACGGATAACTGCCTCTTTAGCCAAAAAGCCTTCACGCTCGGACCCACAGGCGAGCACAAAGGCAAATGTATGATGGGCGATAATGCTGACTGCGACCGCTGCGGCTGCGTCGTTCCCTTCCACATGGCGACCTTGAGCAATCGTCGCCTGATGCTCAAGGAAGCGCTCAAAGCGCCCTTTGCGCCGAAGCGAAAGCCCGCGCCTGTCGTTCAACAGCCTGTGCAAATCAATTCGCGTAGCAAGTGGGAAAATTCCGCCCGCCCCGACGACGCCTTTTAAGCGCCCGGCCTTGCAGCTTCCAAGTTTCCCGCTTTAATGGCGCGGCGGCTCGTTATCCTCGTTTGCGCTCTGACCATTGAACGCTGTCTGCGGGCGCTGGACTTCGCGCAACTGCGCGACCGTATCCCTGATGCGTCCGGCCAATTGTTCGATGGTCACAACTCTGCGGCGCGCGCTCTCGCTCAATTCCTCGCGCAAGAGTAACTGCGCTTGCCCGAGCACGCCCGTCAAAGGATTGTTGATTTCGTGGCGCACGTGCGCGACGAGGTCTGCAATCTCCGTCAGTCTCGTTTCCTGCTCGGCTATCAGGGAACGCAGTTGTTGCTCGGTCTGACCTGCCTGCGGCTCATCTCCACTCATTTTGGCTTACCGCACTTTCCGCAAAAAATTGTGTCCGCACATCCGCCGTCCAAGGTCGCGGTCTGTGCTCCTGGCTAACTGATAACAGTCTCGCTCCATTGTGCTCAAAGAGCCTGATATTGAGCAAGCATTATTTGTGCGCTCTAAGCACTCGGACGGCGCTCAACCGCCCCTGCCTCTACACACCAGCGCGGTTGACAACAGCCGCTTTCATCCGTAAATTCATTTCTACCTTCGGGGATCGTCTAATGGTAGGACATCTGACTCTGGATCAGAGAATTGGGGTTCGAATCCCTGTCCCCGAGTTAGCTTAACAGCCGGAAGCAGGCGCGCGGGCCTCTTCCGGCTATTTTATTATGAGACGAACGTTTCGACGTTTATCGGGACAGTGGCGTTCGCGCGCTCTCGTTGAAGACTAATGGTTGAGAGTTTCCGGCGAGGCCGCGCCTGACAAGCTACTTAAAACGGACGGCAGGCTGAAAAACCGGCACAGCTCTGAAAGAG
>CAZEZJ010000455.1:3644-4111 GCA_964516695.1 uncultured Blastocatellaceae bacterium
CGCTTTATTAGTTTGGCTTTGCTGCGGCAGTGTCGCTGCCAAGGGTGTGCATCATTACGTCTTCTTCAATCGAGACAGGGAGCGAATTCGCGATGCGTCATTTCTCGGCACGGCGGCTTTTGAGGGCGCACAACTGAAATACACGTGGCCGGAACTTGAACCGGAGAAGGATGCTTATGATTTCAGCGCCATCCGCAAAGATTTAGCGTTTCTAACATCGAAGGGGAAAAAGCTGTTCATTCAGCTTCAGGATGTTTCCTTCGATAACTCGATAGTGAACGCTCCGCGCTATCTGCTGCGCGAGGGCCAGTATAACGGGGGCATCGCGCAGCAATACCAGTTTGAAGGCGACGACGAAGAGAGCGCGGTGGCGATGGGCTGGGTGGCGAGGCGTTGGGACCCGGCTGTGCAGGCTAGATGGCACAAGTTATTTCTCGCGCTGGGAAAGGAATTCGACGGCCAAATTG
>CAZEZJ010000456.1:0-4108 GCA_964516695.1 uncultured Blastocatellaceae bacterium
AACAAGCGCAGCCAGATGGCTCCGACGGGCTGATTATTTTCATCCACCGCCACGAAGCCCGAATCATGCTCACGCCCCCAATCTTTGACGTACCGCGCGATGTCAGGATGATTCACAATCTCCCGCTCGAAACGCTCAACTCCTTCCGGCACATAAAGAGACTCGTACAGCATCTCCCACAAAAACATTTCGTCCGCGGGCGTCAAGCGTCGAATCTTATATTCTCTTGCTTCGTTCATACTCCGTCGCACAACTACACAAGCAGCAACACGAATGCCGAAATGCTGGACGACGGCCCGCATGAAGCGCTTAATCTAATTTCCGAAGGCGATTAATGAAAGGCTTGCTCTCGGGGCGTTCTGCTTTAACGATACGGCGAGGCCAGCTTCTCCGGCATCTAGTTCATCCGGCACTTCTCAGCTTCACATCCCTCGCATTTATAGTCCACAACGATGTCTGTCAGATACCACCGATTACCTTCATACATCATTTCTAATGCCGACTTCAGCCTTCGGCTGCGCCCGATTTTCACGCCCGCCTTGCTTGAGTAGTATTCAGCGCATCCTTCGACAAACACTCGCGCAGGCGCGTCTCCCCCTTCCGGTATAAACCGCACTTTGCTGGCCTTAAACCTCCATAAGCCGTCGCCTCTTTCGCCAGTATCGTCTTGACGATTTCCTGCAATGAACTCCGCTCGCGACATCCCTGCCGGCGGCCACCTGCGAACCAAATATTGCCGGTAGTACAAGTCATACAGCCTTCCCCACTGGCGCGTCCTTCTTAGCCGAACGTACTGGTTAAGTCTCCTGATAAGCTGCGGCCTCAACTTCGCCGGAACGGGTCTAAACACATCGCGCTGCTCTCTGCCCTGCGCCAAGCAATCCGGCCCTTGACAGGCGAAGACCACACAGGCCAGCAGCATTATCGACAAGCAACGAAGAGGCAAGCCCACGATTCTCGCTCTGCTCATTCACATACACCTCTACTCCAAGCTAGGGAAGACGCGCTCTCATAAAGAGCATGAAAGAGTTGCCAGTTTAAATAAAACAACTCCACGCCGCGCTGTCGTCTTAACTTTTACCTCGTCACTTCTGCCTTCTGAAAATGCGATAGCCCCAAGCGTCGAGCGCGAGGGCCGGAAGTCCGACGGGGCGCTTGCGTGCGGCGCGCGCTGGGGGCGGCGCGTCAGGCGGCAGAGGCGGCGCGACATCGGGCGTGATGTCCGTGAAGGCGGCGGCTTCGTTCGTCTCCACAAAGCCGACGAAGGGATTATTTGAAAAGTTGAGCGCCACCAGGATTTCTTCATTACGCGCGCGGCGCAGGTAGGTTAAGACGCGCGCCTCGTCTGAATTACGCACCCACTCAACGTCTCCGCGCCTGAGCGCTTCCGATGCTCGCCTGAGCGCTATCATCTGCTGGTAGAAGCGCGGAAATTCGGGCCGCCGCTCGCTGATGGGCCAGAAGACAGGCATCTTCTCAAAGAGAGCGGGCGCGCCGGATTCCGTCGTGTCGCCCACTTCCATACCGTTGTAGAGCATCGGCACGCCGTCGAGCGTGAAGACGAAAGCTGAAGCGGCCAGCGCCGCGCGTTCGCCAAAGCGGGCGATGGCCCGCCGTTCGTCGTGATTATCGGAAAAACGCATGTGCAGAGAATTGCGTGGAAACTTCTCGCGCTCTTCCTGCCACGCATCGCGCAGAGAGGTGGCGGGCTTCATGCCCATCAACACTTCCGTCAGCGCGCTGTGCAGCGGCCACGAGTAGTCCAAATCGAAAGCTTTGACGAGGAGGTCCGGCGAGTGCCATTCGGCCAGCAGCACTATGTCCGGCTTAACCCGTTCCAGCTCCGCGCGCGCGCGTTCCCAGAAATCAGTCGGCACGAATCCGGCCACGTCGCAGCGAAAGCCGTCCAGGTCATACTCGCGCAGCCAGAATTTCAGCATCTCAATGATGTAATCGCGCAGGCGCGGATTGTCATAATTAAGGTCGGCCACGTCCATCCAATCCGGCACAGGCGGAATTATCTTGCCGCTCTTGTCGCGCGTGTAATAGTCGGGCTGCTTCATCAGCACGCTGTCCCAGGAGGTGTGGTTGGCGACGATGTCGATGATTACTTTCATCCCGCGCCTGTGCGCTTCCGCTACCAAACGGCGCAGGTCTTCCCTCGTGCCGTAATCGGGATTGATGCTGTAATAATCGCGCACGGCGTAGGGGCTGCCGATGCTGCCCTTCTTCTTCTCCTGCCCAATGGGGTGAACCGGCATCAGCCAGAGAATATTGACGCCCAGGGCTTTCAACTTATCGAGACTCGCCGTGATGCCGTTGAAATCGCCCGTGGCGGAAAAAGCGCGCGGGAAGATTTCGTAGATGACGCCGTCGCGCACCCAGGCGGGCGTGCTGCGCGCCGCTTCTTTCGAGAAATCGCGGGTTGGTGTTTGCGCGCTCGCAGCGCCGCCGAGCGCGGCAATCAGGTTCAAGGCGATTGCCAGCTTGCACCGCCCCGCCAACTTCTTCCCAAAGGTCATCGTTGTTTGTCTCGCTTTCACAGTTTGGAGCGGAGCCTGTAGGAGCTTAGGCACTCTTAATTGCGGCTGCGGTCTTTCGTCTTTTAATAACTTTCTCAGGCGCTCTCAATCTTTGTTATCTATCAACCCTGTGCTCGGCACGGGCTGCGCAGACCCTTGCGGGATTAAAGGCTCGTGCTCGTCGCCGCGAATCACGGCGCGCGCCGGAACATCGTCGGCCACATCGCGCACAAGCGAAACACAGGCGGCGGCAATCAACATGAACGCGCCGCCCGCCATCACAACGTAGAGCGGAGCCTTCGGATTATCCGGCCCGAAGAGCGCGCGAATCACCGGCCCGAATGTGAACGAAGCGATGATTTCGGGAATGACGATGAAGAAGTTGAAGATGCCCATATAGACGCCCATGCGCTGAGGCGGCAGCGCGCCCGCGAGAATGGCGTAAGGCATCGAGAGAATCGAGGCCCAAGCGATGCCGACGCCCACCATCGTCAACAGCAACAGATTTTTGTCCTGTATAAAATAGGACGCGAGCAGCCCTAAGCCTCCGCAGATGAGCGCAACGGCATGGACGGTCTTACGACTCGTCGCGCCCGCCAGCTTCGGCAACGCGAAGGCGACGAGGAAGCAGACTATGGAATAGACCATAAAGGCGATGCCGCCCCACGCTTGCCCGTCTTTGAATAAAGCGCTCTGGTCGTTGGGCGCGCCGTAGACGTGATAAGAGGTCATCAACCCGAAGAACATCCACATGCAGAACAGGCCGAGCCACGTAAAAAACTGGACGACGGCCAGTTGCTTCATCGTCTGCGGCATATCGCCAAACGCGGAGGAGATTTCCCTCAAGCTCGCGCCGATGCCCTTGTGCTCGCGACGCCGGCGCTCAAACTCTTCCATGTCGTCGGGCGGATATTCACGCGTCGTTAGAACAGTCCACAACACGGCCAACAGAAAGACGACAGCGCCAATCTTGAACGAATAGACCACGCTCGGAGGAATCTCCGTCAACTGTATTCCGGCGGCGGTGGCATCGGAGACGCGGCGCTGGTAGTCTGCATCCACGCCGTAGCGCCTGAAGATGTAGGGCAAGGCGTTAGCGAGCGACGCGCCGACGCCGATGAAAAAGCTTTGCATCACAAATCCGGCTGTGCGCTGGCTGACGTTGAGCTTATCGGCGACGAAAGCGCGAAACGGTTCCATGCTGACGTTGATTGAGGCATCGAGCACCCAGAGCAGGCTGGCCGCCATCCAGAGCGCCGTGGAGTTTGGCATAAAGTAGAGAGCGACGCTGGCGAGAATCGCGCCCACGAGAAAGTAGGGACGACGACGGCCCAGCCGATTCCACGTGCGGTCACTCATCGAGCCGACGACGGGCTGCACCAGCAAACCCGTGACCGGCCCGGCCAACCACAGTATCGGCACCTCTTCCGGCTTCGCACCGAGATACGTGTAGATGCCGCTCATGTTGGCAAGCTGCAAGCCCCAGCCAAACTGTATGCCGAGGAAGCCGAAACTCATGTTCCAGATTTGCCAGAAGCTCAAACGTGGTTTCTCTTGCATCGCTGTTCACCTCTTTCAAGCCGTTA
>CAZEZJ010000457.1:0-3134 GCA_964516695.1 uncultured Blastocatellaceae bacterium
CCATCACCGTCAGTCCCTTCTCGTGTGAAGCGCACAGGTAGCCGAAAACTTTTCCCGCAAACTCCTCCCAGTAGTAATCCAGAAAATTCTTCATCGCGCCCGACATAGAGCCATGATAATCAGGACTCGCCAGCACGAAAGCGTCAGCCCAGTTGACGGCCTCGGTCGCCGTTCGCACGCCTTCGGTTTCAATCGCTGCGCCGCGCGGGCGATACATCGGCAGGTCCAGCGCGCGCAAATCTAGGAGCCGCGTCTCCGCTCCCCTCGCTCGCGCTCCTTCAAGCAGCAACGAAACCGCCCGCGCGCTATGCGAACCCTCGCGCATACTCCCACTAACACCCAAGATTTTAATCTTCACACACTACTCCTTAAAAAACGCGGCCACGGATAAGCCCTCAACTCACAGCAACTAATTCTACTAACTCAACGCAACTAACTGGCGTGCGCTTCGGCAGCGGCTTCCGGCGCGCCCAGACTTGCGCGCACCTCCTCCACCACTCTTTCCGGCGCGAGGCTTGAAGCGGAAAGTCGTCCGCCCTCATCCATAAACTTGAAAGCTGACGATAACTCACGCGCGTCCAACTGCCAGCGTCCTTCGTTGTTCGTTTCCAGCGCGTTGAGGCGCTCGACGAGCGGGCCGAAGTCGCGCCGCACGATGCGCGGGCGCACGATTGTTTCCGCCCAAGAATAGTATGGATAATCGGCGCGATAGCTCCAACCGCCGCGCGTGGGCGTCGCAATCAAGTACAAGTGGCCGCGCGCGTGATGTGCGATGGCTGTCTGCGGCATGGCATGTCGCACGGGGTCGAAACCCTTTGGGCCAAAGAGTTCGGAGGCGAGCGTGACGACGGAGAGGCGCACGTCCTTGTGCTCCAATACCTTCGACGCGCCGCTCGCAAAACTCTCCAGGCCAGCCGCGATGCGCCGCCACGCGTCCTGCCACAACAATTCGTAATCACCAATTCGCGCCAGCACCCGCTCGACTTCCGGCAACACCAACTCATAAGCACGCGCTTCATCCAACACGCTCTCGCCAGCCAATCGTCGCGCCAGCGGCGAACCCGCTTCCTCGGCCGGCACCAACACGTCCGAGCCTTGAATGACAATGCTCGTCTTCACCGCGTCGTCGCCACTGTATTCGGAAAAATCCCCGGCTTCGGCGGCGGCCATCAATCGGTCGCCGTGCACGAGCGCGCGCTCGCCCGCCAGCAGAGTCCAGACCGACAGCACGCCGTCCGTATCGAAATGGTTATTCGTCACGAGTTCGATGCCCTCTGTTAATTCTCCGTAGTTTGCCGAGCCGACGAGCTTGAGAGCGATTTCCGTGGAGGTGTCAGCCTTCAACGCCGCTGGCGTTTTATTTCCCTGCCAGTGAGAAAAGTGCAGGCTGTTTGCCACCGTGCCATCAACCGACAACTTCGGGACGCTCTCCAACCCGTCGTGGTAAAACTCAAATCTCATCGCAACGATTCCTTTCAAACGCACAGGAAAAATTCTGCCCGCGAATTGACGTATGACAAAAGTGTAACGCAAGCCCGCGCCAAGCCGGAAGGAGGCAGCACGAATGACAGCCCAAGCCTTCAACTTGAAGAAGCACGCTTTTCGTCCTCGTCCTTCCTCGTTCGCTCTTGTCGGCTTTTCGGGCGGCGAGTAGAATCAGTGGAGGCTCAAACCAAGCAACTTTTTATTCTGAACCGGAGAAGCAGCTTTCTCTATCAGGCAACAGCCGCACGGAGACCGCGATGAGCGCAAACCAATCACAGATGCCGGAGATAACAGCCACCGAACTCAAAGCACGTTTGGACAATGGCGACGATATACAAATTATAGACGTGCGCGAGCCGAACGAATACCAGGCGGCTCGCCTGCCAAACTCGATTCACATTCCGCTCGGCCAAGTCGTCAACCGCATGTCGGAGATTGACCCGAAGCGCGAGACGGTCGTGCATTGCAAGATGGGCGGTCGCAGCGCGAAAGCCATCGAAGCTTTGCAGCGCGCGGGCTTCACCGGACCGTTGACGAATCTGAAGGGCGGCATCACCGCTTGGTCAAACGATGTAGACCCGAGCGTGCCCAAATATTAGCTCTCAGCCCTGCAAGCTATAAATCCGTCGCCAGTTATCGCATAACCGCCAGCGCGCGAACCGCCGCTCTACGGCTGGTCCTCATCCCTCTCTTAACCTTCAACCCGCCACGCATTATTCGCCCGCAACTTTTTCCGACTCTCTTTGAGCGGCGCGCGTCTAACAATCCAGCAAGGGGTTGCCGAAGCATTCTGAACCTTGAAATCCGCTGATTAAGAAGACATTTGAGGACTGTCGGCGCGCGTGCAGGAAACGCGTTGACGGCATGGCGTGACCTCAGGCAACGCCCGGAGGGGCTAATCCGGCGTCTTTCTAGTTGCGTCACGCTGTGGGGACGAGCGGGGTGAGGCCCGCTCGTCTCATCTTTTTATTCGTTGTTTTTGACAATTGTTTCAGTTAACCGTGTAAGTCACCTTGTCGTGGCCTAGAAAATCCTTGCCGGTCTTCTTCTTCAGCAAACCGTTGCGCTCAAGCTCATAATAAGCGCGCTGAATCTCGCCCGCATCCACGGATAATTTCTGGGCCAATCGCGCTGGCGAGGGAAGCTGCTCGCCGGAAGCAAGCTGTTTGTCGCGGATGCGCGCTTCTATCTGGTCGCGCACTTGCGCGTAGACCGGCCCCTGTTCGCGGTCTCCGATTTGCATCTCCAGAATTATATCTTTAGACATAGTTGGCCCAAGACCCGTCCGAAATAGATTCTCTTACTTGTTGATTCCTTCCAACTCGACGAAGCGGCTCAGACGCGTGATGACCATGTTTTCCAGCACCTTCATCCGGCAAGAAAGTGCGGGCTTATCGTCCGACTCGCTCTGGCCCTGCTGGTGATACCAAATCTGGCAGTTGGTACATTCGCCGTTCCAGCAGAAGTCGCCGTAGGAGATGGTCTGCAACGACAGGTATTGAAAACAGCGCAAGACCTGATTATTCTCCGGCACCTCAACCTGATGGCCGAGGATTTCAATGCCGATTAATCTCTCATACGGGTCTAGCAAATCGTCGTCTATCATCACCAGCTTCCAGCGCTCCCCGTCTCAGCCTGTCCTCTCGAAA
>CAZEZJ010000457.1:3144-4095 GCA_964516695.1 uncultured Blastocatellaceae bacterium
GCACGAAGTATAACCCTAAAAGGGAGGAGTCAGAAGTCAGGAGTCAGAAGAACAAAAGAATAAATAAGAGCGCTCGCAGCCGCTTCTGCCGGCATCGGGCTGACGACTCCTGCATTCCGCTCCGCGTATGCTACCCTGTGTTGAAAACAGGAGGTGAAGCAACAGTGGGAGTGGTTATCTATACGAAACCTGGCTGCCCGTATTGCCAGCAGGCGCGCGACTATTACACTGCTGAGGGCATCAAGTTTAAGGACTACGACGCGCAGAATAATCGCAAGCGACGAGCGGAGATGTTGAAGTTTTCGGATGGCGACCCGACGGTGCCGTGCATCGTTGAAAACGGCGAGTACGTCGGCTCAGGCTGGGGCACGCCGCCGCGCGGTTGAACCGTTCACGACTGAATCAGCCGTGCGCTGATTCTAAAATGTGAAGACATCTTAAAATCCCGACCACAAACGAGAGAGAAGTGTGCACACGATGAACGCCGCTGGCGTTGAACTATCAGGCCGGCTTGTTCTTCATTCAACGTTTATCGCCAGCGGCGTTCATCGTCCGTCTTTAACTTAAACAGTTGCAGTCAGCGACGCATCGGAGTTAAATATAGCCTCCAATGATTGGCGCAACCCTGGACAACTATCGCATCCTCGAAAAGATTGGTGAAGGCGGGCAGGGTGCTGTCTATAAGGCCGTTGACAAACGGCTCGGGCGCAACGTCGTCATCAAAGTCTTGCCGCCGGAGTTGACCGTCAAGGAAGCCAACCTCAAACGCTTTGAGCGCGAAGCGCGCCTCGCCTCCAATTTAGACCATCCGAACATCTGCACCATCTTCGACATGGGCGAAGCTGGCAACGTGCACTACATCGCGATGCAGTATGTGGAAGGCAAGAACGTGCGCCAACTGGTCAATGGTCGCCCGCTCGAATTAAAGAGCGCGCTGCTCATCGCCATTCA
>CAZEZJ010000458.1:0-4091 GCA_964516695.1 uncultured Blastocatellaceae bacterium
CATAGCTTTTTAAGTGATGAGTGATGAGTAATGTGTGACGAGTAGAAGAAAGAGTTGTTAACTCATCACTCATCGCTCATTACTATCTCGTTGCCACCTTAACGATGGCCGGGCGGATTAGCTTTTCGCCGAGACGATAGCCGCGCACTAATTCCTGCACAACTGTGTCAGGCTCGTAGTCTTCCGACTGTTCGGTGGCGACCGCTTCGTGTATGTGCGGGTCAAAGGGCTTGCCGACCGCTTCGACGGGTTGCAGGCCCAAACCCTCCAGCACGTCTCTCAACTGTTTGTCTATCAACTCGACGCCATGCAGGAAATGGCGAAACTCATCGGATTCAGCCGCCTCCATCGAAGCTTCCGCATCCAACGCGCGCCGCAAATTATCAACCACCGGAAGCAGCTTGCCGACCACGTCTCCGACAACGCGATTGTACGTCTCCGTGCGTTCGCGCTCTATGCGCTTGCGGTAATTCTCAAAATCGGCTTGGCGGCGGGCCAGCGTCTCCTGCAATTCCGTGCGCGCCGCTTCGACTCTCTTCAACTCGGCGCGCGTCGCCAGCAACTCTGCCATCGCAGGCCCTTTGAGTTCACCCGATTCCTGTCGCGGTGCGTCATCCTCATCGCTTGCGTCGCTGTTTGGGGCTGGCGCGGCCTGCTTGGTTGTTCCGGCCTCGTCTTTATCTTCGCGTCGCTCAGGCAATTCATCGCGCGGCGGGCCTCCGGCTACGTCCGCGTCGTCTGCGCGTCCGCCCGCTTCATCTTGTTCCGCGCCGCGATTAATGCGTTGCTGCACTTCCGTCTCACCCTCATAGCTGGAAGCGCGACCTATCTCTTCGGACGAGAGATTGCCGGCGTCGCTTGTTTCTGCTTCCGGCGTCTCGGAGTTGTCAGTTTTGGCGGTTGAAGCGTAGTCTTCGTCCGCAAAGCGAATCGGGATGCGGTTGGGCGTTGTTCTTTTTTTATCTGCCATCATGGTTATCCCACCTTGATTCTAAGCATCGGGGCCGGAAGCCAAAACACGCGCGGCCCGGCTGCCATTCCTCTCTAATTCGGAGCGGTTTCCTCGCGCAGCATCCGCTCGATGAGCCGCGCCATGTAGTTGACGACAGCCACCATCCGCTCATACTCGATGCGCACGGGGCCGACGACGCCGAGCGTTCCGACCGCTTCACCGGAGCCGAGACGATAGGGAGCGGTAATCAAAGCGCAGTTTTGCATCGAGGGCGCGGCGTTTTCGCGCCCGATGACGACCTGCACGTCGCCCGGGAAAATGTGGTCGCGCGCCACGCATTCGTTCAGTATCTTGACGAGCCGTGATTTCTCCTCGAAGGTGCGAAACAATTCGCGCATTCTTTCCGCGTCTGTGAAATCCGGCTTCGTTAGAATATTCGATGCGCCGTCAACATACACGTCGGCGGTCGTCGCCTCTTCGCCTTCCAGACTACGATTGCAGAGCAGGATAGCATTGTGCAGCAGTTTGTCGTAGAGCGCCTTTTCCTCGCGCATCATCTCCACAATCTGCACGCGAATCTCCAGCAAGCTCTTTCCGGCAAACTCCGTATTCAAATAACGGGCCGTGCGCTCAAGGTCTTCCTGACTCAGATTTTCGTCAATCCGAATGATTTTGTTGTGGATGATGTTCGGGGCGGAAACCAGCACGACCAGGATGCGATGATCCGCCAACTGCATAAACTCTATGTGCTGCAAGCGATTGTCGGCCAGCGAAGGCGAGACGACGATGCCGACATTTTCGGAGAGCGCTGAAAGCACCTGCGAAGTCTTCTCCATCAGACGGTCGGGTGCATTGTGGATGTCGTCTTGTGAAATTTTCAGGAAGGCGTTGATGGCCGCCAGGTCTGCTTTCGAAAGCCGCGTATCGCCAAGCATGTGGTCAACGTAAAAGCGATAACCTTTGTCTGTCGGGATGCGGCCCGCGGAGGTATGCGGTTGCTCGACGAGGCCCGCCTCTTCGAGTTCGCCCATGACGTTGCGAATCGTGGCCGAACTCCACCCGGAAGCATGTGCGAAGCGGTCTGAAATAATACGCGACCCGACGGGTTCGCCCGTCACCAGATGCTCTTTGATAATCGCAGCCAGCACGGCTTGCCCACGCGAATCAGGCATGTGTATCCGAAAGTTTAACGGATGGGAGCTTTGACGGGCCATTTTGTTCTCTGGCTGCGGCGCGCGTAGGGGGTCGGTCTCATCCAAAGTAGCGCTGGGGCGCTTTTCCTGGATTAACTAAAATTGAATATCACCGCAACTTACAAGCTGTCAAGAATTCTTTATCAAGCCACTGAAATCAGGCATTTTGCGGCCAAATCATGCCTGCTCGAAGTATAACGGATTGTTGAATCGGCCCGCAAACATTGTTTGAACAGGACGGGCCTCTGGGAAAGCCCACGCGGCAGCCAGTTTAATCTGATGCCGTTCTTATAGTTAGCCGCCCTGAAGCGCCGTCTTTCAGCCTAAATAAGACTTAAACGGCTGTTAACACTACACTTACGTTGGCCCTGAAACTGACCCGCCACCAGCCTATCTGCGGGTCAATCGCTCATTTCCTGATGCTGCAACGGCTTAGCGACACTCAAAAAAGTACTGGTTGACGCTCCTCGGCGTGCGCCCGTAATATCCCTCACACGGGAAATGACGAGAGTTGGCCCACACGCAGCGGGGCCACAGTCGGATTCAGTGTGGACAGAGCGCCTAAGCGAAAGTCAATCTCGCGCATTTTGCTGCTCTTCTCTTCAAGCAGGGACGGTGCAGGGCTGGCATAACGAAGTTTGAAAGAATCGCCGATGTCACAGGATTATCTGAAAAAACTTTTTAGCGATGCCTTCGGCCAACTCGCGCACGACCGCCCCGTGCCTGACATGGACATTAGGTTTTATCCTTACTCAAGCTCGAAGCATACTATCCGGCGGCGTGCGGGTCGCGTGTACGTGCGCCTTTCAGACATTTTCAAGAATGCGCCGCCGGACGTTCATCGCGCGCTGGCATTCATTCTCGTCGCCAAGTTGCTCGCCAAACGCACGCCCGAAGTGCACGAGCGCATTTATCGTGACTATGCCTGTTCTCCGCAAATTCTCCGCGACGAGGATATCGCACGCCGCAACAAAGGACGCAAGATTGCTCCTTCCGCGCGTGGCCGCGTCTACGACCTTGACCGGATGTTCGTGCGCCTGAACCGGCGCTTCTTCGATGGAAAGCTACAGAAGCCGCCGCTAGCCTGGTCGCAACGCAGCACTCGTAGCATTCTGGGCCATCACGCCGCCAACGACACCATCGTCATCAATAAGATGCTGGATGCAGACGACATCCCGGATTGGTTTGTGGAGTATGTGCTCTACCATGAAATGCTTCACATCAAGCATCCTTCACGCATCATTAAAGGACGCCGCTACTATCACACAAACGCCTTTCGCATCGAAGAGCAACGCTTTCCATACTATCAAGAGGCGCAGGATTTATGGGACCAACTCGCACACCAGCGCCACGTCCCGAGCGCCCGCGCCGCCTAAGTAAATTTTTTGAAACTTTCCACTCGTTAAGACGTTTAGCCAAACAGGTAGGTGGGCTCCTCTGGGAAGAGCTGGCGAAGGTTGAAGAAGTGTCATTCCCTCCGACACTGATTCAATCTTCGCCAGCTCTATTATTTTAGTCGCCGCTCCTTCAAGTCCAGTAGAAAGAGCGACCAAAGATTAAACCTCTACTCATCTTCAACGAAGCGCGCGTTTACTTCTGCGGTCTGCTTTTTGCGGGGCGGCGAAACCCTTGAGGCTTCGCCAATCTCCGACGGGAATGAAGCTGGCCCAGTAGTAAGGATGCGCGGTCGTCCGGCGAGCGCGCATTCGGAGTTGCACCTGACGTAGCGCTGCGGTGCGACCCTCTCCCTTTTGCAGCCGCTTGTAATACTCGACCATCAACTCGCGCGTCGCACGGTCGCTGACCTGCCACAAGCTCATCAACTCGCTCTCCGCGCCAGCCAACACGAGCGCGCGGCGCAGCCCGTAAACGCCCTCTCCGTTTCTGATTTCTCCGACCCCGGTTTCACAAGCCGAGAGCACAACCAACTGGGTTGACCAGAGGTC
>CAZEZJ010000459.1:0-4085 GCA_964516695.1 uncultured Blastocatellaceae bacterium
GCTTTGTCTCTTTGCTGTCAGGTTTCAGGCTGTCGAGCAGCGCACCGAGGCGGCGATTGAGGTCGCTCCGGTCTGGGCTGAGAAGTTGACGGCGCGCGCGGGCCAGCGTCTTCTGAAATCGCTCGCGCTCAAAGGGCTTGAGCAGATAATCGAGCGCGCCCGCCTCGAAGGCACGGATGGCGTGCTCGTCGTAGGCCGTGACGAAGACGATGGCCGGAAGGTTTTCATAGTCGAGCGCTTTGACGACGCCGAAGCCGTCGAGCAGAGGCATCTGCACGTCTAGGAAGACAAGGTCGGGCCGCTGCTCCCTGATGGCCTGGAGCGCTTCGCGCCCGTCGCCACACTCGCCGATTATCTCAACGTCTTTTTCTCCACGCAGGGAAAGACGAATGCCACGGCGCGCGAGAGGCTCGTCGTCAACTATCAAGGCGCGAATCTTTAACACCTGGCTGCTCTCCGTTAGCCTTCGCTCGGGTATGAAAGGGAATCGTGACCGTCACCATGAGGCCGCCGCCGTCGGCCGGCGAGAGATGAAAGCGATGCTGGTCGCCGTAAAGCTGTTTGAGGCGCGCCTTCGTGTTGGCGAGGCCAATGCCGTCGGTGTTCTGCTTCGACTCACCACTCAGGCCCGCGCCGTCGTCGCACACACGTAGTTCGACTGTGCCGTTCTGCCGCTCGGCGCGAATCTCGATTGTGCCTGCGCTGCGGCGCGGCGCAATGCCGTGGCGAATCGCGTTCTCGACTAAGGGTTGCAGCAGGAGATTGGGCACTTGCGCGTCGAGCGTATCGGGAGCGACTTGCCAAACGACGCGCAGGCGGTCTTGAAAACGCGTCTGCTCAATCTCCAGATAGCCGCGCAGAAATTCCAGTTCTTGCTTGAGCGAGACTTCGTGCGCGTCAGTGTTTCGCAGCGTAAGGCGCAACAACTCGCTCAAACGAACCAGCATCCGGTTAGCGGCCTCAACGTCTTCCTGCATCAGCACGGAGATAGTGTTCAGCGTGTTGAAGAGAAAGTGCGGATGCAGTTGCATTTTGAGCGCGCCCAGTTGCGCTTGGGCCAACTGCGTCTCCAATTGCGCGGCTTCGAGTTCGAGTTGCGCGGCGCGGCGCTCGCGTTCGCGGTAGCGGCGATAATAATCGTAGGCGTGGCTCAAGCCCACGAGCGACCAGTAGATTAGCAGGCTGGCGTGAAACTCCGCGACGAAGAGGCCGCGAAATGATTGCAGCAACGAAAATGGTCGGGCCGCATCACCGAGCAGCCATTGGTTCAAAAGGACGTAGCTGCCGAGTTGCAGCAGCGACAAACCGGTGCCCGCAAACAGATGCACCAGCAAGTTTCTCAAATAGCTGCCGCGCTCGATGGGGAAACGACGCGCCAGCCAGATAATCGGCGGCGTCAACAGCGCCCAGAGATACGAGCACAGCAGCCAGACGGCGAGCGTGCGCCCCCAGGGGATGGGCCTTCCCATGTAAGCGCTTTGCAGGTATGACTGGCCGACGAAGAACAACGCGAACAGCGTCCAAACGCCAAAGAGCAAGCCCCCTTTGAGCGCCGGACGTAAGTTGCCGAGTTCGCCGTTCATATTAATCCCACGAAAAGCATCCAATGAAACTTGCCAATCAACCAAAGGCGTTGCCAGCGATTAACAGCGATGGACAGTTTAGACAAGACAAAGGATAACGAACTGAACGCTCACTCCGAACCCTTTATCGTCTCCCGCCTCCCCTTTGCTTGCTGAGCATCATACATCAAGCTGTCGCTTCGGCCCTCTTATTTAGCCACCACGACGAGCAACGAATTCTTATTTCCCTTCTCGTCATCTTCCGTCAAGGGATTGTTTGGGTCGAGTATCCAATCATTGTTAACGACAAACTTATATTGATACTTCCCCGGCGGCAATTCAACGCGGCAGACCCAGCCGTCCGCTTCTTTGGTGAAAAGCGTCAGCGTCGGATTCCAGTTGTTGAAGGTTCCGGCCAGCGCGACCCGTTTCGCGTTGGCGTGGCCCGTCAGCTTGAAGGTCGTGTTTCCCGTTGGCGAAGGCAGCAGCGTGCGGCGCGCGATGAAGTCTTCAACACCTGTGCCTCCGGCGAGCGTTGGGTCAAGCGCGAGCGCTTTGCGGTAAGCCTCGACGGCCTCCGTTTGCTGTCCTGTCCTGACCAGAAAATCGCCCAGACGTTCATAAAGCGCGGCCTCTTTCGGATGCAGGTCAACCGCGATTTTTATGAGCGCGAGTCCGCGTCCCTGCATTTCGGGTCTGCCCACCCAATTACGCGTGATGTCGAGAAAAGTTTTGGCGCGCGCCGGACCATTCGGGTTGGCTTCCATTGCTTGCCTGAAATAACGGAGCGCGGGTTCGGGCGCTCCGATGATTTTGGCGAACATCGCGCGCCCTTCTTCAGAGCCTTCTGTCAAGACGATAAAAAAGCCCCAGTTGAAATTGAGTTCATCGGAGCGCGGGTAAAGCTCAACGCCCAACTTTCCGGCGCTTAAAGCGACCGTCCCTGTTTGAATCGGCTGGATGTCCTTCGTGAAATCGGGATAGACTTCAGCGCCCGCAAACTCCTTTTTGAGTCTTTCACCGACGACCGCGAAATCAGTCTCACGCGTCAGGCGCAGACGACGCGTATAGTCGTTCCACGTGCGCGTCCAATCCTGATTCCATCTCGCCAACAGCTTTTCAAACGCCGCGTCGAAGCGCAATTCCTTCGGGTGCTTTGAATCCGCTTTGTACATCTCCACGTAGTCTGCGAAGAATGGAATCGCTCCCCCCTTGTGATAAACATCGAAGCGCTCCGCGCCATACTTCTCCTTGAGCTTCGCGGCCATGTAAGCGCCCATCTTGATGAAGGGAATGCCCGCGACAGGATGCCGCCCGTCGCTCGCGGCGCGCTCCGCCTTTTGATAGTCAGCCCGCACGGCTTCACGATTGAGGGCTTGCTTAAAATGGCTGAACGCGCTGGCTAGTTGCTGCCGCTCAATGGTGACGGGTTGCTGATGCTGCTCGAAATAGAGTGAGCCGTAATTGAACGCGCTCGTCATCGCTTTCACGATAGGTTCGTTCAACTTATCTCTGGCGTAGACGTTGATGGCCCATGGCTCATCCGTCAGCAGTTCGTACAAACGACGAATATATTTTTCTTGAGGCGCAAGCTCAAGATTGCAAGCGTAGGCTATCGTTAGATTCTTCGCCGGAAAGTGGTAGAGCGAGGTATCGGTTCCCTTCTGGCTGCCGGAGTTTTGCACGACGTAGTTTCCGTTGAGTGGAAACACGAGCCAGCCGAGCGTGTAGTACCAATCGCCGTCGCCAAGCCCCGTGTAGCGCCCGCCTTTGGTCGCCACCGGCGCGAGCATCTCGGCAATAGATTCCTTCGTCAAGACTTTTCCCGACCGGATGGCTGTGGGCCAACGCAGCAAGTCCGGCACGGTTCCAATCAGACCGCCGCCGCCAAAGCGTGAGCTGACATCAATGAACTGTGCGTTTTTGACTTCGCCGTTGACTAGCCCGTAGCCGCGCACGCGGTTCGGAATCAAGTCTGTCACAGAATCCATCCGCGTCTCCTTCATGCCGAGCGGCAGGAAGAGATTTTCGCGCAGGTAGTTACCAAACGATTGCCCTGAGACTTCTTCGATGGCCGCGCCGAGCAAATTGTAGCCGCTCGTTTGATAGTCAAACTGGACGCCCGGCTCTTTCGTAATCGGGTATTTACTGATGCGTGCGACGACTTCGCGCGGCGTCAAATATTCAGCGCTGAGGCCGGAGCCGACTTGCCCGCCGCCCAGATGCACGAGCAGTTGGCGCACGGTCACGGGCCATTTCTGTTTCGGGTAGTACGGCACATAGGTTTGAATTTCGGCGTCGAGGTTAAGCTTGCCTTTCTCCGCCAGTTGAACGATGGCAGCGCCCGTCATCATCTTGGTAATGGATGCCAAGCGATAGACGGAAGCGTCTGTGGCGGGCAGTTTGTTTTCAAGGTCGGCATATCCGAAACCTTTGACCCACGTGTAATCACCTTTTGTGAATCCAATTGTCAGCCCCGGTATCTTATCCTTCGCCATCTGCGCGCGGACAAACTCCTCGAAG
>CAZEZJ010000460.1:0-4072 GCA_964516695.1 uncultured Blastocatellaceae bacterium
CCTCATTGTCTCCCGCATCAACTCGATGAGCTGCTGGATCGCAGGGCTCTTAATTTCATCAAGCGAAAGCTGACGAGCAGCCTGCCTGAGCACCTGCTCCCCGGCTTGGCAAATCTTTAGTTTCACTAACTTCTCCTCTGAATGGTAGGCATATCGAGGCAACAGCTTAATAGCCGACTGCCCACTTCAATTTTATATCTTGGATGACCACACGGTCTTCCTCCAATCCTCTGGGCACCTCTGGCTGCTTGGCCCATATTTCGTCAAAGATGTTGTAATCGTCGCCGACATTGAGCCCTGACAAATATCGGCGCTTGAGCGTGTACAAGAAGAGGGCAACGCCTTTGATCCCTTCCCCGATCATCCGAGTGTAACCACCTTCCTTGTAAAACCCGATCGTCTCAGAAGTCTTATCCCCGCCAACATCAAAGTAAGTCTTTAGATATGAGTATTCACCCTCGAAATCACGAATTTTCGTAAGGGTTATCAGCCGATGCTTCCGAATTGTTGAAGACGAAGGAGAACTCATGCAAGCCATCGACTGCGATACCGACTAATTCGAGCGACGTCTTCCGCGTAACGGTCTGGATATTTTTCAGACCCACCAACCCCCGGCCTTCGTCCAAGAAATAGCCTTTGACCTCGCCGTTGTAAGTGACGTATTTCAACCCCTTCCTCTCTGCCCACGACTGAATGAACATGGCGGCGCGCCTCTGTTTGACTACGTCGGGCTCACGCGCATCCCAGAAGTAGTCGCAACCCATATCTCACCTTACTTCGCTAACAAGGTCAGTGAATAGTGCTCGTCGTGGCTCCGCCCAAGGAAGAAATCGCGTTCAAAACAACATACACTCCATAATACAGCGCGAGGACAAGAGCTAAATAGATTACCGCGATCAGCCACAACAACCACTGATCTTCCATTTGTGATTCGTCCTCGTCAACCGCGCTATCATCAAGGGGCACCGCCACGATCTCGAAGCTGATAAGTGCCGTTTCACTCGGTCTTGTGGGCACATAGATGGTCTTCGAAACCACGTAGGTATTGCCAACTGGTACGTTGCCAAGTGTGGTTTCGTTACTGCTCATTACGGATGTTGTCTACCTTTCCTGATTTGTCTCATACTATCTAAGGTTATTCATTGCTGAGTGTCACTTACCAGCAGTTGCCAGTGCTATCCGCTTTGGCGGCCGACGAACTCGGCCATTACAGTTAAGGCATTCCTCGCACAGAACATTTTTATGCATACAGTGACGAAAAAAGCCACGCGGCTTTCGGTAGCCGTGTGGCGCGATTACAGTCACATCTTTACTTCCCTGATAACTTAACTGGATTTGTACATTGGTAGTATCTGTTCTCCCTTAATTGCATTGTCTCGGCTCTCGCCCGACGACAAAGAATTCTTCCTTGCCTCCGCTTTTCACCAGACAGCCCCTTCTCGGATCAATCCTTCGGACGACGACGTTCTCGGGTTGCGCGAATTGGCCCTTCAATAGCTCGGGATGGTATTGATCAACGGATCGCATGAACGCGGCGGCAATCGGCGCACTAACCTTACCACCCGTGAAGCCATCCGCCATCCGCAGCTCGGGCAGATTCTCGCCCATGCCGACCCAGACCCCCACGACGATACGCGGCGTGAAACTCACCCACCACAAATCAGCGACCATGCCCGAACCGGATTTCCCCGCCACTTGGACGGTCACCGGGAGGTTCGCCAATGACCGGAAGTTGGCACCCGTCCCCTCTTCCACAACGGACTCCATCATCTGTGTAGTCACGAACGTCGCAGCCGGGTCGAGACTTACTTGCGGCAGCCGTCGAGTGAAATCAATCCTGTTTTCCGTACTGTCATTCGACTGATAGGCTGATTTGTACGCAGTAACCCGCGCCATCCTTCCGTTATTCGGGAAATAGCTGTAGGCCTGCACCATATCCAACAGCGTGGCCTCCGACCCGCTCGTGCCGCCGAGCGCTGCCATTAGTTTGTGTTCCGGCTTCGAGTTGGTGATCCTGCCGACCAAGTCTGTTGGGAGGCCGGCTGATTGCGCGGCGATGCAGGCACCGAAGTTCCAACTGTGAGCGAGTTCCTCCCGCGTGCTCCCACTCCCTCCTAAGTTGTCCGGCTCGGCGCAGTACTCCGAGAGCAAGTTAAGATCGGCATTCTTATCAAGGAAGGTTGCCGCCGTGAAGGGTGCTCCTTTAAACGATCCGCTTTCAATAGCCTTTAGATAAAAGAAGGGCTTTATCAAACTTCCGGGAGAACGCCTGGAGTTAACATCAGTGCCTGTCATCGCCAGAATCTCGCCAGTTTGAGCATCAATGGCGATCAGCGCGGCCTGCGCCTTGAACAGATTGTCGCAGGCTCTTTCATTTCCGGCATTCCGCTGGCGACACCGCTCTTCCGCTTGGGCGAACTTAGCATCATTTAATGCCCTCTGATTGCGGTAGGCTTTATCAATCTTCGGCTGGAGTTTCTGAAGTGCATCTCTCACCGCTTCGACGGCCGCTTTCTGCATCCGAGGATCGAGCGAAGTGATTATTCTTACCTCACCCTCTTCGCCGCGGAGCTTTTGCAGCTCCGTCGGTAGGTTGCCTTCAGTCATCGCGTATTGGATAAAAATGCGGCTGTCTGCTTCGATGGGCCGCTCCCTTCGCTTGGTGCTTGCGAACACGAACCCGAGGGGCTCGGCCTTCGCCCGTTCGATCAAGCCGGTCGTGTATTTTTCTGGGAAGTTGGCGTGCATCAGATCCAAAACTGCGTTCCTGCGGCTCTTAAGATTGAGACAGGTCTTTTCATTCTCGCCACACTTCTCGCCGTTGCGAACATACTTCAAGTAGGCTGCCGGCCCCTGAACCATCCCTGCGAGTGTCGCGGCGCGGGATAAACTAACGGGGTTACTAGCATCCGACAGCTCGAACAAACTCGTGTCAAAATACTCATTGCTCGCGGCCATGAACCCTTGCAGGTCCACGCCGCCCACGGTGCCCATGTAATTCATGGACATATACGCGGCGAGTATCTCATCTTTCGACATCATCTGCTCGGCTTTCAAAGCCAAAAATGGCTCGGCGAACTTCCGCTCGAACTTCGAGAACCTCTTATCGAAGCTGTCAATGCCGGTCTGCCAGAACGCGTCCTTCGCCCCTTGAATCACATTATTTTTAATTAGCTGCTGCGTTAAGGAGCTTCCGCCCTGGTTGCCGAAGGAGAGGATCGGGCGCAAGGTCGCGGAAAGCCAGTTCACGCCGTGGTGATAGGGAAACCTTCTGTCCTCGGCGCTGGTCAGCGCTTCAACGACGAGCGCGGGAATGCTCCCCGGCTGCAAAACGACGCGGCGGATGCGTAAGTCTTTTTTAAGCGAACTGTCGTCGTTCACGTAATCGACGGCATTTTGCAACTGTAGCGGTTCGATCAGAAGCTGCTCGACAGGCTGGTTATTAACCCTGATGGACGCCACGCGCCTATTGTCAAAAGTTAAGACAGCATCCGGGAAAAGTCGCGGCAATCGAGAGTTGATTCTCAACGTCTTACCGCTAACCGAGTAGCTCGCCGGAATATTCTCGTCACTTACTTGATAGGCGATCTCGTCCAGATGCGCGACCACTTCCTCGCGACTGATCGCGCTTCCGAGCTGGATCTGCCAAGGCGAGAAATAGAATATAGTTTCAGAGCGGTTTTGCAGTTTGCGCGGGTCGTTCTCTTGCAGATACGCATCCGCCTGTTTATACACGCGGAAGACAATAATCGTTTGCAGCACCAGTGCAATAAGCAAAGCAACAGCTAGCGGACGAGCGGCCCTGCGCAGGAAGGAATTATTCGTTAATTTAATGTGTCTATTTAAGCCTCTCATAACATTGTCTCCCCGCTAATCGCTTTCCTCAATGGCTTAGGCTGAAGCAGCGTGGCTTTTCTGTTTGGACTCTACGCTCGCCCGGTGCCTGATAATTAGAAGAACGGCGACAGGTTTAGCCTTAGTTCGTGTCTGAGCTTTAGCCTTTCGTAAGATCAGTAGGGCCATGACGCCGCCCCACACTCTTCCGAACCTGCCGGTCGAAGCTACTGCGAAC
>CAZEZJ010000461.1:0-4068 GCA_964516695.1 uncultured Blastocatellaceae bacterium
CAATCTTACGGACTTCAAATTAACGAGAGAAACCGTTAGACTTTAACCTTAAAGGCGAAATCTGGATTCATCTTCTAAGGCCGGCAAAACTCAAAACCAAAATTCGCCAGCGAATCATATGGCTGTTGCATCACCCAAATTGCCCGCGACGCCGACTGCCCCGGCAAAGCAGACGGCGCGTGCTGCCCATGCGTCCGCTAAAGCCGACGCGGAGCCTAATGTCGAGCGGTGGGTCGAACCGCTCAAGTGGGTGGCGCTCGTCATCTTCGTCGCGATTCCCGTCTTCGCGCACCTGACGCAGAACTTGGCGGGCCGCGTCGTCTGGACGATGGCCGTCGCCTCCTTGCCGCTCTTTATCGTGCTGGTCGGTTATCATCGTTGGCGGCGCATCTGCCCGCTCGCGTTCTTCGCGCAGATTCCGGTGCGCCTGCGCCGCCCCGGCACAAAGAAGGCTTCCGCTTGGACAGAAGCCAATTACTACTACATTTCATTTTCCATCTTCCTCTTCTCGCTCTGGCTGCGCTTGATTGCCACAAACGGCGACGGCCACGCGATTACGGCCTTCTTCGTCCTGCTCTCTTTGGCAGCGCTCATCTTCGGCGCGTTCTATACGGGGAAGACCTGGTGCAACTACATCTGTCCGGTCTCTTTCATCGAAAAGATTTACACGGAGCCTCACGGCCTCAGAGAAACGCGCAACTCGCAATGCGCCAAATGCACGGCCTGCAAAAAATTCTGCCCCGACATCAACGAGGAGAACGGCTACTGGAAAGAGATTGACTCGCAGCCGAAAAAGTTTGCCTACTTCGCTTTCCCCGGCCTGGTCTTCGGCTTTTACTTCTACTACTACTTGCAATCCGGCACGTGGGACTACTACTTCGGCGGCGCGTGGGTCAACGAGCCGATGCTGATGCACCACGCGTTTTCGCTCGGACGTGACGCAACCACGGCTGGCTTCTTTTTCCTCCCCGTTGTTCCGCGCGCCGTCGCTTCAATCCTGACGCTCGCCGCTTGCGGGCTGGCGAGTTATCTACTGTTCTCGCTGATGGAAAGGGGAGTCGGAAAATTCTTGCGTCGCCGCGATTCGGAGACCGATGCGGGGCGCGTGCGCCATGTGACGTTTTCGCTCGCGGCCTTCGCCGCCTTCACTATCTTTTACACGTTCGCGGGCGCGCCCTCGCTCTATAAGTATTTCCCTTGGGTCGTGCCGCACGTTTTCTTCGCGGTCGTCGTCCTCACAGCCACCTATTTTCTGGCGCGCCGCCTGCGTCGCAACCAAAAGACGTTTGCCGAAGAAACTCTCGCGCGCAATATCATCAAGCGCTGGGAATGGACTGACATGCAGCCGCCCAAAGATTTGCGCGAGGCTTTCCTGATTCACACCATCCGCACACGCGAGAGCGCGCGCGGCACAGAGAAGGTCTTGGAAGTTTACAAGGACGCCGTGCGCGAAACCTTGGCTAACGGTTTCGTGACGCGTCAGGAAGTACACCTGCTGGAAAACTTGCGCAACCAGTTGCAGATTAAGAAGGCCGACCACGAAAAGGTGATGGCCTCGCTGGCCGAAGAGGAGCGCGCTCTTATTTCAGACCCGTCGAAGCAGATTTCCGCTGAAAAACGTCTGCAACTGGAAACCTACGAGCGTGCGCTCGGACGCTATCTGGAGCGCGCGCTGGCAGGCGAGGGCGCTGTTGACGACACGCTGATTATGAATTTGCGCGCGGAGTATCGCGTGACGAAGGAGGAGCACGCGGCTATTTTGGACAACCTGCTCGGCGGCGACCAGGGAATGGCCGGACGGCTGATGGAGGAGGTCAGGACTATCGAACGCGCCGCGCAGGCCATTCAAGCGCTCGGAATGGAACACAAGCCGACGCATGATTTTCTCATCGTCCTGCTACAGCGTCGGCGTTCGCGCGCCATCGTTCGCTTGATGCGCGGCTTGAGTTTCACGCCTGACGATGAAACGAGCCGCTTGATGCGAGAAGCGCTGACCAGCCCCGAGCAGTCGCAGCGCGAATCCGTTATTGAGCAACTACGGCAAGCTGTTCCGCCGTCAATTGCCGAGCGCCTGCTGGCGGCCCAGCGCGAGACCGCTTCCATCGAAGCCTCTTGGCCGACGCTCTCCGATACCTTGCGCGCACGCACTCACAGCGTTGACCCGTATATCCGCGCCATCGCGCTCTATTCCTTGAGCGAGCGCGGCGCGGTTGACGAACAGACGCTCGCGCGCTTGATTGCCGACGAGCACGAGGTTGTGCGCGAGACGGCGCTACACTTGAAAGAGCGCGCGGGCCGCGAAGGCCCGGAGGTTGGCTCTCATCCTGGCCTCATCACAGTCGAAAAGATGATTGCGCTTCGTTCCGCTCCAATCTTCGCCACGCTGGGGCCTGAGAGTTTGGCTGAATTGGCGCGGGCCAGCGTGGAGGGCGAGTACGCGCCGGGCAAGGCTCTGTGCGTTGAAGGCGAATTCGGTGACGAAGTCTTTATCCTGTTGAGCGGTGAGGCGGAAATTTTCCGCGAGGAAGACGGGCAGCAGGAACACCTCTCTGTAGAGAAAGCGGGCGGGTTCATCGGTGAAATGGCGGTGCTCGACCCCGCTCCGCGTTCAGCGACGGTGATTGCGGGAGCGAGCGGCGTGCGGGCTTTGCGCTTGAACGGCAACGCTTTCCGCGAAGCGCTCAACAATGATCCGGCCATCGCCGCCAGCGTTATCCGCCGCCTCGCCCAACGCCTGCGCGATTAGCTACAAGTTCATAAGCCCATTCGGACACAAAAAAATTCGGCGCGGGTAGGAGCACTTTCACCCGCGCCGATTAAATTGTTTGCACAAGCAGGAGGAATGTTAAGAAGCTGCTTCGGTCTTGGCGCGCTGCTGGCGACGGCGACGATAATAGAGGCCAGCCAGTCCGGTTCCGAGCAGCGTCATCGTCGCAGGCTCAGGAACGGGGTTATTGGGCGCAGTCACAATCTCGAAGACGATGCCGTTGTTCCAGTAGTGGCAATCGGGGTCGAAGCCGAAGGCGATGTTGCTGCCGTTGAGAAAGAAGACGCTCAGGGTTTGCAATTGAGCGGCGGTGAAGTTGTAAACGAAATCAGGGACTTGGTTGAAGCTTCGACCGTTGGTGTAACCGAACGACTGCTCGAAGAGCTTGATGTTTCCGGTGCCGGGATTAACGAGGGGGTTACTGTTGTAGAGGCTCCCCGCGAAGTTGTCTTGAATCTGGCTCGACGGAACGGGCGAGCCGGTGGCGTCCGTAAACGACCTGATGCCCGAATTCTTCGCCGTATCGAGCAGGTGGACGAACAACTTGTTAGCGTTCGTGTCCCAGTTGCTAATGCTCTTAAAAGTAATCTTCGCGCTGATGATGCTCTTGCCCGCGAGATTAACGTTGTCAATGCGCCAAGAGTAGGCGCTGTGGTGGTCTAAATCAACTTGGCCGGGGCCTCCGCTACCTTGGTTGGCGGCTGTCACCGGGGCCGTAAAAGTCAGCACCTCGGCGGAAGCGATGGTTGGAAGTCCGAGCATTAACAGGGCGGCAAAAGACAGAAATAGTTTTCTCACGGGGCTTACTCTCCGTTCATCAAATTCCTAATGTTGCATTCTTAAGAAAGAGCTATTGCAAGAGGATTTCCAAAAAATATGTTGAGGAAAGAGAGCGACGAATTTTCCCGCGCTTCGTTTGGCGTGTGCCGCGCTTAACTTGTGCTCTCGTTGAAAGCGCGGCGATAGCGGTCAGCGATTGCGACGGCGCGGCGTTCGTCCAAGTTCATGGCAACGTGTACCAGCCGCGCGCGCGCGCACAACGCATTATCGCTCAAGCGCCGCAAGCTGTAATCAAACGTAGCGGAACTGCGGCCCACGCTCGACACAGACACCTCGACCACGGCTTCGTCTCCATAAACCAGCGGCAACAAAAACTCCGCCTGCGCATTGACGGTCGGAAAACCAATGCGCTCATCAGCCATCAACTTGTCATAGCTAATGCCGCAACGCGCCGCGAAAAACTCCTCCATCGCGACGTGTAGATAATGAAAAAGGTTCGGATAATAGACGAGGCCCGCGGG